>NZ_VDEK01000069.1:0-5680 GCF_007668225.1 Cereibacter sediminicola | reverse complement strand
TGCCGATGTGGCGGCGCATGTGGTGCAGGTGCGCCTCATCCGCCGGCCGCTCGACGCCGTTGCGACGCATGTGGAACAGCTGCTCGCCGCAGACCTCGACATGGCCGCCGGTGATGGTTTCCAGCGTCATCAGGATGCGCAGGATCGTCGTCTTGCCCGAGCCCGAGGGCCCGATCAGCGCCAGCTTCTCGCCCGGCATCACGTCGAACGACAGGCCGTCAAGAACCTTCAGACTGCCGAAGGATTTCTCAAGGCGATCGATACGGATGATCGGCTGCGTCACGCCTGCCCTCCTGGGGTGGTTCGCAGACAGGATCAGGGCGCGACAATATCATGTCAAAAGGAAAATAATATCATTACAATTTACGCAGCCGCGCCAGACAGAAGTCGCTCAGATCGTGGGCAATGGCGGCTCGGGCGTGTCTCTCAGAAGGCCTGCGATCAGCGACAGGCCGCGGCGAAGGTCCTCGGCGCGGGTCGATCCCAGCGAGACCCGAATCGCCTGCGGCGGCGCCTTGTCGCTGGCACGGAAGGCATGGCCCGCGGCGACGCCCAGCCCCATGAAGCGTGCCTGCTCGACAAAGGCCTCCTCGGTCCAGCCCTCGGGCAGCGGCAGCCAGAGATGCAGGCTGTTGGGGTGGCAGACGGGCATCTGCGCCCCCAGCACCTCCGACGCCAGCGCGTGCCGGTCGGCCATCGCGCGCGCCTGCCAGGCGGCCAGCGACGCCACCGTCCCGTCCTTGACCCAGTGCGACAGCAGGTCCGCCATCGGCGGCGTCGCCATCCAGTTCGAGACCAGATGCCGGTTGGCGGCGGCCGTGGCAAAGCGCGGCGGCGCGTGCAGATAGGCCAGCCGCAGGCCCGGCACGGTGATCTTGGTGAAGCCGCAGATATACAGCGTCCGCTCGGGCGCCAGCGTGGCGAAGGCCGGCGCACGGTCGGCGATCATCATGTTCAGGATGTCGTTCTCGATGATCGCCAGATCGTGGCGGCGGACCACCTCGACCAGTTCGGCACGCCGGTCGGCGGGCATCATCATGGCCAAGGGATTGATGACATTGGGCTGAAGATAGACCGCGCGGATCTGGCCGCGGCGCGCGGCCTCGTCCAGCGCGGCGGGGATCATCCCGTGGCCGTCAATCGCCAGCCCCTCCAGATGCAGGCCCAGATAGGTGCAGAGCGGCTTCAGCGTGTGGTGTGTCAGTGCGGCCGCGGCGATGCCGGCGCCCGGCGGGGCCGCACTCATCACCGCGGCCGTGATGGCGGGCGTGGCGCCGTTCGTCAGCACGATTCCCGACGGTTCGGCCGGCACGCCCAGCCCGTTCAACCACTCGACCGCGACGGCACGGTGGTGGGGCATGACCATATTGGGCCGAAACGAGAGGGCGGAGGAGGCGGCGAGGTTCTCGCCAAGCCAGGCGAAGCCCTCGCGCAGGCGGTCCATGTGCAGCGTCTCGACCACCGGCTTCAGGATCGACAGGTCGATCACCTCGCCCGGCCGCTCGGGCAGGTAAGGCTGGCGCGCCTCGGCCCCCGGCCCCAGCACGAAGGAGCCCCGCCCCACCTCGCCCTGGATCAGCCCGCGCCGGATCAGCTCGTCATAGGCGCGGCTGACCGTCTGCAGCGACAGGCCCAGCCGGTCGGCCAGCTTGCGCTGCGGCAGAAGCCGCGCGCCGGGCGGCAGGTGCCCGCCCTCGATGGCACGGGAGAACTGCTCGGCCAGCGAAAGATAGGCGGGACGGGACAGGGTGTCGGGGTTGGGCATCCATATTGTCATGATTGCCATGCTGCCGAAACTCATGTCATTCTGCAAACCATTCTTCCGGAGGATGCCATGAAGCTGGACCCGATCGACCTGCGCATCCTCGAGGCCGTCCAGAGGGAGGGGCGGATCACCAAGCTGCGGCTGGCCGAGACGGTGGGCCTGTCGCCCACGCCCTGCTGGCTGCGCCTGCGCAAGCTGGAGCAGGCGGGGCTGATCGCGGGCTATCACGCCCGGCTCGCGCCGCGCCGGGTGGCCCCCTTCGCGACCGTGCTGGTCGAGGTGACGCTGGCCAACCACCGCCAGTCCGACTTCGACCGGTTCGAGCGCGCGGTCTCGGCCCGCGACGAGGTTCTGGCCTGCTGGTCGGTGGGCGGCGGGGTGGATTACATCCTGAAGGTCGTGGCGCGCGACATCGACGCCTATCAGCGGCTGATCGACGGGCTTCTGGCCGACGAGATCGGGATCGACCGCTACTTCACCTACATCGTCACCCGCACCGTCAAGGAGGACGGCCCGCTGCCGATGACGCTTTTCGCCGGCCCGTAGAGACTTTCTCCATCCACCCCCCGCATGCCGGCCCGGATGGACCATGCCCCAGCCCGACTTTGGCCCCCTTCTCTGCCCGTTTCGATCAGGATGAGCAGAGCTGAAGGAGGCCCCATGAACGCCCGACCGCTCCAGACGACCCACCCCGCCCTGTCGCGCCTGACCGACCGGACGCTGTTGCGCACCCTTGGCCATGTGGGCGGCCGCTGGACCGCCGCCCCGGACGCGGCCGATTTCGCCGTGACCGATCCCGCCAGCGGCGCGCTCGTCGCGCGCGTCGCGCGGCTTGGTCCGGTCGAGACCGACGCCGCCATTGCCGCGGCGCACTCCGCCTTCCCCGGCTGGCGCGACCGCCTTCCGCAGGAACGCGCGCGCATCCTGCGTCGCTGGGCCGAGCTGATGCGGACGGCGACCGAGGATCTGGCGCTGATCATGACGCTGGAGCAGGGCAAGCCGCTGGACGAAAGCCGGGGCGAGATCGCCTATGCCGCCGAGTTCCTCGACTGGTATGCCGGCGAAGCGCCCCGCCTGAATGTCGAGGGCGTGACCCCGCATCTGCCCGATGTCGAGATGATCGTGCGGCGCGAGGCGCTGGGGCCGGTGGGCGTGGTGACGCCCTGGAACTTTCCCAGCGCGATGATCACCCGCAAGGTGGCCGCCGCGCTCGCCGCGGGCTGCACGACGGTCGTCCATCCCAGCGCCGAAACCCCGCTGTCGGCGCTGGCGCTGGCCGAACTGGCCGAGCGCGCGGGGCTGCCGCCGGGCGTGATGAACCTGGTGCCGGGCGAGGCCGCGGGGATCGTCGGGCAGATGTGCACCGACCCGCGGCTGGCCGCGCTGTCCTTCACCGGCTCGACCGAGGTCGGCCGGCTGATCGCCACGAATGCGGCGCCGGGCCTGAAGCGGCTGGTGATGGAGCTGGGCGGCCATGCGCCGATGCTGGTCTTTGCCGACGCCGACCTTGACCGCGCGGTGGATCTGGCGATGGCCGCGAAATTCGCCACCTCGGGGCAGGATTGCCTGGCCGCCAACCGCATCTATGTCGAGCGCCCGATCCTGCCGGCCTTCACCGAGCGTCTGGCCGCGCGCATCGGCGCGCTGAAGGTGGGGCCGGGCCTTGATCCCGGCACCGAGATCGGGCCGCTGATGCATGCCCGCGCGCTGGCCAAGGTCGCAGCGCAGGTCGAGGATGCGCGGGCGCGCGGGGCGCGGCTGGTCACAGGCGGCCACGCCCATCCCGACCTGCCCCTCGCCTACATGCCGACCCTTCTCGTCGGCGCGCCCGACGAGGCGCTGATCCACCGCGAGGAAACCTTCGGACCCGTCGCCTCGCTGCTGGCGTTCGACAGCGAGGCCGAGGCGATCGCCCGCGCCAACGCCACCGACTACGGACTGGTGGCCTATGTCGTGACGCGCGACGGCGCCCGCGCGCTGCGCATGGCAAGGGCGCTGGAGTTCGGGATGGTGGCGATCAACCGCGTCAAGATCACCGGCGGCCCCATCCCCTTCGGCGGCTGGAAACAGTCGGGTCTCGGCCGCGAAGGCTCGCGCCACGGAATCGAGGCCTTCACCGAACTTAAATATCTCTGCATCGACACGGCCGCCTGAGCCGGAAAGGACGAACATGCTCGACCGCGACAACGACCTGAACGCCTGGGACCGCGACCACTTCTTCCATCCCTCGACGCACATGGGCAGCCATGCCCGCGGCGAGACCCCGCGCCGGATGATCACCGGCGGCACGGGCTGCCGGATCACCGACGCCGAGGGCCGCGAGAGCCTCGACGCCTTCGCCGGCCTCTATTGCGTGAACGTGGGCTACGGCCGGACCGAGATCGCCGAGGCCATCGCCGAACAGGCCCGCCAGCTTGCCTATTACCACGCCTATGTCGGCCACGGCACCGAAGCGAGCGTCACGCTCGCCCGCATGATCATCGAGCGCGCACCCGAGACCATGAGCCGGGTCTATTTCGGCCTGTCAGGATCGGACGCGAACGAGACCAACATCAAGCTGATCTGGTATTACAACAACATCCTCGGCCGCCCCGAGAAGAAGAAGATCATCAGCCGCTGGCGCGGCTATCACGGCTCGGGGCTGATGACCGGCTCGCTCACCGGGCTGTCGCTGTTCCATGCCCAGTTCGACCTGCCGCTGGCGCCGGTGCTGCATACCGAGGCGCCCTATTACTTCCGGCGCGAGGACCGCAGCCAGACCGAGGAGCAGTTCAGCGCCCATTGCGCGGCACGGCTCGAGGAACTGATCCTGGCCGAAGGCCCGGACACGATCGCCGCCTTCATCGGCGAGCCGATCCTTGGCACCGGGGGGATCGTTCCGCCGCCCGCCGGCTACTGGGCGGCGATCCAGGCGGTGCTGAAGAAATACGACATCCTGCTGGTGGCCGACGAGGTGGTGACGGGCTTCGGCCGCCTCGGCACCATGTTCGGCTCGGTCCATTACGGGATGGAGCCCGACCTGATCACCATCGCCAAGGGGCTGACCTCGGCCTATGCGCCGCTGTCGGGCTCGATCGTCTCACAGCGCATGTGGGAGGTGCTGGTCGAGGGATCGGACCGCTTCGGCCCCATCGGCCACGGCTGGACCTATTCGGCGCATCCAGTCTGCGCGGCGGCGGGGGTGGCGAACCTGAAGCTGATCGACGAGCTGGACCTTGTGCGCAACGCGGGCGAGGTGGGCGCCTACTTCCGCGCGGCTCTGGCCGATGCGCTGTCGGACCATGCCCATGTCGGCGAGGTGCGCGGCGACGGCCTGATGGCGGCGGTGGAGTTCGTGGAGGACCGCAACGACCGCCGCTTCTTCGATCCGGCCCGGAAGGTGGGGCCGGCGGTGTCGGCGGCCTTGCTGGAAAGGGGTGTCATCGGCCGCGCCATGCCGCAAGGCGACATCCTTGGCTTCGCCCCGCCCCTCTGCATGACGCGGGAGGATGCGGACATGGTCGTGAGCGCCACGCAAGAGGCGGTCAGAAGGGTGCTTGGGTGAACCTGTCAGGTTCGTGCCTGAGGGCGAACACGAACTCCAAGAGGACGCGCTGTCAACTCTCGCCAGAGAACCGACGGCGCGCCTCAATCTGTGAACCGCGCCGGGTTTGTCGGAGGCTGATTTCGGTTAGTTATGCGGCCATGGGTTCAGCGTCCAGAGCAGCGTAGAAGTTCGCCTCGGCTTCGGCGGGCGGGATGTTCCCGATGGGCTCCAGCAGGCGGCGGTTGTTGTGACCTGCTACGAGATTTTTCCTCCATCTGTGATTAGAGTCCGGCCCATGGAGAGGGCGGACGATGAAGAAGGCACGACTGACGGCAGAGCAGATCATTGGCATCTTGCAGGAGCATGATGCGGGTGCGAAGTGCGCCGAT
>NZ_VDEK01000068.1:0-2500 GCF_007668225.1 Cereibacter sediminicola | reverse complement strand
TTAAAAGGGCGTCGAGTTCGTGGGATCAGACCCGAAACCAGGTGATCTAGCCATGAGCAGGATGAAGTCAGGGTAACACCTGATGGAGGTCCGAACCAACACCCGTTGAAAAGGGTCTGGATGACTTGTGGCTAGGGGTGAAAGGCCAATCAAACCTGGAGATAGCTGGTTCTCCGCGAAAGCTATTTAGGTAGCGCCTCGGACGAATACCTCGGGGGGTAGAGCACTGCATGGATGATGGGGGCCCACAGCCTTACTGAGTCTAAGCAAACTCCGAATACCCGAGAGTACTATCCGGGAGACACACGGCGGGTGCTAACGTCCGTCGTGAAGAGGGAAACAACCCTGACCTGCAGCTAAGGCCCCCAATTCGTGGCTAAGTGGGAAAGCATGTGGGACGGCCAAAACAACCAGGAGGTTGGCTTAGAAGCAGCCATCCTTTAAAGATAGCGTAACAGCTCACTGGTCTAGACAAGCTGTCCTGCGGCGAAGATGTAACGGGGCTCAAGCCACGAGCCGAAGCTCAGGATGCGTAGCAATACGCGTGGTAGCGGAGCGTTCCGTGATACAGCTTCATGTCTCTTATCCCTCCGGGGAGACAGAGACGCGAAGCTTTCTGTGAAGCCGGGCCGTAAGGCATCCGGTGGAGAGATCGGAAGCGAGAATGTTGACATGAGTAGCGACAAACAGGGTGAGAGACCCTGTCGCCGAAAGTCCAAGGGTTCCTGCTTAAAGCTAATCTGAGCAGGGTGAGCCGGCCCCTAAGGCGAGGCCGAAAGGCGTAGTCGATGGGAACCAGGTTAATATTCCTGGGCCAGGAGGATGTGACGGATCGCAGGTGTAGTTCGGCCTTATCGGATTGGCCGGGCTGCTGAGCGGTCCCTGGAAATAGCCCTCCATCAGACCGTACCCTAAACCGACACAGGTGGACTGGTAGAGAATACCAAGGCGCTTGAGAGAACCACATCAAAGGAACTCGGCAAAATGCCTCCGTAAGTTCGCGAGAAGGAGGCCCCGTCTTTGGGCAACCAGAGGCGGGGGGCACAAACCAGGGGGTGGCGACTGTTTACTTAAAACACAGGGCTCTGCGAAGCCGCAAGGCGACGTATAGGGTCTGACGCCTGCCCGGTGCTGGAAGGTTAAAAGGAGAGGTGCAAGCCTTGAATTGAAGCCCCAGTAAACGGCGGCCGTAACTATAACGGTCCTAAGGTAGCGAAATTCCTTGTCGGGTAAGTTCCGACCTGCACGAATGGCGTAACGATCTCCCCGCTGTCTCTGATGTGGACTCAGCGAAATTGAACTGTGTGTCAAGATGCACACTTCCCGCGGTTAGACGGAAAGACCCCATGAACCTTTACTATAGCTTCGCACTGGCATCAGGAATGTGATGTGCAGGATAGGTGGTAGGCATCGAAACGGGGACGCCAGTTCCCGTGGAGCCAACCTTGAGATACCACCCTTCGCATTCTTGATGTCTAACCGCGGTCCATTACCTGGATCCGGGACCCTGCGTGGTGGGTAGTTTGACTGGGGCGGTCGCCTCCCAAACAGTAACGGAGGCGCGCGATGGTGGGCTCAGACCGGTCGGAAATCGGTCGTCGAGTGCAATGGCAGAAGCCCGCCTGACTGCAAGACTGACAAGTCGAGCAGAGACGAAAGTCGGCCATAGTGATCCGGTGGTCCCGAGTGGAAGGGCCATCGCTCAACGGATAAAAGGTACTCTGGGGATAACAGGCTGATGATGCCCAAGAGTCCATATCGACGGCATCGTTTGGCACCTCGATGTCGGCTCATCTCATCCTGGGGCTGGAGCAGGTCCCAAGGGTATGGCTGTTCGCCATTTAAAGAGGTACGTGAGCTGGGTTTAGAACGTCGTGAGACAGTTCGGTCCCTATCTGCCGTGGGTGTAGGAGACTTGAGAAGAGTTGCCCCTAGTACGAGAGGACCGGGGTGAACGATCCACTGGTGGACCAGTTGTCGTGCCAACGGCAGTGCTGGGTAGCTATGATCGGACAGGATAACCGCTGAAGGCATCTAAGCGGGAAGCCCCCTTCAAAACAAGGTCTCCCTTGAGGGCCGTGGAAGACCACCACGTCGATAGGCCAGAGGTGTAAGCGCAGCAATGCGTTCAGCTGACTGGTACTAATTGCCCGATTGGCTTGATCTGACCCGGTAACAGCAAGGCTCAAAAAGCCAAAGCTCTACCCCAGATCAGAAGCAAAACCGACCTGGAACAAGCATAAAGCCTGATGTTGTCGTTTCTTCTCCGGTCTGGTGGCCATAGCACGAGCAAAACACCCGATCCCATCCCGAACTCGGCCGTTAAGTGCCGTCGCGCCAATGGTACTGCGTCTCAAGACGTGGGAGAGTAGGTCGCCGCCAGACCTGAAAAGAAACGATATCCTCCAGAACGAAAACAAAATCAAACGCGTCACAAAGACGCAAAAAACGGCCGCGGGGTGGAGCAGCCCGGTAGCTCGTCAGGCTCATAACCTGAAGG
>NZ_VDEK01000067.1:0-6992 GCF_007668225.1 Cereibacter sediminicola | reverse complement strand
GAATGACTGACCGGATGTTGTCGGAACCGCCGACCGGATGCCTCGGAATGCGCAAGGAAGAGGGCGGCGGTTTGGTCTTTGACGGTTTGAGGTGGGGAGAACGGCTTCCCGCGCCGTTGGAGATTTTCCCATGTTCGACCTGCCATTGCCCATCCACCCGACCGCTTACGCGCGGGGCGTCCCGCCGCATTTTCCCTCGGGCGACGTTGACCACAGTCACCCCTTCGCCCTGACCCTGTCGCGCCGCGCACCGGCCGATCTGATGTCGGGCCGGGCCGCTCCGCTCGTCCTCGCCCGTTTCGCGACCTTGGCCGTGGCCATGCAGGGCGCGATCGACCATGCCGAAGGGATTGCCCCAGATGCTGCGCCCCAGCTTCTGGCGATCCTCGACCGCGACGAGCGCCTTGTGCTGGCCGGGGCCGCTAGCGACCACGCCGTCGCCTGGTGCCACCCGGTGACAAGCGCGGCCGAAGCCCGCGGCGTGGTAACCGAGGCGAGCCAGCTGCGCGCGCAGGCGGGCCGCGCGGCCGCCTGGGGCGAGCCCGATCTGGCGCAGCGGCTGCGCCACCGCGCCGATCTTCTGGATGCTCGCTTTGTCGATCCGCTCTGGCGCGGTTTCGCCGCCAAGGCGCTCCAGGTCGCCGCGTGAGACCCGAGAGGCAGAGGCGGGCAGGGGGGATTTGGAGCTTGTCCGGGGGAGAGAGATCGCCCGGCCCGGCTCCTATCCCTTCCCCTTACCGGAGACACCCGATGAATCTGACTGAACCCACCCTCGCGCCCCCGATGGCGCCCTCGACCGTCGACATGGCGCAGATCTTCGCGGCCCATGCCGAGCGTGCCGCTCGGATCGAAGCGCTGCGCCCCGGCAATAAGGATCGCCTGTTCGACGGGCTCACGGCCGCCGGCATCACCCATGTCACCGTGACCTTTGACGGGGCCGGGGACAGCGGCCAGATCGAAAGCATCGGCGCATGGTCCGGCGAGACTTCCGTCGAGTTCCCTGCGACCGAGATCGACTACGCCGCGCTCACCTGGGACGACCCCGAGGTCGAGATGCGGCAACTCTCGCTCGAGGGTGTCGTCGAGCAGCTCGCCTACGATTTTCTCTCCGACACCCATGGAGGTTGGGAAAACAACGACGGCGCCTGGGGTGAGTTCTGCTTCGACGCCGCGGCCCGCTGCATCCATCTCGAGTTCAACGAGCGCTTCACCTCGTCCGAACTCTACACGCATGATTTCTGAGGGGGCGGGTATGGCACATCCGTATCACCACGCCCTGTCCTCCGTGAAGAAATGGGGCGGCACGGTCGACGACTTCATCGGCGTGCATGCCTGGTTCGACCAGAGCAAGGAGATTACTGCGGACTTTCGGCACCGGGCGCTGCGCCACCATGCCGAGGGCATCTTCATGGCCGAGAGGATTTTCGGGGCAACGCTCACGCTCTCGACCGGGCGCATCATCCCGACCCGCTGGGTCGGCGAACAGCATGTCAAGGAGGACCTCGGCTTCATCCCGAGCTTCGCCGACTGGGTGAAAGCCATCCGACCCGAGCCATGGATGGGACGGGCCGAGCGGATCGAGGCGCTGGTCGATCCGCATTTCGCTTCGCCCGTGGTCGAGGTCAGCTGACATGACCGATCCGGCTTATCTGCACCTCGGCCTGCCAGCGACGGCCTCGCCCTACACCGTCCTGCGCGCGGCGGTCCGGGCGCTTCATCCCGACACCCGGGCTGTTCGCGGCTTCCGGACGGCGCGCAAGCGCTTCTACTGGCAGATGCTCTGCGCGCATGCCGCGCGACAGGCGGCTGGCGACGGTCCCACCGGCTGATCGCCGCCAACCACTCCTTCATCTCAATCGAGTGCCCGGCCTTTCGGCCGGGTCTTCCCATTCAGGAGGTCCCCATGGCGGATTACTTCACCCATTTCTCTTGCCTGCTTGATGTCGGCACCCCCGACAAGGCGGCCCGCGCGCTCGCGTTGTTCCAGAGCTTGCGCGAAGCCGATCAGGCCGCCGACGAGCCGGAGGTCGCTGGCTTCGACCTCGTGCGCCAGGATGCGCCCGAGGGCAGCACCCTCTGGATCCATGACGACGAGCACGGCGATGTCGAGGCGGTCATCCGTTTCGTGCTGCGCCTCGCGGACGAGCTCGACCTCACTGGCCTCTGGGGCTGCCAATACGCCCTGACGTGCTCCCGGCCCCGCCTCGACGCCTTCGGCGGCGGCGCGCATGTCATCGACCTAGGCGCCCGAAAATCCATCGGCTGGACGAGCACCCAAGAGTGGCTGGCCGCCGCGCTGAACGGGGAGGACGTCGATGCCTGAGCTCATCTGCACCACCGTCTACCAGTTCCCCGAACTCTCGGATGCGGCCAAGGAAAAGGCGCGCAGCTGGTATCGCGAGCTTGGCCCCCACGACGATTGGTGGGACGCGGTCTATGAGGATTTCGAGCGGGTCTGCGAAATCCTCGGCATCCGTCTGAAGACCACCCCCGTCCGCCTGATGGGCGGTGGCACGCGGGCGAAGCCATGCATCTGGTTTTCCGGGTTCTGCAGCCAGGGGGACGGCGCATGCTTCGAGGGCTACTGGTCCCACGCCAAGGGCGGGGCCACGCGCATCCGGGATTACGCGCCACAGGACGCAACCTTGCACAGCATCGCCGACCGGCTGCAGGCCATCCAGCGCCGCAACTTCTACCAGCTTGCCGCCGAGGTCAGCCATCGCGGGCGCTACTACCACGAGTACACGATGTCGGTAGACGTCACGCGGGACAGCCCGACCTGGCAGTCGCCGACCGACGATGCGGAGGAGATCGTGACCGAGGCGCTGCGCGATCTGGCCCGCTGGCTCTACCGCCAGCTGGAGGCGGAATACGACCACCTGACCTCGGACGAGGCCATAGAGGAGGGGATCATCGTCAACGAGTACACCTTCACCGAAGGAGGGCGCCGCTTCGGGTGAGGCGCGCCCTTCGAAGAGCTTTCCCGACCGCACGCTTGAAACGTACGTCGATCTGGCGTACATATGGACAAGACATTTCAGGAGGCGACCATGCTCGGTTTCCACGATACCACGCGCGCAATCGATGAGCGCAACGAGGCCCGGATGAATTTCCGGACGAAGCCGCGCATCAAGACTGCAATCCAGCAGGCCGCGGCACTGTCCGGCGTCGACGATTCCGTCTTCACGATGAACGCCGCCTATCAGGCAGCGCTGGCAACGATCGCTGCGCATGAACGCACCGTGCTGCAGCCGGTCGATCATGAGGCGTTCTTCGCGGCGCTCGATGCACCATCTGCGCCGACCGATGCCCTGCGCGCGGCCTTCCGTCGACACAGCGACACGGTTGTGTCGAAGTAAATGGCCGCGTCACAACCGGTCGCCTACACCATCGAGCCGTTCGATCCTTCGAGGCATGATCGAGCGGCTTTTTCTTGCGGCGTCGAGCAAGTCGACAACTATTTCCAGAAGACCGCGAACAAGCTCGCCAAGGCGGACAATGTCCGCCTCTATGTGATGGTCGACCCTGACGGGACGGTCATCGGCTTCTATGCCCTGAATGCGCACGCCGTTCAGTTCACGGATCTGCCAGCGAAGTTCGCGCGGACCCGGCCTTCGCATGGCAACATTCCTGCCGCCTATATCTCGATGATCGGGCGGGATCGGAGGTTCAGCGGCGGCGGGTTTGGCGGCGATCTCTTGGTCGATGCCCTGCGGCGCATTGCCGTTGCGGCCGACGCAATTGGCGTCGCGGTCGTCATGCTCGATGTGCTCGACTGCGGCGATCCCGACCGCGTTGCGCGCCGCAAGGCGCTTTACGAGAGCTACGGGTTTGAGCAGTTGCCTTCGAACCCGCTCAGAATGTTCCTGTCCGTCAGCACGGTTCGCAAGCTAATCGCTGAAGAGGACGATATGCAGAAAAAGGACGCTGCACTCGCGGATTTGGCGCGGCTCGGACAGGAGTTTGACCGAGGTTGAAGTCCTGAAGGTCAAGTCTGCCAACCTATAGGTCGGCAACTACGCTCGGTTTGCCAAGCCACGGTTCGGATGAGCTGCACTTGGTCCGAGAAGCTTAATTCAGCCACTCAATGAACAGATAGATTTCCCCTGCCGTCGGGCAGGGGAAAGGGTCTTCGTGGTGCAGGGCATGGTTCAGCGCTTCTTGCTGGGCCGCTGGGTCAGCGCTGATGCCGCCGCAGTTTTGGCTGCCTTGCTCGACTTGGGGTCGCTCAGAACTTTCCCTGCCGCTGATGCCGCTTTCTTGCTCGTCACTTCGTTGTTTTTCGCCATATTTCTCACCTCCTTTCCCTATGAATTTTTTGGTTTATTCCGCCGCCTGGTGTTTGGCATTGCGGTTATCGAGAAGGCGGGCCAGGCGCTCTTTCCATCCTTCTGTGTGCACGATGCGGGCTTCATGCACACCCGCGCTGATCACCTCCGCCTTGGTCAGCTTCGTGAATGCTTCCCAGTTTTGTCCGAAGGCATAGATGGCGTTGCCCCAGCGGATGCATTCTAGGATCACCAGTCCATGGTGCGGAAAGACGTAGGCGATGTAGTCTGAGAAGCCGCCCGTTCCGACGAAGAATTCTTCCGGGTGATGGCTCAGAATCGTCTTCTGGCGATCGAAGATCACCGCCTTCGTGTTGTCAGAATAGGGCCTGAGAACATCTGCCAAGTGACGTTCGAGCCTCGGCCACGGATGCGCCCCTTCCGGCAGCATCTTCCATGCAACGCGCCGCATCTTCACGTTCTCGAAGGGGCTTATGTCGCGGCGCATGAACTGGCACTCGCCGAAAAGTTCCAGCAGCAAGTTGGTGCAATGCCGGATGGCTTCCCGGTTGTCTGGCTGGTTCAAGAGCACAGGTCCGACAACGAATGCACCGGCATCGGTCTCGACGTAGGTCAGTTCAATCGCGGGCGGCTCGATGAAGCTACGGGGATAGCAAAGACGATAGATGTCCTTGAAATCCTCCATCTCTTCCTGGTCACGGCCTCGCCATTCCGTCCAGCGCCAGCGAACCGTGCGGATGTAACGCTCTTCCTTCGGTTCATCGCGATGAGCCATCCAACGACCTTCCGCGTTGAAGCGGCTTACGGCCCCGACCCCCAACGGCAGGATGGTATCACCGTTGCCGGGTGGGTCATTGAACCCGATGCGCGGCAGCTTCTGCCGGTTGGCATCGGTCACCGCTGCGACCATGCGCAGTTCAACGCCTTCTCCGATCCCTTCCAGGTAGGGGGCGACGTTGCGGATATATGCCTTCTGGATCAACATAATGGGCTCCTTTTTCCCTCGATCCGCTCGGGCTGAGTCTGCCCGCTCGATTTTGCCTTGACCGGCAAGGCCCTTCGTCATAGGTTCTATGACGAAGTCGTAGGGCGCTTCGCCAAAGAAAAAGGCCGAAAGGCCGCCAGTCAGTTCCTACGATATCGTCATAATATATCTTACGGAGGCGTCTTGTCAACTTCTCAGGAGGGCGACGGTATCTTTGCGGCGCGGTTGCGTGCGGCGCGTGAACAGCGCGGTCTTAATCAAACCGAGCTAGCGAAGAGATCTGGTCTCCAGCCCGCTGCCATTGGACACTTCGAGGCTGATCGCCGGAAGCCTTCGTTTGCCAATATACGGGCGCTTGCCAAGGCGCTTGATGTGTCGTCAGATTTTTTGCTCGGGCGAGCGGCGTCCCTGCAGGGGGCTACTACTGCTTTCCGCAACGAGGAGAGCTTAACCGCAGATGACCGTGACACGATCCAGATGATGATCGACACCCTCGCTAAACGGCGGCAGGGTGACGGCTCTTGAGCAAGTTTCGTCTTCTCATGGCGCGCCAATGCGGCGAGAAGATCGCCGCTGACCATGGTTTCACGACGTTTCCTGTTGACCCCTTTGCGATAGCCGCGAAGGAAGACATTCTTGTCGAGGCCAAAGACCCTGACCGCAAGGGTATGAGCGGCTGCATCGTATTTAATGATGATGGGGTCGGCATCATCTATGCGACCGATATCCGTAGTGAAGGGTTTCGGCGGTTCACCGTAGCCCATGAGCTAGGGCACTATTTCCTCGAAGGACATCCGGACGAAATCTTGAAGTCCGGACCCGTACACTTCTCGCGGGCGGGGTTCGTTCAAGGAAGCAGCTCGATAGAGATCGAGGCGGATCACTTCGCTTCCGGCCTGTTGATGCCAACCCGCCTGACACGCGAGGCACTTTACAGATCCCCGATCGGCCTTGCTGGCGTGCAGCATCTCGCAACTGTGGCTGAAGCATCTCTTACCGCGGCTGCCATCAGAACCGCCGAATGCGCGCCTTATCCGGTGGCGGTCATCGTCAGTGAGCGCGAGCAAGTGTCGTATGGATTCATGTCTGAGGGCTTCAAGAAGCTTGGAAGACTGTGCTTTCTACGCAAAGGGGATGGATTGCCGCATACGGGCACCCGCGACTTCAATGCGGTCGTAGATAACATCCGCCAAGGACGTTCAGTTTGCTCCCAGTCCACTCTCGCGGAATGGTTTGGCGGTCCGGCTGGCATCACACTTGACGAAGAGGTTATCGGGCTGGGCAGCTACGGCTATACTCTTACAGTTCTGTCTAGCGAGGCGCTGGCTGATGATCCAGAGGAAGAAGAGAACGAAGAGCAAAACCTTATTAGAAGCTGGACCCCGAGGTTTCGCTAGGGTCTGTTGACGTTTGAGGATTCCCATATTGACGTTTGAGTGATTCAAGGTTGCCAAATGGGAGGTTACGTTGATCCGCATGACATTGACCGACACGCAATGGGCGCTCATCGCCCCGCACTGCCTTGGCCGAGAATGTGACCCCGGACGCACCGGCCCTGATCCCCGGCTGTTTGTCGAGGCGGTGCTCTGGATTGCCCGGACGGGCTGCCCGTGGCGTGACCTGCCGGGTGAGTTCGGAAAGTGGAATAGTAAGCATCCGGCAAAGCTTGCAGTTACCCACAAGTTGGTGCGGTGAATTGATTCACCTGCCAGCCTTGG
>NZ_VDEK01000066.1:0-7206 GCF_007668225.1 Cereibacter sediminicola | reverse complement strand
GATCCGGGACGACCGGAAATGGGCCGAAATCAACCCTTGATCAAAACGGATACTACTGATGCTGACGCTCGACCTGACGAATGCCCCGCGCTGGCATGACCTCGCGCCCGGCGTCCGTGTGCAGCTGCGACCGCTGACCACCGCCCTGATGGTGGCGGCGCGCAGCGATCCGGCCCTGGAAGCTGTTCCAGAAGATACCTCCGACGAGGAACGCGCCGTCGCCTTCGCCAAGGCTCTCGCGCGCCGCGCCGTGCTCGGCTGGGAGGGCATCGGCGATGTGGACGGAAAGCCCATCGTGCCCAGCCCCGAGGCCATCGACGCGCTGCTCGACGTCTGGCCGATCTTCGAGGCGTTCCAGCTGACCTACGTTTCCAAGGGTCTGCTGCTAGAACAGGAAAAAAACGCCTCCGCGCTCTCGCCGAGTGGTCCTTCGGCGGGGGCGACCGCTACTGCCAAGCCTGCGCGAAAGCCTGCCCGGACTGCCCGGCGCGGCTGAACCGTCCGGAGACTCCGGAGGGTTGGCAGGTCTGGGACCTTGTCGGCCGCCTCGGCGGTCAGCTGCGCGTGTTGCCCGGCGCGGTGATCGGCTGGGACCTGTCCGCCGCGCTCGCGCTCGGTAATGCCCTCGGCGTGCCGCCGCTCGCCATGGCCGAACTGCTGCCCGTCATCGAAGCGGTGATGGTGCGGAAGCTGAACGAGGAGCTGGCGGCAAATGGCGCCCCGGGTTTCAGGCCTTGATCTTCTCGATCAGGGTGACGCCGGGCAGTCCCTGGAAATGTGCGTCGCAGGTCAGGAGCGTCGCGCCCTGTGCGCGGGCGGTTGCGAAGATGATCGCGTCGGCGGTGGCGAGCTTGTGCTCGCGGCAGGCTTCCGCGGCCGCCAGCGCGATCTCGGTGTCGAGCGGGACGACGTGGCAGACCTGCGTGAAAGCGATGACCTGATCGGCCTTGTCCTCGCCGACCTCGCGCGTCAGCCATTTCGCCAGCTCGAGCTGAACCATGGTCGGGACAAGCCACTCGGCCTGTTCGGGCAACTGCCCGGACAGCTTCTCGCCGGTCGGCGAGCCGATGAGCCACTCGATCCACGCCGACGTGTCGACGAGGATCATCAGAACCGATCCGTCCGGTCGCGATAATCGGTGGCGGACGCGCCGCGCGCGAGCCCCTTCAGCGCCTCCCGCTTGGGCACCGGCACCAGCAGGACGCCCGTGCCTTTCGGGATGAAGGCAAAGGTCAGCCCGGCCTCCCAGTGCTGGGCGGCCCGGATCGCCTTGGGGATCGAGATCTGGAACTTCGAGGACAGGGTCGCGGTCTCGGCCATGGTCATACCTTCACTTGATCGATGGCATAAACGTAAGACGCCTATACGGCGAAAGCAAGGAGTCTGACCGATGGCCGAGAAACGCGTCAGCGTCCGCCTTGCTGCTGTCGGCGGGCGACAGGTGCGGGCCGAGCTGGAAGGTGTCGGCGAAGCCGGTTCGCGAGGCTTTGGACGGCTAAGCCGCGAAATGGAGGCGGCGAACGCCCGACTCGCGGCCTTCTCGCGGCGGGTCCGCGTGGCCGCTGCTGCTGCGGTGGCTGCGGCCACGGCAGCCGGTGTCGCCATGGTCCGCTCCGGCCTGCAGACGGTCGATGCGCAGGCCAAGCTGGCGCAGTCGCTGGGCACGACCGTCGCCTCGATCCAGACGCTCGAGCGTGCGGGCGAGTTGGCTGGCGTGTCGATGTCCGGCATCGAACAGGCGACCAAGGACCTGACCCGCCGTCTCAGCCAGGCGGCGGCCGGGACCGGTCCCGCCGCCGACGCGCTCGACCGGCTTGGCCTTTCCGCCACCGACCTGATTGCGCTGCCGCTGGATCAGCGCGTGGGTGCGATCAACGCCGCCATCGAGAGCTTCGTGCCCGCCGCCGAACGCGCGGCTGTTGCGGGCCAGCTCTTCGGCGAGGAAGGCTCCATCGCCATGTCGCGGATCGACACCGCGACGCTGCGCCAGGCGACGGAGGACGTGCTTGCCTTCGGGGTCGTCGTCTCCGAACAGGATGCCGACCAGATCGAGCGGACGAACGACGCCATCTCTCGGCTCGGCCTGATCTGGCGCGGCCTGTCGAACCAGATGGCGGTTACCGCCGCACCGGCGCTGGAAGCTGTCGCGGATGCCATGGCGGCGGTCGCCAGCCGCACCGGTCCGCTCGGCATCGCGATCCGCGGTCTCTTCGACAACATCGGCCGCCTGACCACCTATGCCGCCACCTTCGCAGCCTTCCTTGCGGGCCGCTGGGTGGCGGGAATGGCTGCCGCGGCGCTCTCCGTGCGCGGCCTCGCCACCGCTCTGGTCGTCCTGCGCGGGGCGTTGATCCGCACCGGCATCGGGGCGCTGGTCGTCGGCGCGGGCGAGCTCGTCTACCAGTTCACCCGGCTTGTCTCCGGCGTGGGGGGCTTTGGCGACCTCCTCGGCGATGTGCGCTCGATCCTCGGGTCCGGTACGAAGATCGGCTACGCCGCCGACTGGAGCGAGTATTTCGGACATCAGCCCAGCGACGGCAGTGGCGACGTGTTCTTCCACCTCGATCCGCTCTGGGCCGATCCGGAGATCGATTTCGTCGGGATCGACAATTACATGCCGCTCTCCGACTGGCGGGACGGCTTCGAGCACGCCGACGCGGCCGAGGGCTGGCCCGCGATCTACGACCGGGCCTACCTGCAGGGGAACATCGCGGGCGGCGAAGGCTTCGACTGGTTCTATGCCAGCGCAGCCGACCGCTCCGCGCAGGTCCGTACCCAGATCACGGATGGCGCGGCCGCCAAGCCGTGGGTCTTCCGCTACAAGGATCTGCGCGCCTGGTGGTCGAACCCGCATTACAACCGGCCGGGCGGGGTGGAGAGCGGAACGCCGACGGCGTGGATGCCGCAGTCCAAGCCGATCTGGTTCACCGAGCTCGGCTGTCCCGCCATCGACCGGGGCACGAACCAGCCGAACGTATTCTTCGATCCGAAGTCGTCCGAGAGCTTCACGCCGCATTTCTCGCGGGGATGGCGCGATGACGCGATCCAGCGGGCGTATCTCGAGGCGACCTATCTCTGGTGGGGCGAGGCTGCGAACAACCCGGTGTCCTCGGTCTATGGCGGCCGGATGGTGCGCGTCCCCGAATGCGCCGCCTGGACCTGGGACGCGCGGCCGTACCCATTCTTTCCGGCGCTGACCGACGTCTGGACTGACGGCGCGAACTGGCGGCTCGGCCACTGGCTGACCGGTCGGCTCGGCGCGGTGTCGCTGGCGGCCCTCGTGCGGCACCTCTGCCTGCGCGCCGAGATGCCCGAGTCGAGGATCGACGTCTCCGGCCTCTGGGGCGCGGTCGAGGGCTACGCCATCACCGCGCTCGAAAGCCCGCGCGCCTCGATCACGACGCTGGCGCGGCATTTCGGCTTCGATGCGGTGGAGGCCGAGGGGGTGATCCGGTTCGTCATGCGCGGCCGGGCCTCCGTTGCCACCCTTGCGCCCGAGGATCTGGTCGCCGGTCGTGAAGGCGACGTACTGGAACTGACGCGGGGCCAGGAGACCGAACTGCCGCAGGCGCTGAAGTGGCAGGTCGCCCGTGCCGACGAGGATTACGATGCCGCCCTCGTCGAGGCGCGGCGCATCACGGTGGACACGACGCGCATCGCCTCGGAGTCCTTCCCGATGGCGGTGCCGCCCGAGGAGGCCGAACGCCGCTGCCGCCGCGCGCTGATGGAGGCGTGGGTGGGGCGTGAGACGGCGGCGTTCCGTCTGCCGCCCTCGCGGCTCGCGCTCGATCCGGCCGACGCGATCCGGCTCGCGCATGACGGGCGGCTGGTCGATCTGCGGCTCGTCTCCATCGCCGACGCCGAGGCGCGCGGCATCGAGGCGGTCCGCCAGGACCGCGCGACCTACGACCTGCCGCCCGGCGATCCGCGCGCGGCGTCGCTGACGCGCGCCGTGGTGTTCGGCGCGCCGGATGCGGTGCTGATGGACCTGCCGCAGCTGACCGAGGACCAGCCCGCGCACCGGCCGCTGGTCGCGGCACACGCCGTGCCCTGGCCGGGCGAGATGGCGGTGTTCCGCAGCCCCGCGACCGATGGCTTCGAGCAGCTGACGACGCTTGGCAGCCGCGCCCGGATCGGGACTCTGGTCTCCGACTTCTTTGCGGGACCGACGTCGCGCTTCGATCTCGGCAATGCGCTGGTGGTCGATCTGCTGATCGGCGCGCTGGAAAGCGTCACCGACCTGACGCTGTTTGGCGGAGCGACCGCGCTGGCTATCGAGCGCGCGCCCGGCGTCTGGGAGATCGTCCAGGCGGGTGCGGCCGAGCTGCTCGCGCCCGGCCGCTACCGGCTGACCCGCTTGCTGCGCGGTCAGCGCGGGACCGAGGGTGCCATGGGCAATCCGGCCCCTGCAGGCGCGCGGGTCGTCGCGCTGGACACCGCGCTTTCGTCACTACCCATCGCCAAGGCCGATCTCGGGCTGCCGTGGAACTGGCGCATCGGCCCGGCGAGCCGTCCGGTCAGCGACGAGACCTATGTGGCGCAGGCCTTCACGCCCGAAGGCGTCGGACTGCGACCCTTCTCTGTCGCCCATGTCGAGCAGCCGTGGCGTCGCCCACGCATGCCCGGCGATCTGACGATCCGCTGGACGCGCCGGTCCCGCGCGCTGGCGGCCGACAGCTGGGGCGGGCTTGAGGTGCCGCTGGCCGAGGAGCTCGAAGCCTACGAGGTCGAGATCCTCCACGGTGCCACGGTGAAGCGCGTCCTGAGCACGGCCACCACCAGCGCCGTCTACACCGCCGCCCAGCAGACCGCCGATTGGGGCGCGCCGCTCGCCCCTGGCGACACGCTCGACATCCGCATCTTCCAGCTCTCCGCCCTCGTCGGGCGGGGCGCGCCGAAAACCGTCACCCTCACGTTCTGAGGCCATCCCATGTCCGACGCCACGACCCATCTCCTGCTGCCCTACATCCTCGCGGCGCAGGCCCAGAAGCATGTCACCCACAACGAGGCGCTGCGGATCCTCGACGGGCTCGTCCAGCTATCGGTGCTCGACCGGGACCTGACCGCGCCGCCTGGTTCGCCCGCCGATGGCGACCGCTACATCGTCGGCTCCGGCGCGACGGGCGACTGGGCGGGCTGGGACCTGAACGTGGCGCTCTGGACGGACGGCGCGTGGCTGCGTCTGCCGCCGCGGACAGGCTGGCGGGCTTGGGTCGAGGACGAGGGCCTGCTGCTGGTCTATGACGGCGCGGAGTGGGTCGGCACCACGCCCGCGGCGCTGCAGAACATGGCGCTGCTAGGGTTGGGCACGACGGCAGATGCGTCGAACCCGTTCTCGGCCAAGCTGAACGCGGCACTCTGGACCGCGAAGACCGTCGCCGAGGGTGGCACCGGCGATCTCTTCTACACCATGAACAAGGAGGCTGCGGGCGACGACCTCGGGCTGACGCTGCAGACCGGCTTTGCAACCAAGGCGCTGGTCGGCCTCTTCGGGTCGGACCGCTTCCGGCTGGCAGTCTCGGCCGATGGCAGCACCTTCTTCGACGGGCTGAGCGTCGACAACGCCACCGGCATCGTCGATCAGCCCCGGCTGCCGCGGTTCAAGGCGTACACCAACTACGACAACTACGTGGGCGTTGGGACCTGGACGAAGATCGGCCTGAACAACACCGACTACAACGATCAGGGGGCCTTCGATGCCGCGAACAACCACTTCGTGGCGCCTGTCGACGGCACCTATCTCTTCGGCGCGACGCTGCTCTACAAGATCAACGCCAGCACCACGGCGCGCATGCGCGGGCGGCTCGTGCTGAATGGCACGACCGAAATCAGAGGCTCTCTCGGCGAAATCTCCGCCACCCACGTCTCGCTCGCCACCGCGATCTGGCTGCAGACCATGGTGCCGCTCACCGCGGGCGATACCGTCGAACTGCAGGGGTATTTCCGGGTCGCGGACGGCTACTTCGCGGCCGACCACACGTCCTTCTGGGGCTGCAAGATCGGCTGAGCGGCGGAAGGAGGACCCGATGAACCCACCCCGATCCGAGGGCTTCGTGCGCATGCCCGACGCCGAGTTCGAGGCGATCCTGACCCGGGCGGCCGAGGAAGGCGCGAAGCGCGCGCTCGCCAATGTCGGCCTCGACGGCGACGAAGCCGCGCTCGACATCCGCGATCTGCGCTCCCTGGTGGATTGCATCCGTCTGGTGCGGCGCACCGCCATGCAGACTGCCGTCCGCATGATCACCACCGGCGTCATGCTGGCGCTGCTCGCCGGCATCGCCATCAAGCTCAAGATCTTCGGCGGCAGCCCGTAGCCGCGCCCCATCCTCATTCATCAGCCCACCATGACCCGCCCTTGAGGCGGGTTTTTTGTTTTCGGAGGATCTCATGACCACGACGTTCCACCGCCATTGGCGCGACGTGCCCGAGAGCACCTGGCGCTGGCCGAACTTTAGCCCGGCCGAGATCGCCTGCCGGGGCACCGGCAAGTTGTTGATCAACGAGCCTGCGCTCGACAGGCTGCAGGCGCTGCGCGACCGGCTGGGCAAGCCGCTGATCGTCCGCTCGGCCTATCGCAGCCCTGAGCACAACCGTGCTGTCGGCGGCGCGACCCGGTCGAAACACCTCGACGGCGCCGCCTTCGATATCGCCATGGCGAACCACGACCCCGTGGCCTTCGAGGCGGCGGCACGGGAGGTTGGGTTCCTCGGCTTCGGCTTCTATCCCCGCTCGGGGTTCATGCATGTCGATCTCGGACCCGCGCGTCAGTGGGGCGAGCGGTTCCCGGCCCGGGCGACTGCCTTCGCGGCGGAGACGCCGCCCGCGCGCGAGGTGCTCGCCGACAGCCGCACCATGAAGGGGGGTGGCGCGGCCGGAGTTGCGACACTGGGCGCGGCAAGCGTCGAGGTGGCCCAGCAGGTGCTGGCGGATACGCAAAGCGCGATCCTGCCGCTGGTCCCGTATCTCGATACGCTCCGCTGGGTGTTCATCGCCGTGGCGCTCGGCGGGATCGCGGTCACGATCTACGCCCGCCTCGATGACTGGAAACGAGGACAGCGATGATCGCCGCGCTCCTGACCGGTTTCGCCGCCAGCCCGTGCATGCGGGTGGCGCTACGCTACTGCGCCGTCGTGCTCGCCGTGATCCTGTTCCGTAAGCTGACGCCGAGGGCCGTCTGGACTTCCCGGCTTTTCTCATCTGCCATGA
>NZ_VDEK01000065.1:0-7373 GCF_007668225.1 Cereibacter sediminicola | reverse complement strand
AGAAGATCTCGCCGCCATGCGGGTCGCGGCCGAGCCCCTGCTGGATCTTGAGCGCGAGCGAGTTCATCCCGCACCGCATGTCCGTGACGCCGCCGGCGATCCACACCCGCGTTCCCGCTGGAAAGGCGATCATGCGCGTTCGAGCACCTGCACGAGGCGCGTCAGCGCCACCGCCTCGATGTCTGCCGACACGGCGAGGCGTCGGCCGTTCGCCAGCGTGATTTCGATCCGCGCGTGGGCATCCTCTCCTTGCATGGCCGGTGCCTCCCGCTGTCGGTCACGAAGATCTGGGCCGATCTCCACCGGCGTGAAAACCGGACGTCCGCCGTCCAGCAGCCCCTTGTGCCAGGCGCGCCGCCATTGCGTCAGCAGCGCGCGCGAGATGCCGTGCCGGCGTGCGACCACCGAGCCCTGCCGGTGACCGAGATAGCTCTCTTCGACGATGCGGATCTTCTCCGCGTCCGACCAGGTCCGGCGGCGGCCAAGCTCGCCCGCCGCGAAGACCTCAAATTGTGAAATGACCTTAGCGCATGACATACGTCATGACGTAAGTCATAAAACCAGGCCCCGGCAGGCGGCCCTCGGCGGAGCCTTACGTGGAATACGGTCTTCAAACGTTTCCGAAGATGGGTGAAGGCCGACGCATTCTATCGTATCTTCAGAGCCTTGGCCGCTGACGCCGACTTTGAATATGTCATGATCGACGGCAGCATCGTCAAGGTTCACCGCCACGGACAGGGCGCAAAAGGGGGACTCAGAGCCAGGCCATCGGGCGTTCTCGCGGCGGCGTGACGACCAAGATCATGGCTCTGGCCGACGCGCTCGGCAACCTGGTCGACTTTCGCCTGCTGCCCGGGCAAGCCCATGATCTGCGCGGCACGGCGGCGCTGATCATGGGCTGACCTGTGGCCAGTTCCTTGCTGACCGGGCGTTCGACGCCAACTGGCTCCGCGAGGCGCTGGCAGAGGCCAGGATCGAGGCCGTCATCCCGCCAAAGTCCAATCACCGCTTTCCGGCAGAGTTTGATCGCGACTCCTACAAATGGCGGCACCTGATCGAGAACTTCTTCGGAAAGTTGAAAGAATACAGAGGGATCGCCACAAGGTGCTGCAAGACAGACAGCAGCTTCTCCGACTTCATCGCAATTGTGGCGACAGTCATCCGACTCCGGTGAACGTCAACAGATCCTAGCTTTCTTTGAGCGCCCCATACAATCTCGTTACTTGTTCCCGTCGATCCACTTCGACATCAGCCCCTTGTCGCGGAAGCATTCGTCCGGAACTGCGCGCCGTTTGATCCGGGCGAGTTTCTCCGCGAAGGCTACCTGCTTCGACGTGGGCAGCCGATCCATTTCGGATACCGGCTTCAGTTGGGCCTGTGCCTCGATCCAGGCGCTCAGGGACCGGCGATCCTGCTGAACCTCCCAAGGCAGGAGGGTCTGGTTGCGCAGGGCGAGCGAGCGCGCATAGGCGATCTGCTTGGGCGTCGCGGGCAGGGCGTATGTGGTGCTGTCCATCGGGAAACTCCCTTGCTGGCTTGGCTTTCAAGATAGAACATAACAGGAACAAAATCAAGTCAAGCAACCGGGACGCCTCGGTTCGAGAGGGAAAGGAGGGTCGGGGAAGATCAGGCCTGAGGGTGCCCTAGAGAGGGCGTCCGGGGCTGATCCTGTCCCTCATTCCGGAGTTTCCCGATGACCTATCTCTCACCCGTTGCGTCTCCCGTTCCTGTCCTGTCTTGTGATCCCGCGCCCGCGATCCTCGCTGCCGCCGAAGCTCTGCAGCCCGATCTGGCGCAGGGGTTTCAGATCGACGCGCTGCGTCTGCGGATCGAGATGGAGCGCGCCTTTGGCGGCTCCGATGCCGATGGCGCTTGGGACTGGAAGCTGGCCTATGAGGCCGGCGAGGTGGCGCTGGTTCTCTTCCTGCGGAAGTTCGGCCGCGCGCTGCTGGCCCGGGCCGACTCGCCCGCGGCGCTGCTGCCGATCTTCACCAAGGTGGCGGGCCTCTTGCCGACGCACACCCGTCGCTCGGAGGAAATGGAGCGCTTCCAGCAATTCTCGACGCCGCTGCCCATGGGGCTTGCGGCACTTCCTGCAGCGCAGATCACACCGCGCGACCTGGTCCTCGAGCCTTCGGCCGGGACCGGTCTTCTGGCGATCCTCGCCGAGATCGCGGGCGGCAGCCTCGCTCTGAACGAGCTGGCCGAGACCCGAGCCGATCTTCTGCGTCACCTTTTCCCGGGGCGTCCCGTCACTACCTTCGACGCCGCGCAGATCGACGATCACCTCGACGCAGGGTTGCGCCCGAGCGTGATCCTGATGAACCCGCCGTTCTCTGCGATGGCCAATGTCGATGGCCGGACGACCGAGGCGACGGCCCGGCATCTGCGCTCGGCGCTTGCGCGCCTTGCTCCCGGCGGGCGATTGGTCGCGATCACCGGCGCAGGTTTCGCACCGGATGCGCCCGCCTGGTCCGAGACCTTCGGCCGCCTGACCGAGAGTGCCCATCTGGTCTTCACCGGCGCTGTGTCCGGTGCCGCCTTTGCCAAGCATGGCACCAGCTTCGAGACCCGGATCTCGGTCTTGGACAAGTGCCGGGGTGGTGAACGGGGTGGCATCACGGCTGATCTGGTGCGCCCGATTTCGCCGGATGTTGCCAGCCTGCTCTCGCTTATCACCACCCACGTCCCCCCGCGCCTCGAGTTGGGGCCATCTGATCCAACAAGGCAGGGCCGCCCTTCCCCCTTTCCGGGAAATCCTGCCCGCGCCACGCGCAGGGCCATCGGCACATCGCGTACCACGCCCCCCACCAACACCCCCGCGCAGATCGATGCCGAAGATCTGGCCTACATCCTGCGCGATGCCACTGCGGAGACCAATACCGCGCGCCTGTCCGATGCGATCTACGAGACCTTCGGCCTGCAGGCCATCGACATCCCCGGCGCGGCCCCGCACCCGACCAAGCTCGTGCAATCAGCGGCCATGGCCTCGGTCTCGCCCCCCAAACCCACCTACCGCCCGAAACTCCCCACCGCCGTCCTGAACGACGGCCTGCTGTCCGACGCCCAACTTGAGACCGTGATCTACGCGGGCGAGGCGCATGGCGCCTATCTCGCGGGGTCTTGGATTGTCGACGAAACCGGCGACATGGTCTCGGCCGCACCCGACGATGCTGCGGACGCCATCCGCTTCCGTCGTGGCTTCTTCCTCGGCGATGGCACCGGGGCGGGCAAGGGCCGCCAATCCGCTGGTATCCTGCTCGACAACTGGGCGCAGGGACGGCGCAAGGCGCTCTGGATTTCCAAAAGCGACAAGCTGCTGGAGGATGCGCAGCGCGACTGGTCCGCACTCGGGCAGGAACGCTTGCTGGTCACGCCTCTGTCGCGTTTCGCGCAGGGCCGCGACATCCCGCTGACCGAGGGCATCCTCTTCACCACCTATGCGACGCTGCGCTCCGAGGAACGCGGGGCCAAGAAATCCCGCGTCGACCAGATCGTGGACTGGCTGGGCGTGGATTTCGACGGGGTGATCCTGTTCGATGAAAGCCATGCCATGGCGAATGCTGCAGGGTCCAAGGGCGAGCGCGGTGACACGGAAGCCTCGCAGCAGGGCAGGGCGGGCCTGCGGCTCCAGCACAAGCTGCCCAATGCCCGCGTGGTCTATGTCTCGGCCACGGGCGCGACCTCGGTCCATAACCTCGCCTATGCGCAGCGCCTCGGCCTCTGGGGCGGCGAGGACTTTCCGTTCGCCACCCGGGCGGAATTCGTCGAGGCCATCGAGGCCGGTGGCGTTGCCGCGATGGAGGTCCTTGCGCGTGACTTGCGCTCCCTTGGCCTCTACACCGCCCGGTCGCTTTCCTATGACGGTGTCGAATACGAGATGCTGGAGCACGCGCTGACGCCCGAGCAGCGCAGCATCTACGATGCCTATGCCGGGGCCTTCGCCATCATCCACAACAACCTCGCCGCCGCGATGGAGGCGGCCAACATCACGGGTGAGAACGGCACGCTGAACCGCCAGGCCAAGTCCGCCGCGCGCTCGGCCTTCGAGTCTGCCAAGCAGCGCTTCTTCGGGCATCTGCTGACCAGCATGAAGACCCCCACGCTGATCGCGAGCATCGAGGCCGATCTCTCGGCAGGCCACGCAGCCGTCGTCCAAATCGTCTCGACCGGCGAGGCGCTGATGGAGCGCCGCCTGTCGGACATCCCCACCGACGAATGGAACGACATCCGCGTCGACATCACCCCGCGCGAGTACGTCCTAGACTACCTCGCCCATTCCTTCCCGGTGCAGCTCTACGAGCCCTTCACCGATAGCGAAGGCAATTTGTCGTCGCGGCCTGTCGTGCGCGACGGCCAGCCGGTGGAATGCCGCGAGGCCGCCCGCAGGCGCGACGCGCTGATCGAAAAGCTAGCCTCGCTTCCTCCGGTGCCGGGGGCGCTCGACCAGATCGTCCAGCGCTTCGGCACCGACCTCGTGGCCGAAGTCACGGGCCGGTCGCGCCGCATTGTGCGGAAGGGCGAGGGTCCTGTTGCGCGCCTCGTCGTCGAAAGCCGTGCCGGCTCTGCCAACCTGTCCGAGACCGCCGCCTTCATGGATGACCAGAAGCGCATCCTAATCTTCTCGGACGCTGGCGGCACGGGTCGCAGTTATCACGCGGATCTCGGGGCCAGGAACCAGCGCTTGCGGGTTCACTATCTGCTGGAGCCCGGCTGGAAGGCCGATGCCGCCATCCAGGGCCTTGGGCGCACGAACCGCACCAATCAGGCGCAGCCGCCGCTCTTCCGGCCCGTCGCCACCGATGTGAAGGCGGAGAAGCGGTTTCTTTCGACCATCGCGCGCCGTCTCGACACGCTCGGGGCGATCACGCGCGGCCAGCGCCAGACCGGCGGGCAGGGGCTGTTCCGACCCGAGGATAACCTCGAGAGCCCCTATGCCCGCGATGCGCTGCGGCAGCTCTACCGCCGCATCTACCGCGGCGATGTGGCGGGCTGCTCGCTCGGGGCGTTCGAGGATGCGACCGGACTCAGTCTGACCGATGACAACGGTCTGAAGGACGACCTGCCTCCGATCACCACTTTCCTCAATCGCCTGCTCGCGCTGACCATCGACATGCAGGCCGTGCTCTTCTCGGTCTTTGAGGAATTGCTCGACCAACGCATCGAGGGCGCCATTGCCGCCGGTGTCTACGACCTCGGGCTGGAGACCCTGCGCGCCGAAAGCTTCCGCGTCACCGATGCTCGGGTGATCTACACCCATCCAGGCTCCGGCGCTGAAACCCAACTCCTCACTATCGCGGAAAAGCGGCGCAACACGCCGACCGCGCTCGCGGATGCGCTGGACTGGCTCGACGACCCTAAAGCACGCCTTCTGGTCAACGGCCGCTCGGGCCGGGCCGCGGTGCAGGTGCCCGCCACCAGCCTGATGTTGGATGACGGCACGATCGAGTCGCGCCTGAGGCTGGTCCGCCCGACGGAGGCCAGCACCGTCCCAGCAAGGACGATGGAGGACACCCACTGGCTGGAGGCCGACCGCGCGGCCTTCGCTGCCGCTTGGACGGCGGAACTGGCCGAGGTGCCCGAGTTCTCGGAAGCCACGCTGCACATCGTCGCTGGCCTGCTGCTGCCGATCTGGAAGCAACTGCCGCAGGATGAAACCCGCGTCTACCGGCTGCAGACCGACGACGGCCAGCGCATCATCGGTCGCCGCGTCTCGCCGTCTTGGGTCGCGACCACGCTGGCCGCTGATGCGCCGAAGCTCACGGCAGCGCAGGTCCACGCCCTCGTGCTTGAAGGCAAGACGGTCGTGCGGCTCGCCGAGGGGATGGAACTCCACCGGTCGCGCGTCATGGGCGTAAACCGGATCGAACTGTCCGGCTTCACAGAAGCGGCGAAGGACCGCCTCAAGGCCGATGGCTTCTTCTCGGAGATCATCAGCTGGAAGCTGCGTCTCTTCTGCCCGGCGGACTCGGGCGGAATTGCCGTGCTGGATCGTCTGCTTGCACGTTGTCCGGTAACGGGACTACATGAACGCGGGGGTTGTTGAGCCATGTATTCCGAGACCGAAGATGTGATCCGCGCTCTGGCGGAAAATGCCGAAGGTGTGTGTCGCGCCTACCTTCCCGCCGGACGGCGGGAAGGGTCCTACTGGATCGTCGGCGATCTGCAGAACAACCCAGGCCGCTCGCTCTTTGTGCGCCTGACCGGGCCTGCATCTGGGCCGGGTGCTGCTGGCAAGTTTACCGACGGCGCCACGGGCGAGCATGGCGATCTTCTCGACATCATCCGCGAAAGGACCGGGATCTCCCGCTTTCCCGATCTTCTGGCCGAGGCCCGATCGCATCTGGGCCGTCCGCAGCTGGTCCTCCCAGATGCGCCAATGCCGAAGAAGGCCAAAGCCCCCGGGGGCACGCCAGCGACGGCGGCGCGCTTGTTTGCAGCCTCGGTGCCGGTCGCGGGCACGCTTGCAGACACCTACCTCCGCTCCCGGGGCCTGACCCAAGGCGGCAGGATGAGCGCCCTGCGCTTCCATTCGAAGTGCTGGCATCGGGATGAGGGCCAGACCCGCAGCATCCCTAGACCGGCGTTGATCGCGGCGGTCACCGACGGGGCAGGGGCCTTGCAGGGCGTGCATCGCACCTGGCTTGCGCCAGACGGACAGGGAAAGGCGCGGGTCGAGACGCAGCGGCGTGCCATGGGTCACCTCCTCGGCAATGCCGTCAGGCTCATCCCGCATGACGACATCCTCGTCATCGGCGAGGGCATCGAGACCATGCTGTCACTTATCGAGGCAGTGCCGGGCCTTCCCGTCTGGGCGGCGCTCTCGTCGGGTCACCTCGGGGCGGTCCTGCTGCCGGAGGGGCTCCAGCGCCTCTACATCGCCATCGACCGCGATCCGGCGGGGCGTAGCGCAGCAGAGAGGTTAGGCGCCAGAGCAACTGAGGTCGGGATTTCCGTGCGGGTGCTGGAACCGCTTCTCGGGGATTTCAACGATGATCTCCGGGCGAACGGCAAGGAGGCACTGCGCCAGCATCTGGCAGGGCAGATCGGGCCAGAGGATCGGCATCGCCTGTCAGGCTGAGCAGCGTCGCGGAGGGGCTGGCAAGGGACAGCGGGGCAGGGGTCACGGGTCCCTGTCGTGGCTCTGGATCGTCGTTTTGCCTCTTCCCGGGCAATCTCATCCACCCGTCACCCGAGCGGCCTTCAAGAGATGGGCAGGCGGCCGTCAAAGGTGCCGCCCCTTCAAGGACGGAGGGCGACTGATTTCCGCCGGCGGGGACGAGCCCCGCCTTTGCATCGCGAGGCAAATCAGCCGCCCCCTGTGTTTCGGCGTGCAATTTTGACCCCCCAGGCGGGGTGATCGGCGTCCAATT
>NZ_VDEK01000064.1:0-7818 GCF_007668225.1 Cereibacter sediminicola | reverse complement strand
AAAATTGGACGCCGATCACCCCGCCTGGGGGGTCAAAATTGCACGCCGAAACACAAACCAGGTAGACACGGCGTATCGAAAAGGCAGCGACCAGAGCCTCATGGCCCGATCCGCCCGAATGCGAATCCAGTTCCGTCCGCGACGCGATCTGCAAGGTGAGGACGAGTTCATCAGCATCGCGGGAACACCCGTGATGCTCCCGCTCGGGGACGCGCAGCCGTTAGAGATCGTCGGAACAATCCGCCAGAACTGGAAAAACGAGCAAACCAAGGACCTGCATAACCTGACAAGGCGACGCGCTCTCGACGTCGTGTTGCCGGGCGATGTGCGGCTGACGGACCGACATGTCACTGAATTCTGTCGAACCCTCGCCGAAGAATATGTCGGCAGTGTAAAGGATCAACCCGAAGCACGCTCAGCTCTGGACGCGCTGCTTGCAGGTCGTGCGCGGTTTGCCGAACATGTCGCGAGTGCGGTCAGGGCCGAAATCCGTGACCAGATGCCGAAGATCCTTGGCGAGATGAAGCCGAGGCCAGGCGGCACTCTGGAACGCGCGCGCAAGGACTACGAGGATGCCGTGCGCGGCGCTGGAGACGGTGTCGATGCCATCCGCCAGGAGCTCAAGGACCGGCTCTGGACGAAAGTCGATCAACCCGAGGGTCACTTGGAATTGCTGGAACGCGTGCGGGCGCGGATTACAGAGGACGGATACGCCCCGGCACGAATCTTTTTCGAGCTTTTCCAGAACGCGGACGACGCCTGGCAGCAAGATCCAGCCTGGAGCGATGCTCCCGGACAGTTCGAGCTGTCACGAGATCGCGGAACCACAACCATGACTCACTGGGGAAGGCTCATCAACGTTGTCGGTGCAGGCAGTCACGGCGAACGCATGGGATGGCACCGCGACCTGTACCACATGCTCCTGCTCAACCTCAGTGACAAGGATCGCGCGGAGGCCGTGACCGGGAAGTTCGGCCTCGGCTTCAAGGCAGTACATCTGCTGGCCGATCAGGTCCGCATTGCCAGCCGACACGTCGCCTGCCACGTTCGCGGTGGGCTGCTACCCGATCCTTGGGATCAAGGAAAGGAGCGTTCATTTGATGCGACAAGGCAAGGCCGCCCCGCCACGATCATCGAATTCGATCAAAACGCGGGACAGGACTACGACACGGCTTGGGACGCCTTCCGCCGGTCGGCGCGCTGGTTGCCCGCCATGGCGCGCGGCATCCGGCAGGTCGATATCCGCAAGGAGGCTCTCGTCGAGACCTTCGGCGCTTCCTTCGAAGACACGGGAGCCGAGAACGTCCGCATTCTGACCTTGACCGGAACCGAAGCCGGCAAGGCGCTTGTCTTGGACCTAGACGACGATACCACGCTGTTCCTGCCTCTCGGTCCCAACGGGCCGATCCCCCCCGCCAATGGAACACCCGGCCTGTGGTTGCTAGCACCGCTGGATGTCGACGCGCGCCCGCGCTGGCTAATGAACAGCCGCAGCTTTGCAGTTAACCCGGGCCGGGGGCACCTGCGGGGCACGTTGGACGAACGCAAGGCCCTCTTCCGTAAGCACGGCACCAGCCTCGCGCGCAGGCTCAAGGCCTTGGCAACACTGCTTGAAAGCCATTGGCCTGCGTTTGCCCTCAAGGCAGGACTATCCAACCCGGACCCGAACGCAGGAAGAAGCCTGTTCTGGACCGCCCTCGCTGACAGCTTTACACCGGATCTGCGTCACGACCTGCTGGGGTCGCTCCACGTGGACGACACCCGACCGCGTGACATCACCAATCTGGCCCCCGACGCCGCCCGGCTAGGCTGGGCGAGCCTAGTCTGCGATGCGCCCGTCTTCCCGACAGGTCTCACCGCCCCCTTTGAGCCCCTGTTGCAAGCCACGGAAGTCCTCTGGCAAGTGGCCGGCGTCATGGACTTGCCTGATGCCGCGGAGCGGCTTGCAGGCCATCCGGCAGCCCATCGATTGCTGTCGCGCAGCGTGTCGAGCAAGGGAGCCCGCACGCTCGAACAGATCGGCCTCCGGGTACCGAGTCCGCTGCACGGTGGTGGCCTTCTGGCGGAGGTCCTACGAGAGTCCCGCCGGATCGACCCCGATCTGGCGACCTGGCTTGGCAGTATCCTGTCATCCGCGCGCATGGAGCAGGGCGAGAGAGACCAGGCCTTGCTCCATTTGCGCGATGCGACATTCCGCATGGCGGATGGCAAATGGGGGCCGGCAGCATTCATGCCGCATGGCAATGACCGGGCAGGTCCGGACGAGCAGTTGATTTCCGAGTTCGTTCCATCGGAATACGTCCTGTCCGGGGACTACACCGGCGACGCGATCGGCCTTTACGAACTCGCGCGCGGCAGCGGTCATCTCGGCAGCCTTCTTGCACCGGCGAGGCTCGCCCAATTCGCCCGCGAATGCAAAACGATCGAAGCGAAGCGCGCGGTCGTGACTTACATGATGCGCGGCGATAGAGGCCTTAAGCTGGCCGAGGAGTTGGGCGTCCGCCGGTGCAGTTGGCTCCCCCATGATTTCGAAGCCTTTTGCGATAGTGACTTCGCACAGGGATTTAACCGCAACGATCTTCTGCGGCACATTCTTCCACATCTCTACGCCGGCGAACACGAGGAACGCCTCGATGGGACCCATTACTCTGCCCCTGAACAGCTATACTACGGGACTGGCCAGCCTGAGGATCAGCCGGATCCAGCACTCGTGCTCGAGCGTCTTCATGCTTGGTGGACGCGACATTCCCAGGAGCTTTGCAGCAACTACAGCTTGGAGACCTACCCTGCAAACTCCAAGCCGGAACGGCTCCGCGACAAGCACTTCGACGATGATCCTGAAGGCTGGTTCACATTCTTCGCCCAAGGCGTCTTCCGGAGCATAGAATGGGGCAACGCGACCGCCAGCCGCAACTTCATCAACAACGCGCGGGGCGCCGGCTGGTGGGGAGAGATGGCGCGCATCTCGCGGGTCCACAGCTACAAGCCGTGGACGGATCGGCTGGACGAGCTTGCGAGCATAGACGGCAAGGCCGAGGACTATCGCCGCTGGCGCCGTGCGCTGGGAGAGCTATACGTCGTCGCGCGCTGGCTTCCAGATTACGTCGACGTTTATCAGAACCTGCCAAGGTTCGTTCAACGCGACGGAGTGATCAGCCTCGTCGATCATTGGTGGCCGAGTGCCTCGCCATCGCATCAGCGGCGCGGTACCGAGGGGGCTTCACTAATCCGCGCGCTGGGAACCGGCGCGAACTGGATGATCCGTGAGGGTGTGCGGGCCGGTATCTGGGGCGATCTCGGCGGCTACATGCACGGTTACGGCTGGGCGAACTCCGAGGCCATGAGGCGTTTTGCGGATCGGATAGGTTGGAGACATCTCCTTGGCTCAAGCGGAATGGATGCCTCACGTGAAATCTACCCGGAGTTCGAGGCAGGTCTCAGGGACCGCGCGTCTTTCGGTGGCGCCCTTGACCTTCCCATCCAGCTCTTGATGACCCAGAAGCATGAGGGCGCGCAGGCCGACATCTTCAGGCCAGGACCCTCGACTGGGCCGCAATCAGACGACGAAGAAAAGGACCCCATTAAATGACGACCTTCGCCCCTGAGCAATCTGTTCGGCATCCTGATCATGGTGAAGGCCGTATCGTGGTCGATCAGGGGGTCTTCAGCCTCGTCCAGTTCGGCACGGACATCCACAGGGTGGAGACAGCCCAGTTGATGCGCATCGTGTCGCTGGAGGATCGGCTTACCGACCTCACTACAGACGACCCGACAGCCACGTTGGCAAAGGCGCAGGCGCTCCTGATCCGGTCGATCAACGACCAATGGGGCGTCTTTACGCGCACCCGGGTTAAGCTTCTGCCCCATCAGCTCTGGGTCTGCCGCCAGGTGACGCGCAACTGGCCAGCCCGCTGGTTGGTCGCCGATGACGTGGGCCTTGGGAAGACCATCGAAGCGGGCCTGATCCTCGATCCGCTGCTCTCCTCGGACCGTGTGAAGCGCGTCCTCGTCCTGACCCCGGCCCGTCTTGCCCCGCAATGGCGAGACCGGATGAAGACGATGTTCGACATCCGTCTCAACCTCTATTCTGCTGACCTTGATCGCGATAGGGTCAGTTACTGGGAGACGGCCGACAAAGTGGTCGCCTCGTTCCATACGCTCCGCATGGACAAGGCGCGTGAGCGTCTGTTGATGGCCGAGCCGTGGGATCTGGTTCTGGTAGACGAAGCGCACCACTTTCAGGCGGTCGAACGCAGCGCAACCCTAACCTACAACTTGCTGAAGGACATGGAGGCCGCAGGCAAGATCGGGTCGCTGGTGCTGTTCACCGGGACGCCGCACCGGGGCAAAGACTTCGGTTTCCTAGCCCTGATGAACCTCTTGCGGCCTGATCTTTTCGACCCCCAGCGCGACATCGAGGAACAGCTTGCGCACCTGCCCGAAGCGATGATCCGCAACAACAAGGCTGCGGTGACCGACCTCGAAGGCAAGCCGCTGTTCAAGCCGGTGATGACCCAGACCGTCGACTACGGCTATACTGCGGCGGAGGCAGATTTCTACAACGTCATGAGCGAGTTCATCCTCGACGGTCGGGCCTATGCGAGCGACCTTGCCGGCCGTGAGCGCACCTCGCGCATGCTCCTGCTTATCGCGCTACAGAAGCTTGCCGCCAGTTCCGTTGCGGCGATCCGCAGCGCCCTGTCGAAGCGCCGAAGCATGCTGGCGACGACAATTGCGCAAGGTCGAAGCGGTGCCGGCCAGATCGTCGAGCCGCCAGAGGATGAAGATGACGACGAACGATCCCAGCGCGAGGAAACCTCCGTGGGCGAAACTTCCCCGACGCTCATGAGCGACGAGATTGCCCGCCTCGACGAGATCCTCGCTCGCGCCGACGAAATCACCCAAGAGACGAAGATCCAGAGACTGATCGACTTGATCGTGACCGAGCTCCCCGCCGGGGAGCCCGTCTTGCTCTTCACCGAATACAAGGCCACCCAGGCCCTAGTCTTGAACGCGCTGGAAGCACGTTTCGGCGAAGGGACCACCGGTTTTATCAATGGTGACGAACGCCTCACGCTCCCCGATGCCAGCGGTATCGCCCAGACGCGCAACCTTGCTCGCGACACGGCGGCCGAAGATTTCAATGCCGGACGCACTCGCTTCCTGATCTCGACTGAGGCTGGCGGCGAGGGTATCGACCTTCAGCACCGCTGCGCCACGCTGGTGCATGTCGATCTTCCTTGGAACCCGATGCGGTTGCACCAGAGGGTCGGTCGCCTCAACCGCTATGGGCAGAAACGTGCCGTATCTGTCTACCTGCTGCGAAACCCCGAAACCGTCGAGGCGCGTATCTGGTCTCTTCTCGAAGAAAAACTCGCGCGGATCCAGGCCACGCTTAGCGCCTCGATGGAGGAAGCCGAGGACATTGCCCAGCTCGTGATCGGCATGGCTGGATCCTCGGTTTTCGACGAGCTTTATTCCGAGGGTTATTCGAAACAAGGCCGGGAAACCCTGAGAAGCTGGTGGACAGCCAACAGCAATCGCTTTGGCGGCGACAATGCGCTCGCGACGGCCCGAAGCATTTTCGGCTCTGCATCGAAATTCGATTCCGCGAGCATGGCCAAGGAAATTCCCCAACTTGACTTACCGGAACTCGAGCCGTTCTTCCGGAACGCCGCCAAGACACACGGGCGCAGGGTCACGACCTCTGAGGCGGGTCTCTCGATCGCGACGCCCGAGATCTGGCGCAACGATCTGGATCTGAAATCCCGATACGATGGCCTGACGTTCGACCGCGAACTCGCGCCACAGGAACAGATGAACCGAATGATGGGGATCGGGCATTCCCTTGTCGACAAGCTTCTGGAGCATGCAGTCAACCAGCCGATCTTTGCCGCGTACCTCAAAGATCTCGAAAGCCCAATCCTGCTGGCACGGGTGGAGGACGAACTGACGGGAACGAAGACGACCGTACATCGCATCGTCATCGGACTGCGGCATGGGCAGTCCAACATACTTAGGGATGGTGAACTGTTGACTTTGCTCAATCACTGCACCGCCCTGGAAGCGGCACCAACCGAACTATCCGTAGAACATGCAGCGACTTTGCGCGAGCTGTCGATGCAGCTTGAAGCATCTGAACTCCCGGGATCGTTTGGGTTCACCTACCCAAAGGCAAGGCCCATCATGGCACTGGTGCCTGCACCAGTGCAGCAGGAAGCGGACCTAACCTTGGGTCCGGGAGCCATCTCATAGGCGCAGAGATTGGGATACTCGACATTGCAAAAGGGTTCAGCACCCAAAAATTACGGCGCCATCACATACCGAAGAGGTGCTCGGCAAGATTATGGATTGTCTTGCTATCAAAGCCAGAATCCTTGGTCTCTTCAGTCACGATGAGCCGGCCGGATGGATTGCTCTTGCTCCAAACGCTGATACCCTGTTCTGCGTACCAGCTTAATTTCTCGCCCCACCGTTTGACATAGTCGGCCTTATCCATCATGCCGCAATGCTCCCAGTACCAAGTGTCCTGATCGTGCTCGATAGTGAAGTCCGGGAGACGGTAGGCACCAGTGTATCGACCCAGCGGAATCTGCACAGGTTAAGCCGCTAAGGCGAATGCCTCGGCGGGAGTTCTCATGTCCAGCGCCTGATGCGGGCGCCGTGTGTTGTAGAAGGCGATCCAGTCGCCGATGGCGCGGGCCGCATGCTGCAGGCTGTCGAAGCGCCGGCGGTGGACGCACTGCTCCTTCAGCGTCCGGATCACGCGTTCGACCATCCCATTTTGCTGGGGGCAGTGAGGGGTGATGAACTCCTGCTTCAGGCCGTAGCTGCGCACGAGGGCCGTGTACTTGCGGCTGGTGAAGACCACCCAAGTTCATCAGCAAAACCTCTAAGCAATTGATATCGTTCAGGCGGAGTGAACTGGCCCCCGTTTCGACCGGACACTTGGGCATAACCCCCAAGTTCATCAGCAAAACCTCTAAGCAATTGATATCGTTCAGGCCGAGAGGCCGAAAATGTGACAACACGGGCGGTGTCAGGCCGGTTTTGGCAGGCTCAGGGCGTCAAAGAGGTCGAGTTGCTCCGGGGTGGTTTTGCTCAGGCCGTGGAAGCTGCGCTTGCCGGCATGGGCGGTGTGTTTCTGGATGCGGGCGAGGAGATCGAGCGCGGTGCGGGGGCTGGCTGTGTGGCCTTTCGCCTTCAGCCGCATGCGCATGACGCGATAGAGCGCGAGCGCCAGGAAGCAGATCAGCGCGTGGGCCCGGATGCGGTCGGGCAGGCGGTGGTGGACCGGGGCGATTTCGATGTCGGACTTCAGCACCCGGAAGCCGCGCTCGATGTCGGCCAGCGCCTTGTAGCGCGCGACAGCCTCGGCCCGCGTCAGGTCGGGCGCATTCGTGGGCAGCGCGAGCTTGCCGTCGAAGAGTTCGGCTTCCGCAATGGCGGCCTCATTCAACGACCAACTGAAGCGGTCGGCGGTGAAGTCGGCCTGGAGGAAGCGAGACAGTTCCGCCTCGGCCACGGCACGGGTGAAGCGGCTGTAGGCGCCGCGGTCGGAGGCCCGGCGGCCTCGTTCTGTCGCCCCCGCGTCCTGGGCGTCGAGCTTGCCGACCATGCGCTCGGCCAGGGTTTCCAGTTCGGAGATGCGGGCGCGGCGTTTCTCGGACTGCTCGGCCGCGCGGAGCGGATCGTGCGCCACGATCAGCCGGTGGCCGGCGAAGGCGGCCTCGGCGAGGCCCGCCTCGTCGAAGACGAGGTCACGGAAGGTCTCGACCAGCTCGCCATAGCGGCGGGCGGGGACGGCCAGGATGAACT
>NZ_VDEK01000063.1:0-8622 GCF_007668225.1 Cereibacter sediminicola | reverse complement strand
TCAGACGCCGAATACATGGCCGCACCCGACCAGCTGCCGAAGATCGCCGCCCCCCTTGTCACGCGGGAGCCATCCATACATGGTCCGAGGACAATGGCGAGCGAACGGGTCGCCTGCCGCGTGCTGGGGCAGCATCGCTCAACCCGGCGGAAGGTGCCGCAGGGCCGGCCCGACGAAGAGTTGCTGACCGCCGACATCATCGCGCTGGCCAGCCAGTACGGCCGCTACGGCTATCACCGGATCACCGCCGTGCTCCGTGAGGGGGGTGGGTGGTGAACGTGAAGCGGGTCGAGCGGATCTGGAGACGGAGCGGCTGAAGGTTCCCCAAAAGCAGCCGAAGAAGGGGCGCCTGTGGCTCAACGACGGATCCTGCGTCCGCCTGCGGCCCGGACGCCTCAACCACGTCTGGTCTTACGACTTTGTTGAAAGCCGGACCCACGACGGGAGAAAGTTCCGCATGCTCAACGTCCTCGACGAGTTCACCCGCGAATGCCTGTCCATCCGCGTCGCCCGCAAGTTCAACTCGACCGACGTCATCGATGTGCTCTCCAAGTTGTTCATCCTACGCGGCGTGCCCGGCTACATACGTTCCTAGAACGGGCTGGTCTTTACCAGTCGCAAGTACACGGCCCTCGTCCGCAGCTATGGCCTGAAGCAGGAGTTCATCACCCCGCACTGCCCCCAGCAAAACGGGATGGTCGAGCGCGTGATCCGGACCCTCAAGGTGCAGTGCGTCCACCGCCAGCGCTTCGACAGCCTGCAGCACGCGGCCCGCGCCATCGGCAACTGGATCGCCTTCCACAACCCTCGCCGCCCGCATCAGGCGCTGGACATGAAAACATCCGCCGAGGCAATCGCATTAGCGGCTTGGTCGGCGCAGATCCCGCTGAGCCAATCAAAGAGCGTATCGGCTGTGGAGCCGGGTCGAGGCCCTGCCGCAACTCGGGCAGCTGTAACTGGCACTTGCGACCGGCGCACGGACCAGCGTCTCGTCGCTGTCAAGTCGCACGTCACAAAGTCGGAGACCCGGCGGCAGTACCCGCCATAGGGAGCGCTACGACCACGTTCGCCGTCAGAGCTACAACAGGGCGGTCGCAGCTTCGCTCGCGCAATTGAGCCGGGAGTTGGGCATAAATCCGAAGACGGCCGCGAAGTGGCGCAAGCGAGCGACGGTCGAGGATCTCCAGACGGGGCCGAGATAGCCGCGCTCAACAGTCCTGACGGAGGACGAGAACGGCGGTCGTTGCGTTCCGGCGCCATACCCTGTTACGGCTGGACGACTGCCTATATGCCCTTCAGCCCTCGATCCCGCACCTAACACGGTCCGCGCTGCATCGGTGCCTTCACCGCGCTCTGCATGCCCGCCACAGAAGTCGCAGGACATGTCTGTGCGGGGAATGGGGACATCCGGCGCACGTCGAGGACCAGAACCACAGGTCAGCCGAGAAGCCGTGTCATTCCGGCTCCCGGAGGGCCCGCTACCAATGACCTGATCGAGATTGATGGTCGTAGCGTCTTCCTTGCCTTCAGGTTCGACTGCGCTCGGGATCCGGTGCGCTGCGAGGTGGCGCGTCATAACCGCAGCGGTCGACGGCGGCTGGCGCGAAACGATTGAACCCGCGAGCTTACGGTGGATGATCCGAAACCCGGCAGGACGGGCCTCGCCCGACCGGCGTCATCCCCTTGCCGGAATCAGCCTGCTGCCCGCATATCGCGTCGCAAAGGCAAAGCGCGAGGACGGAATGACAGTGCGGGAAACGGTGAGAGCGTGGGTCGAGGCGCCGGCGGTGCGGCAGGGGATCATCGCGGTGATCCTCTTGAACGCGGTCCTGCTGGGGATGGAGACATCGCCCACCCTGATGGCCGCGGCCGGATCGCTGATCCTGACGCTGGACCGGCTGTGCCTTGCGATCTTCGTGCTGGAGCTGGCCCTGAAGATCTATGCCGAGCGGTTGCGGTTCTTCCGCTCGGGCTGGAACTTCTTCGACTTCGTGATCGTGGGCATCAGCCTGTTCCCGGTCGGGCAGGGGCTGTCGGTGCTGCGTGCGATGCGCATCCTGCGGGTGCTGCGGGTGATCTCGGTCGCGCCGCGGCTGCGCCGGGTGGTCGAAGGCTTCATCACCGCGCTGCCCGGAATGGGCTCGGTCTTCCTGCTCATGGCGATCATCTTCTACATCGCGAGCGTCATGGCGACCAAGCTGTTCGGCACGGCCTTTCCCGAGTGGTTCGGCGACATCGGCCAGTCGGCCTATTCGCTGTTCCAGATCATGACGCTGGAAAGCTGGTCCATGGGCATCGTGCGCCCGGTGATGGAGCTTTATCCCTATGCCTGGGCCTTCTTCGTGCCCTTCATCATGGTCACGACCTTTGCGGTCGTGAACCTGCTCGTGGGCCTGATCGTCAACTCGATGCAGGATGCCCATTCCGCCGAGGATGTCTCGCGGACCGACGCCTACCGCGACGAGGTGCTGACGCGCCTTGCCGCCATCGAGGCGCGGCTGTCCGCGGGCGACAAGAAGCGCGGCTGAGCGCCGGCGCGGCCGGCGTCAGGCGACCTGGCCCAGCACCTCCTCGAGCGAGCGGGCGTCGAAGGCCGAGGTCGGCCCGGCCGCGACGATCCGGCCCTCGTGGATGCGGATGAAGCTGTCGCAGAGGCGGATCGACGACAGGTGGTGACTGATGACGATGGTCGCCCCCTTGCCGCGCCGGGCCTCGAGCACCTTCAGCGCCGAGGCTTCGGACAGGATGTCCATGGCATTCGTCGCCTCGTCGAGGATCAGCAGACGCGGTTCGCGCACCAGCGCGCGGGCCAGCGCAATGCGCTGCCGCTGCCCGGCCGAGAGGTTGATGCCCCGGTCGCCCACCGCCGTGTCATAGCCCTGCGGCAGCTCGCGGATGAAGCCATCGGCATCCGCCGCACGGGCCGCGGCCTCGACCGCCTCGCGCGAGGCGCCGGGCACGCCGTAGCGGATGTTCTCGACCACCGAGCCGTCGAACAGCTCCAGCTCCTGGCTGGCCATCGCGATCGAATCGAGCCACGACACCCGGTCGATCGCCGCCAGCGGCGTGCCGTCCACGGTGATCGTGCCCTGGGTCGGGTCGATCACCCCGCAGACCAGGTTCGCGATCGTCGACTTGCCCGAGCCGGACCGGCCGATGATGGCCAGCGAGCTTCCGGCGGCAAGCTCGAACGACACCCGGTCGAGGGCGATGTTCTCGCGGCCCTCGGTGGCGTAGCGGAAGCTGACATCCGAAAAGCGCAGCCCCTGGCGCAGCGGCGGCGCGGGCAGCGTGCCGCTGGCACGCGTGGGGGCGGGGCGGGTCGCCAGCAGCCAGGCCACCTCGTCCAGCGAGCCGTGCCAGCCCCGCATCGAGGACAGCGCACCCTGGATCTGGCGCACCTGCGGCTGCAGCCGGTAGAGCAGGATGATGAAGGCCGCGGCCGTGCCGAAGCTGACCCCCACGCGCCAGGCGGTGAAGATCACCACCATGAACAGCGCCGCATGGGCCACTTCGGTCAGCGGGCCCACGGCGATCTGGCGTGCCTGCAGGGTCAGCGCCGCCCGCCGCACGGTGTCCGAGGCGTCGCGGAACCGCTGGATCTCGAACTCTTCGCGGTGGAACAGGCGGATCAGCCGCCAGGCGGTGACATGGTGCAGCATGCGGCCGGCGAGCCCGCGGTTCTGCTCGGCGATCACCCGGCTCAGCCGGGCGAAATGCCGCGACATGAGATCGTGGGCGACCTGGATCAGCGCGAGGCCCAGAAGCACCACGACCGTCAGCTCGGGCGAGAGGAAGAACAGGAACAGCAGGAAGATCACCGTCGCCGCGCCGGCCACCAGAACCGACAGGAAGGCCGCGACCGCGTCCGACGCCCGCCAGCTTTCGTTCGAGATGATGTTCAAAAGCCGCGAGGGCGGCGTGGTCAGGCAGTAGCTTGCCTCCATGTGGACCAGCCGCCGGGACAGCAGGTCGCGCAGCCGGTGCCCGCAACTGCCGTAGATCCAGGCCTGCAGCAGGCCGTTCGCGTAGGCCACGATGTTCTTCAGCACCACCAGCGCGAGGATGGCAAGGCCGATCACCAGCCCCCGACTTTCGGCGGGCACGCTCTCCCCCATGGCGACCAGAAGGCCCGGCATCCAGCCCTGCGCCGAGGACTGTCCCGCCATGACGAGATCGAGAAGCGGAATGATCAGGCCGATCCCGATCCCTTCCAGCGCGGTGGCCAGCAGGCCAAGCAGAACGACGGCCGGAATCTGACGGTGGAACGGCCTCAGGACCTCCGAGAGGCAGGGATGAATGTAGGACGAGAACTTCATGAAAAAATGGATCCTGTCGGGCAATAAAAATCGTGCCGCAATGCAGCACCCTGTCTCCTGAGGCTAGCGGGAATCGCGACGGCGGCAACGATTCGATGCGCCGAAAGGCGGGGGGCCCGCGGTTACGGTCCGGCGGATGGGCGCGGATACCGCGAAGGTTGTTTGCGGAATTGACCGATACATCCCTGAAAGGAACCACCTGTCCAATCGTATCGCGGCCCGGTTGTTATACGCCCGCCAAAACCAACCCGAAGGTAGAAAAACACAGGCATGGGGCCGATCATCAAACCAATTCGGGCAATCGGCATTGACCGGATTGGCGGCAGGCTGCAACGCTCGGACCAATTGATTTAGTTTTTTTCGGAGCCGCCGTGCCTTTGGTGTCCATTCTCCTGCCGGTTTACAATGCCGAGAAGTTTCTCGCGCCGGCGCTCGCCAGCCTGCTGATGCAGGACCACAGCAATCTCGAGATCATCGCGATCGACGACGGGTCCACCGACCGGTCGGCCCGGATCCTGCGCAAGGCGGCCGAGGGCGATCCGCGCCTGCGCGTCCTGAGCCGCGGAAACCGGGGCCTGATCGCCACTCTGAACGAGGGGCTGGGGATGGCCCGCGCCGACTTCATCGCCCGCATGGATGCCGATGACATCGCCTATCCCGGCCGCATCTCGAGCCAGATGCGCGCCTTCGCGGACGATCCGACGCTGGCCCTGCACGGCTGCAACTTCGACACGATCTATGCCGGCAACCGGATGATGCCGCGCACGCTGCCGGACGCCACCGAGCCCGCCGAGCTGCGCGTGCTGTCGCGGTTCTGCACCATCCTGCGCCACCCGGGCGTGATGTTCCGGCGCAGCGCCATGCCCGAGGGGATGCTGCGCTACGACGAGGCCTATCCCTGCGCCGAGGATTTCGACCTGTTCCGCCGGATCGCCGCCTGCTGCACCGTCCGTCAGGGCACCGAGCCGCAGCTCGCCTACCGGATGCACGAGGGCAGCGTCAGCGCGACCCGGGTGGCCACGATGATGCAGACCCATGTCCGCATCCTCGAGGAAGAGCTCGCGCGCCACTATCCCGAGGCCGCCGGCACCGGCTTCGGCCGGATCGCCGAGATCGTGGATGCCGACTCGGTGGCGCGGGCCGCCGATCTCGTGCGGCGCCTCACCATGCTGGCCGACCGGCAGCCCGCCGACGAGGCGCAGGGCTTCCGCATCGGCGCGCGCAACACCTTCTATCTGCTGTTCTCGATGATCGGCCTGACCCATGACTACCGGCTCGCCAGCGCGTTCCTCGACCAGAGCGGCCAGTGGGCGATGATCCGCCGCCGCGAGCGCCCCCTGCTCGGGGCGGCCCACCTTGCCCCCGGCGCCGCCCGGCTGGGCTATGCGCTGCATTACGGCCTGCTTGGCCTCACGCGGGCACTGCGTTCGCGCTCGGTCCGTCGCACGGTTCCCGGCTACGGCGCCCTTGCCGGCTTCGCCCGCGACCTGACCAGCTTCCCGCGCGGGGTGGGCCATGCCGAAGCCTGAGCCGCAGGTCAGTATCATCGTCTGCACCCGCAACCGGCCCGAGGGCCTTTTGCGCACCGTGCGATCCATCTGTCTCGCCGCCGAGCACCACCCCGATCTGCCGGTCGAGATCCTGGTGGTCGAGAACGGCAGCGCCCCCGACCGCCGGCTTGAGGCGAATGAGATCGCCAGCCTGTCGGGCGGCCGCGCGCGCCTTCTGCGCCTCAAGACCGGAGGGCTTTCGGCGGCGCGCAACGCGGGCATCGCCGCCGCGTGGGCGCCGATCCTCGCCTTTACCGACGATGACTGCCTGCTCGATCCCGACTGGCTGGCCGATCTCGACCGCCACCTTGCCGCCCGTCCGCGCGAGACGCTCTACATCGGCGGCCGGGTCGTGCTGGGCGACGCCGAGGATCTGCCCTTCACCGTGAAGGATCTGCCCGACCGGCAACGCTACGACGGGCTGATGCATCCCGGCGGCTTCATTCCCGGCTGCAACTTCGCCGTCTCGCGCGAGGTGATCGAGCGGATCGGGACGTTCGACACCAGCCTTGGCGCCGGGGCCCGGTTTCGCGCCGGAGAGGACACCGACTTCACCATCCGCGCCCATCTGGCCGGCGTGGCGGCCGAATATGTGCCCGACATGCGGGTCAGCCACCATCACGGGCGCCGACGGATCGAGGACATCCGGCGGCTGAACCGGGCCTATGCCTTCTCGAACGGCGTGCTCTACCTGAGATACTGGCGTCAGCGCTGGCTTGTGCGGCAGTTCTACTGGGCGCTGCGCGCGGCGCTGGCCGAGGGCTTCGGGGGGCCGCGCTACGATCCCATCGGCCTCAGCTGGCGGTCGGTTGTCGCCGGGAACCTGGCCGGCATGGTGGCGCAGCTTGGCAGCGGGTTTTCCCTGCCGCATCTGCCGCTTCGGCCAATGCCGCGCCTGAAGGAGAAGATCCGCTGACCCACCGGACCCCGCCCCTCGGATACATTCCCCAGCTGGACGGCCTGCGTGCCCTGGCGGTCCTCGGGGTCTTTGCCGAACATTTCACCTACAGCGAGCTGGTCCGCGGATGGTCGCCGGGCATGGTCGGCGTGCGGGTGTTCTTCGTGCTGTCCGGCTTCCTGATCACCTCGATCCTGCTTTCGGGGCGCGATGAGCAACCGCTTAGCCGGGCGGCCTGGACCTTCTACATGAAGCGCTTCCTGCGCCTCGGCCCGGCCTTCTGCACCGCGATTGCCGTCGCGGCCCTGCTCGGCATCGCCGACATGCGGCAGGACTGGTGGGTGCATGGCCTCTATCTGTCGAACATCCAGATCGCCCTGCAGGAGCGCTGGACCGGCGCCGGCCATTTCTGGACCCTGTCGGTCGAGGAGCACTTCTACCTGCTGTGGTTCCCGCTGCTGATGCTGGCGCCGCGGCGGTCGCTGCCCTGGGTGATCGCGGCGGGGCTGCTGATCGCCTGGGGGTGGCGGTTCGCGATCGGGACCGGCGCGAGTCCGTTCCTCGACGTGCTGCTGCCAAGCCAGCTTGACGGTCTGGGGCTGGGCGCGCTGGTCGCGCTTGCCCGGCATGACGGACGACTGGGGTGGCTCGACCGGCTCTTTGCCGACCGGTGGGTGCGCTGGGGGGCGCTTGTCGCCGTGCCGGTTCTGGTGGCGCCGCTGGCCTGGAGACCGGAAGCCGTGGCGTGGGTGCTGGCGCCCTTGGCGCCGGCGGTGGCCGCCGCCTGCGTGATCCGCCATTGCGCCGGCCCCGCCGGGCAGCGGCCGCGCTGGCTTTCCCATCCCTGGCTCGTGCATGTCGGGCGGATCTCTTACGGGCTTTATGTCTGGCACTATCTGGTGCCGCCGCTTCTCTACGTGCATCTGCCGGGGATCGAGCTTCTCTCGGAAGGGCCGCTGAAGCTGGTGCGGCTGGCGCTTTGGGTGGCGGTCAGTTTCGCGCTGGCCGAGATCTCGTGGCGGCTGATCGAACAGCCGATCATGAGGCGGCGGCAGCGGGTGATCGGACGCCCCGCGATGCAGGGCGGCGACCCGGCCTGAGCCGGCCGCGGCCTCGTTCGGGGCATGGTAATCGATAAATGCATGCCGCGACACCGTGCGAAGGATTTTCTGGGTTTTCTGCGCCGCATTGACCGCGCTGTCCCCAAGCCGCGCGACGTGCATCTGGTGCTCCGAACTTCGACAGTTCCGGAGCATTTTCTGCGGTCGGCGTGGTGGGGGCCTGTGGAGAATCAACAAGTTGTCTGGCCTGGGAGGCTAATTTTGCCACTCCGGTGTTGTGGCACGTGAAATTGGAAGAATTTCTCGAAATGAGGCTGTATCGACCCAGCGTAATCTGCACAGGTTAAGCCGCTGAAGCGAATGCCTCGGCGGGGGTTCTCATGTCCAGCGCCTGATGCGGGCGGCGGTGGTTGTAGAAGGCGATCCAGTCGCCGATGGCGCGTGCCGCGTGCTGGAGGCTGTCGAAGCGCTGGCGGTGGACGCACTGCTCCTTCAGGGTCCGGATCACGCGCTCCACCATGCCGTTTTGCTGGGGACAGTGGGGGGTGATGAACTCCTGCTTCAAGCCGTAGCTTCGGACGAGGGCCGTGTATTTTCGGCTGGTGAAGACCAGCCCGTTGTCGGACCTCAGCAGGAACTCCTTCGTCACCCGGCCGAGTGTGCCGAACCGGTTGATCAGCGCATGTTCCAGCGCGCTCGCGGCCGTGGAGGCCTTTCCCGAGCGCGACAGGTGCCAGCTGAGAAGCTCGCGGGTGTGGCAGTCGATCACCAGAGCGAGCGTGGCCCAGCCGTCG
>NZ_VDEK01000062.1:0-8951 GCF_007668225.1 Cereibacter sediminicola | reverse complement strand
GACGCGGCCTCAAGGACGCGTTCGTCGTTCAGGCCGCGGCCTTGTCACGCTGACCGGCGGCGGCCGCCAAGCCGAGCACCGTGTCTCTGAGCGCCGCCCACGCCTCGGCGCCCTCTACCGCCGCCGCCACGTGCGAGCTGAGCGCCCCTTTCGCCCTCAGGAGCGTCCCTGTCTTCACGGCGTCCAGCATGACCCTCAGGGCCCGCTGCTCACGCGAGAGGAGGGTCCGGAGGACGGCAGGGCGAACGTGCTGCTCGCCGCTCGCCTCCCGCAGCCGGCCGCGCTGGAGGCGGCGGTCGGGGAGTTCCTGAGCGGCTGAGGCCCATGAGGTGTTCAGCGACCGGTAGTGCTGGCCCTTCGAGCCGGTCACCTTCACTGAGAGGTCCTCGAGCACCTTGTTCAGACTGACCGCCCCCGACCTTGAGGTGCAGGCAAGCCGGTGCGCCTTGGCGAAGGTGCGCCTCATGAAGGGCCAAGTGCCACCGGTGTTGCGCGGCGTAGTCGAACCCCAGCGCATCGCAAAGGAGCCAGTGAAGCGTTTTGCCGGACGCGTGGCGCGACTGAGCTTGGAGCTCACGAAGCGAGAGCGGGTGCGCGCAGGTGAATGCGAACATGTGGATAACTCCTGTCGTGGTCTTGCGACAGGATACCTATCGACCAGATAATCGCGAAATCGCCGCCACCAACGCCCCTTCATATATGGGGAGTCAGGTTTTACCCATGTACGGTCCTCGATTATACCTTGCGCATCCTGAAGACCACGGACGTCGTCGACATTTCCGACGACATCGACAGCCTGCTTGCGCTTGCCGCTCCGTCCAGCGTGCCGGAACTGGAAAAGTGCCGCGTCCGCACGTTCGCGGCGGCGGCGATGTCCTTGCTGCTCCCAGCGACCGCCGCGGAAGTGCGCCGCGAGTTCGACGCGCTGCAGGCCGTGACCCGGGAGCCGCCTCTGGCCGAGCAGCTCTCCGGGGTGGCGCACGATGACCTGGCCCGCGCCATCGTCGCGCTTTCCGTACGTGAGGCCGTGCTGGTCTAGTGGAGAAGGCCCGCCGCCGCAGCGGCGCACCAGCTCATGCCGAGTCCAGCAGCGAGGATCCAGAAAGCTGTCGTCCCGAGGTTTGCGATGGTAAACGGGAATACGAACACCACCACGAACGTGAGAAGCATGACGACCAACATATGGATCGCAAAAGCGAACGTGACTGGAATGTGCTCGTACCAGCGCTGAAATTCCCCCTCCGGCGACAGCAGCACGAGCAGCGCCGCCGTCACCGGAAGGTACGGCAGGTAGAGCCACGGCCGAGCGGAAATGAAGCCGAACCTCCACACCGCCTGCACGCTGTGGATGTCATGGAAGACGTCCAGCATGTCTCCGACGATGCTGAACGTCAGGAATGCGTGCAGGATCGAAAGGCCGAGGGCGACGAGAGCAACGAGCGCAATCATTCATGAATTCCTTAGTGGAGGATTGGTTGGCGGGAAATGGCTCGGAAACGGGCCTTGATGCGATCGATGGCCCGGAGGGTCAGCCGGCCAGCTTCGATGCCGGAAACCACCGAAGCGATGACGGTTTCATCGACGGCGAGGTCGCCGAGGGCTCTCGCCACCGTGCGGCGCAAGTCATCCCCTTCAGGATACCCGACCTGAAAGACCGTGACGCGATCCAGCAACGCCGGCGGTAGGCCGGACAGGCTATTGGCCGCCATAACCCACGACACGTAGCTAAGGTCGAGCTCAGACTGGAGGTAGGGGCAGCGGTATCCGCTGGCCGTTGACCGCTGCAGAAGCGGGAGCAGGGCTTGACGGGCGTCCCCTCCGCTGCTCGCGGTCACCTTTTCCGCCTCGTCGAGCAGGATCATCGGGTTTGCTGCCCCGCTCTCCGCGATCAGCCGACCGGGTTCTCCGATATGTGAATTGCGCCACTGAAAGTCGGTTCCAGTGATCTGAAACGCGGCTGTCATGGTGGACCCGTCAAGCCTTGCTGACGCGAGGCCCGCCATGCGAGCGGCGCTCATCAGAAGATGGGACTTCCCGGACCCCGGTCCGCCGAGCAGAATCAAATGCCCAACCGAGAACCCACGACCTTCTTCGATTGAGTCCAGGGCGGTCTGGCGCATGTATTCAATGGGCTCAGCGAGCCAAGGGCTTTCTGCGTACAGCTCCGCGAACAACTCATCGACGCCGGTGCGATCTTCGGGACCGGCCAGTCGCTTCGGTTCCGCCAGACGAAGGCGCAGCTTGTCGCGCATGTCGCCAGACCGCCCGATCTTCTCGACGTCCAACCCCGTCGCGCGATGGACGACGACGTGTCCAGCCGGAACAGGTGCAGGCTCCGCCGGCGGAGCGGCTGGAGCTGTGCCCCCAGCCACTACACTCGAGGCCTGTCGGATCAGCTCTGAGCGCTGGTCTCGCACCGATCTCGAAAAGTCGGCGTCCTCCCGGCGGCGGTTCAGGCTCTCAATCGCCAGCTGCACGAGTTCCGAGCCGCACGACGCATCGAACATCGCGCGGAAGCTCCGCAGGCCGTGCCCGCGGCTGTCGTAAAGCGCGCGCTCCTGTGCGAGGTCGTGACGAGCAGAAAGGAGCTTCTCATAACTCGCGGACCACTCAATCCGCAGACGGGCGGGAAGCAGTTCGTAGCCCCGCATCCACTCGAGATCATCTTCTGAAAGCATATTTCACGCGGCCGCACTGGGCGGCTCCCTACCGATTAAACAAGAAGGTGAGTGGTAGGAGGCCAGGGATTTGAACCCTGCCGTTCACGCTTGTCCGGCGCCATCTCGGGGATATAAGACCCGACCGCACGACCAGTGCTGCCTCCCTAAACGGAGGTCAGCGTATCGACTGGTTGAGGGTGCGCAGGTTGCTCATGCGGCGGATCCTGCCGCGCTCCGATTCTTCTGTCAACAGGAAATATTTTTGCCATTCGGGCAAATTTAGTAAGTAATCGACCCCCGATTTCCGGGGAAACTTTTGTCCGTGTATTTCGAAGTAATTTATGGCATCACGCGTAATAATTTTTCGCGATTTGCGAAAGTCTTCATCAGCGTTTCGCGAAATCTTTTATGACTTATTTGTGAAAATATTTGTTGCGATATGCGAATTAGTTTGTCCGATTTATTGCGAAATTTATTGTCCGCTGGCTTGGCGCGAAAACCACATAGTCGGAATTCCGGATTTTTAACCTGCTCAGAGAAACGTCAAATAGTTTGTGGCTTTTCTTCAGCTGCGCGAGCGGCCCGCACGGCGCCCCAGCAGTCGCTCCAGCCGGCCACGGCGGAGGCATGCGCCGCTGCCAAGTCCCGGTAGGTGTCGCCTTCGGAGAGCCGGTGGCGCGTGGCCGGGTCTCGGCAGTCGAGGAGCGGCAGGACCGGCGAGGGCTGTGGAGCCGGTGCTGCGGAGCAGGCGGCCAGGGCGGTCAGCACGAGGAGGCAGGCGGTGCGGGTCATTCGAGAAGGCCCTCGGGCAGCCGTCGATCGAGACAGCCGTCGTCAGCCGTTCGACCGACGGCGGCCAGACGCGCCTGCAGTGCGTCAGCCTCGGCCGCGGCCTCTTGAAGCCTGCCGGCCATGGCGACCTGGGCGCGTCCGAGCTGCGCCGTCCGCTGCCGCTCCGCCGCCAGCTGCTCCGAAATGTCAGCCCTGGACCTCCAGAGCGACACGCTGTCAAGGCGGCGGCCGACGGCATCGTAGAACTCCAGCGGCCGGCGCAGCCCCTGTCCAGGCATCTGATGCGGCGGTCGCGGAGGCGGTGCCTTGCGATGGGCCGGCTCGACCCGGCGCAGGGCCTTGCCCTCAAGCACCGGATGGCCGGCGATCAGCTTGCCTTCCTCGAAGATCCTGATTTCCGTGGCATGGTGCTGGATCTCCAGCGTGCGCCGACGTGCGGTGTCCGGCACCGAGTAGAAATTCCCGCCGACCGAGACCATGCCGTCCTTGGCTCGCGCGGCGCTCCACCGTCAGCACCGCGTTGTAGGCGATGGCGGGCAGCGGCTTCAGGCTCGGCCGTTCCTCGGCGAAGGCTCCGTCCACGATGCGTCGCGTGGTGGCGTGAACACGAGGATTGGCCACCTCGGTCCGCCAGGCGTCGAACTGGGCGTTGAGATCATCGAGGTTGCGGAAGGTCCGGGCCAGGAAGAAGTCCTGTCGGACATAGCGGAATGGCCTCTCGATTTTTCCTTTTCGCGCGATAGGGGCGGCAGGCGCGCGGCTGGCGCCGTAGTGGTTCAGCAGCGTCACCAGCGCGGCGTTGTAGGTGATCACCCCGTCGTCCTCGCCGATCACCGCGGTCTTCATCCGGTCGTAAAGGATCTCCTCTGGCACCCCGTCCATCGCCTCGAAGGCGCCAATGTGGCAGCGGAGAACCGATTGCAGGTTCTGGCTGGCGACGAACCGCCCCCAGAGCCAGCGGCTATGGCCGAGGACCATGCTGAACAGCCAGACCTTCCGGATGGCCCCGTTCGTCGGGCGATCCTTCCCCCGGAAGGATCGCTGTCCCTCCTAACCGTCGCTGAACTCGACGGTGAACTCGGCGAAGTCCATCTGTGCCTGCCGGCCCGGAGGGGTCTCGAAAGGACGTTCGAAGCCAGTCTGCCGCGGGGGCCGGACCTCGCGAAGGAAATCCGTCACCGCCGTGTATCCGCCCCCGTAGCCCATCTGCCTGCTCCACCACAGCCATGTCGTCCAGATCCAGGGCGACAGCTACCGGCTGAAGGAAAAGCGCATGGCCGGCATCATCGGCGCCCAGCCCTCAAAGGAGACCCTCGCCGCAGGCCAAACTGCGCTCGGGTTATGTGACGACCCCGCGCGCTCTGGCCTGCTCATCACCCGGGTGGACCACTCTTACTTCGGCCAAGTGGGCCAGTTTTGGACCGGCGTTGACAACACGACGTCCTCGGCGAGCCGACCTCTGCCGACGCCATTCTCGACAGGCTGGTTCACAACGCCTACCGTATTGCACTGGATGGCTCCGCACCACCAGCGCCCTTGCCGCGGGCCTCAATGAAGAGAAGCCCCGCAGGCCCCTCACGAAGGTGGCCGGATGTTCATGGAACGGATGGCCAGATGCCGTGGAATGCGCAGCCCGGATGCAGAAACGGCCCGAGATTGCAGGGAAGATGGACCTTTCGGTGCTACCGGAAGTACGGCTTCGCGGGGCTGGCCTGATCTCATCCCGCCGAGCCCTTCGGAAGCGTGATCGGCCGGAAGGTGTGAAGAGGCATCCGGCTCTGCAGGCGCGGATTGGCTGGCAACCGCGGCTTATATAAAGGGGTTTCGGTACTGCTCCGGGCGTGCGAGCGGCTCCTGGCCGAAGAGCGCGAGGCTCCGGGGGTCGCTCCTGCGGTTGTCGAGCACTTCCGCGATTTCCGCTGGATCCTCCAGGAAGAGCCAGCCGGCGAACTCCGCCTCGGTTACGTCTGCGAGGATGATGCGCTGTTCGGGATGAGGGGCGCACCAGGCGGCCAGCGCGAGAAAGGCCGCTCCGCGGCGCAGATCACTGGCGCAGAAGAGGCGGGAGACGATCGGTACGGAGGCGCGCCGCTCCAGTTCCCGGGCGGCCTCGAGTGCCCAGCCATCGAAGGGACGCGATTTCCCGCTTTTTCCGGCAAGGTTCGCTTCTTGCATGTCGCCGCCATTCATCGGGCGATTCTGATCCGGCGGGGCGTCTTCTTCAAGCGCCAGAAGTCTAATGAGGGGTGCGGCAGCCAATCCGTTCGCCTTGCACTTGTATTTCTCGTACATTTCGGGCACGATTTCGTGGCTTGAGTTGTTCTCTTTGCGTGTCATGCTCGCTCTGGATGAGTGGCTGAGGCGTGAGAGAGTAATTATGCAGAAAGTAATCCGTACAGTATGCACAATACCTGTAATCCTCAAAGGCCCTCTTCAGTCAGCTTGACAACTTGAGGGCCAGAGAAGGGTTCCCATGAATTCTCTTTCTACCAATTCGCGCTGGGGCGATGATTCCATCACCCTGCCAGCTGCCGCCTTGGCCTGAGCAGATGCAGTGGGCGGGGCCGGGCCGGTTCTTCAAATGATCAGAGCGACGCGGTCTGTCGGCCGTGGGGTGTCCGGGAGAAATTCGGGCTGCGCTCGTCTGGCGCGGGTCCCGGCTTCCCGAATCCTTTTCCATGCGCTTCGGGATTGTCAGGGCAGCGACTCCTGCTGCGCGTGCCCTTCACCTCTGGACGCCGGCCTGGTGGCCGGCGTCATCGATCAGGCGTTCATTCCGCTCCGGGGGGTCGGGGCCGCCGCGGCATTCTCGGTTGCCTCACGTCCCCTCTTGGACGTCGCGGTGGAGCCGTAGCCGAACTGGGAGGCCACCATGGCCGCCTGGGTGCGGTTTTTGACATTCAGCTTGGCGCAGATCGAGCGCACATGCATCTTGACCGTCACCTCCGAGAGGCCGAGGTTCTGGGCAATTTCCTTGTTCATCAGTCCGGCCGTAAGGCCTTGCAGAACTTCGAGTTCCTTCGGCGTCAGTCCCCGCTCGTCGGAGGCACTCCGTCGCGGTGTCAAACGCAGGAAGGCCGGCAGGTAGGTTTCGCCTGCCAGGATGAAGTTGATGGCATTCACGAGCGAACGGGCACCCTGGGACTTGTCGACATAGCCCGCAGCCCCTTTTTCCAGTGCCTCGATGACGACATTCGGAGCGGCGCCGCTGGCAAAGAGCACCACGGGCTGAGTCTGGTTCATCTCCACCAAGCGCGCGAGCGCATCAAGGCCCGGCATCATCCCTGGCAGGAGCAGATCGAGGAGGATCAGGTCGAAGGGGCCGTGGCTCCTGATGAGCGCCTCCAGTTCTTCGACGCTTGCGGCCTCGAGGATCTCCGCGTCCAGCTGAGGTGCAAGATAGGCGGCAATCACCTCCCGGACTAGGCACTGGTTTTCCGCAAGCGCGATCTTTCTCTTCTGCATCACTGTCTGTTACCCTTCACCGGCGGTTGAAATACCACTGGACAGCTCCATTCTTCTTTTCGGCACGGTACCTGCGCGAAGGCAGCGCTGCGGGGCACGGCGCATGATCAAAGGAAGGCCCTACCGCTTTCGATGCGGCTAAGATTGAACTATCCGCGCATAACATGTGAAAAAACGCATGGCATCTTATCTCCTGCGAGCAATCACTATCGCAAGTATTAATCGAAAGTTAAAAGATGACTCAAGGCTGCCATGCAGGCGCAGCATGGAGGAGGTTCCCGGATGCCGGAAATCAACTTTACGATGAAAATTGGGCAAATGCAGCGGGAATCGCTTTCAGGATGGACGGAATCGGCCACCATTGCCCGGCAGGGATGAGTTCAGCCTGTTGCGTTCCTGCTCGTCGCTGCCACCGGAGCCACTGTGGCCCGGGGGATGTGTAATTTTGACGCATCCGGCGGTCTTCAATCAGCGCCCGGAACAAGACGCGGCCTGTGGCCGATCTTCCGGCCGGGAAACATATGTGGCCTCGAAGATCTGAGGGGGCAGGGGAGGGCTGGAGAGGTAGCCCTGGATGCGATCGCATCCGGCCGAGCGCAGCCATTCGCGCTGAGCTTCCGTCTCCACGCCCTCGGCCGTCGTGGCCATTCCCAGCGTCCGGGCGAGGCCGAGGATGGCCTGGATGAGGGGCCCGCTGTGACGGGACCCACCGGAGTCGAGGCCGGCGACAAAGCTCTGGTCGATCTTGATTTCCGAGACCTCCATGCGGTGGAGGTAGGACAGGGAGGCGTAGCCTGTGCCGTAATCGTCGATGGCGATGCCGATGCCGGCCTCTCGCAAGGCGGCGCTGTTTCTGGTGGCTGTCTCGGACTGGGCGATCAGGGAGGTCTCTGTCAACTCGATCACGAGCAGGCGGGGGTCGACCTGTTCCCGCGAGAGACATTCCAGGACATTGTGGCCAAAGTCTGCACGAGCAAAACTTTGGGCCGAGACATTCACCGCAAGCCGATGGCGCCAGCCCCGACGGGCCCACTGGGCGAGCTGACGGGTGGCGAGGGTGAGCACCTGGGTGTCGATGTTCAGGATCAGGCCGGTTTCCTCGGCCAGCGGAATGAACTCGTCGGGTCGCACCTCGCCCAGAACGGGGTCTGTCCACCGCACAAGCGCCTCGGCGCCGGTGAGGCGGTTGGTGGCGTCCAGAGCGAACTGCGGCTGGTAGACGAGCCGCAGCCGGCTGATTCCTGTCCCGGCAAGCGCCTGGCCGATCGCACTTCGTCGCTCTTCGGCTGCGAAGAGCTCCTGCGACAGCACGACAGTCTGGTTGCGTCCGCGGCTCTTGGCGGCGTGGAGGGCGATGTCGGCCCCGGTCATCAGCACGGACATGGTGGTGCCATGGGCCGGGGAGAGCGCAATGCCCGTCGAGGCGGTGAGATTGATCGGCTGCCGGTCGCTTCCGATCGGCCGGGCGACCGCGCGGCGCAGCCTCTCGGCCAGGGCGACGGCGTCTTCACGCTCCAGCCCAGGCGCAAGCAGCATGAACTCGTCCCCGCCCATCCGGGCGACGAGGTCCTGCGGACGTGCGGCTTCGCGCAGGCGCCCGGCCAGAACGCGCAAGGCTCGGTCGCCTGCTTCGTGGCGCATCGTGTCGTTGACGGATTTGAAGTTGTCGAGATCGAGCATGATCAGTGCCAGGGGTGGTCTGCCGGGATCTGAATCCAGCCGGGCCAGCAGGTCCGCCCTCAGAGCGCGGCGGTTGGCCAGGCCTGTCAGGGGGTCCTCGGCCGCAAGCCGGCGCAGTTGCTCGGCGCTGGCTTCGGCTGCGGTGATATCGGTCAGCGAAAGCACAATTCTGGCACCCTGTGGGGCCGCAGGCAGGGGGGCTGCATTGATGGACAGAATGCGCCGGCTGCCGTCGGGAAGACGGACGGCATAGCGCAGGTCGTGCTGATCCTGCCCTGTTGCGGTCACGAGGGCAGAGGGCTGTGTTTCGGCGTGCAATTTTGACCCCCCAGGCGGGGTGATCGGCGTCCAATT
>NZ_VDEK01000061.1:0-9733 GCF_007668225.1 Cereibacter sediminicola | reverse complement strand
AAATTGGACGCCGATCACCCCGCCTGGGGGGTCAAAATTGCACGCCGAAACACACCTGCCCATGCCTTCCGGGAGTTGCGGCACCCTGCAACGACGGGCTATCGATACCTGACATTCAGGACACGGACCGCATCAATGGCTGATTACGATCTCGAGGCACTGTCGCTCAGCGAGCTGAAGAAAATGCAGAAGGACGTCGCCAAGGCGATTTCCACATTCGAGGATCGGCAGAAGGCGGAAGCCCGCGCCAAGGTGGAAGCTCTCGCCCGGGATCTAGGCTACTCCCTAGCCGAACTTGTCGGCACCGAGACGAAAACCGCCCGTGCGCCTGCCGCGCCGAAATACCGGCACCCTGAGAACCCGGCACTCACTTGGTCGGGCCGGGGACGCAAACCGCAGTGGTTCGTGGACGCGCTGGCTGCCGGGAAGTCGAAAGACGATCTAGCCGCATGAAGCTGTCTGCTGCTCGATCATTCGGATTTTGATGGGACGACCTCGGGGAGGTCAAACTCGAACTCCTCGAGTTTCGGCCCCATCACCCGTGTCGGCAGATTGGGGTCAGGTGCTTGGCCCCGGTGATGTCCTTTGACCAGAACGACTTTGCCGCTTCGATAGTGTCGCTCATGCTCGGACACCCAATGACGAACGGGGCCGTTCCGCGCCTCGAGTGTTTGCCTCTCGAATTCGAGGCGAGCGGTTCTTTCCGCCATGTGCGCGGCGGCCTGCGGGCCGATCCGGATCGTCAGATGTGATTTCTGGGCGCCAAGGATCCACGACTTACCGAACTTCCGGGCAGTCTTGGTGTCCTTGGCGGTGAAGGTTTCGGTTTCCGTTGGGATGATCCCGCCAAGATCCGGTGAGACCAGCATTGCAAACAGAGCGTAGGGAATGAACAGGTCATACCCGGTTTCAACTTGGTGCACCGTGCGGCGGCCTTGGATCATTTCCATCGTATCGCCGCTCCGCACGCGGAAATCGACCACGGATCGGCTCAGCTCGACCTCGACGTCGTCATAGTTCAGCTGTCCTGTCGGTGTCCGCTTGACGAGCAGTGCGCAGATCGGATCGACGACACGCGAATTCTCGCGACGGTGGAACATCGTAATGCGTAGATGGCCCTCGTTGCGGTCGTCCAGAAGGTAGCCGCGTAGTCCCGTGCCCAAAGGCTTTTCGTCGTGCCTGGTCACAGGTGAAGCGCGCTCAAATCGTGCAACGCCCAGTTCGCGATCGTCGAACTCGACCCAAACGACGGGAGCAGGAAGCTTCACTTCACCGAGGATTGCCATGGCAGGCACCCCAGCTTCCTCAGCCTGTTTCGAGACGGCATCGTGAAGCGTGTCAGTGTAGGCGGCTGCCAGGTGATCTAGCAGGAATACCTTAGCCTGCTGTAGCGCATCGAGCGCGTAAACTCGGAACTGCCGCAGGTCGTCGGACGGTGTGAAGTGCCAGATCAAATCGTCTTTGGGAGCCGACTTACCTGCGAGCGACGAACCGTATAATGAAATCAATGATTTATAGAGCATTCTATCGGCCCCCGAACCGTCTTGATCAGCTTCCGATGAACACCTTCGATGATCAAGCGACTTTCATGGAGGCCGCGCCGACCATTTGTCGGCTCCTCCGATCGATCGACCGGAACGGTTTACCGGCAAAAGGCCCAATTCGGGGCCACTGCCCCGATGCCGAGCCCTCGTTCGGGCCGTGGGCGTCATGCCCACGGATCGACCTCAGCGATCACCTGAACCTCGTCTCCGTCGATCTCATCGGCGGGGACGGCGCCGAAGGTTCCATCCCCTGCCTGGAAGACGACGATCGAAACCATGAGCGTGGCGGCGAGGGAGGCGGCGAAAGCGTGAGCATCTTTGCGGGACATCTGTTTGGCTCCTGTCTGGGAGGCGGGGGACCATCCCCCGCGCGACAGGACCCCGCAGGCCCGAAGACTGGCTGACATCACCGGGTGCGTTCGGCTCGTCCGAATCCACCCGGCGGCACGGGCTTGCCCGTAGTCCGACCCCTCGCGGGTTGATCTCGAAGACAGGATTCGGGGCAAGGAAGGGAATGGCGAGCGGGGGATGGTGCCCCAACGTCAGGAGCCGATTGTCCCGCTGATGCTTGGAACGCCGCCAGCCTCCCGGGCAGGTTCTTGGTTGATGGTCACCACGATGGGGGATGGAACCTTCGACGCCCCGCGACATCGCGGGACGATAGTGTGATCGGTGAGTGGCCCGCCCGTCGGCAGGCCCCTCACGCCGTGTCAGGGCTCAGGCGGCCAGGTCCGCGCCCCCTGCCCTCTCGCCGTCTTCAGCACCGACGATTTCCAGCCGCGCATTGCGATAGCCCTCCCGTGCGATCCAGAGCTCGGCCGCAGTGATGGACTCCGCCAGATGCAGCAGTTCGGTATTGCCCCCGAAGTCCAGCAGCACGCAGACCTGCCCGGGCTTCGGTTCCTCGGCCACCTCGAAGATCAGCCGGCTATCCGCCGAATGGCTGCGCATGATGGTGACGAGGATCACCCCGTCCGAGGAGAAGTTGCCCTCATGCAGCGTGAAGGAGGCTGGTGCCGTCCAGGTCGGATAGACCCTGGGCGGTTCCTTCTTCACAAGACGGCCCACGCCGTTCGAGCGCTCCCAGGCTGCCAGCTTCTTGGTGAAACGTGCCGGCGGCTTGGGACTGCCGTCAGAATAGCGGATCAGCGCGCCGAGAGGGGCTGAGTCGATGATGTTCCTTGCAGACATGATTCCTCATCCCGAATGCGAGTATTCGCATTCATCGTATTGATATTGCTGTATTTTATGAGAGTGAGGGGCGGGTTGCCCCGCCCCCGGACGGCTCAGATCACTCTGCGGCCATCATCGACGCGGCGCTGTCCGGCAGATCGACGGTCAGGAAGCCCGGGAGATCGATGTCTTCCGGCTCGCCCGCATCTTCCCCTTGCCCTTCTCCGACCGCCTCGCCGTCGAACGTCACCAGATCGGCCCGGCGCAGGACCTCGGGCAACCAGCCGCTGCCCTTGAGGAGCCGCTCGGCTTCTGTGGCCATCTCACCCTTCTTCAGGTGATCGAGAAGCTGCGCGGTCCCCTCACCTTTCGCCTCGCGCACGGCCTCAAGGATCCGGGCCTTGGGCACACGGTTGAGGTAGCCATCGACCGTCGGCTCCCAGCCTGCCTCGACCATGTCGAGATCGACCGCGCGGGCCACGAGATCGGCATGGGCCATGCGGCGGGCCAGGCCGCTGGCCGAGATGCCCGCACCATAGGGGTTCACCTTCTCATGGAGCGCGTTGATCCCGAAGCTGAGGCAATGCGCCAGGAGCGCCAGACGGCTGCCTTCGTCGAGGACCGTCAGATAGTCCCAGAGCGCGACATCGTCGCCGAGGGGCAGATCGGCCTCCCAGGCGGCGTGACGCTCGTCGACGAGCTTCGCCACGACGCTGTCCTTCAGATCGGGCGCCTGGGACGACATGTAGACGTGACGCACCGAGGCTTCGAGGCAGCTGCCCGAGGCAGAGGAGGTGCGGAAGGTATCCGTCACCAACTTCAGGAGCAGGAGCGTCAGAGCAACGTCTGGCGACCGCCCGATGGCCTCTCGCAGCGCCAAGGTCCGGTGGGCCGTCAGTTCCATGACTAGTCGCTCGGGCAACGGCTTCAGCGCACCATCATCTTCCTCATCGGATGCATCCGCGCCGATCGGCTGACCGCCCGAAGTGATGACGGTGCCGCCGACAGAGGTCGCCGACGGTTTCCAGGTAGAAACACCGGCATCACCCCCCTGCCCCATGGCATCCGCGCCATCGGCATTCTGGACCGCGGTCTCCTCGCGCGGCTCATCCTCGGGCCGGACATAGCCGCGATAGACAGCCAGGCCGCCATCCCGATCCAGCGTCACGAAGACGCCAGCGCGCCCGACCTCGGCCTGATCGTAGATCAGCGGCCGCTGCTCGAGCGCTTCCATGGCCATCTCGAGATGACCGAGCCGCGCGTCGATCTCCTCGGGGTATTCGTCCTGGCCGGAGTATTCCTCTTCCAGCCCGCGGTACTCGGCGAGAAGTGTCGCATGGGCCACGCTTTCATCGTCGGTCATGGGCGCGGGATCACCGGCCAGACGCCGCAGACCGTGGCTGTAGCCATAGGGCAGGTCCGTCGCCACCTCGATCCACTTCCAGCCTTCAGAGGAAAGCGCTTCGGCGTCAGCCTGAAGCTTCTCGGCCACCAGCCGGTCCAGAAGGGCAGGGTCCTCGAGCCAGCCACCGTCATCACCCTGGAAGAGATCGCGCAAGACGACACCGCCCGCCACCTCATAGGCATCGACACCGACGAAGACCGCGCGACGATCCGAGGCTCGGACCGAGGTCTCGGTCAGCATGCGGCGGATGGCATAGGGCTCCTTGTTCCAGGAATTCTTCACCGCCTCCCAGACCTGCACCTGACGCGCGTGATCCGGATTCACCGTGAAGGCCATCAGCTGTTCCAGCGTCATCCCATCCTCGGCATAGACCTCGAGCAGGGCAGGGGCCACGGAGGCGAGCTTCAGGCGCTGCTTGACGATGTGCGGCGTGACGAAGAAGGCCGCCGCAATCGCTTCCTCGCCCTGACCCTTCTCGCGCAGGGCCTGGAATGCGCGGAACTGGTCGAGCGGGTGCAGGGTGACGCGCTGCATGTTCTCCGCGAGCGAGTCGTCCTCGGCGAGGATCTCCGACGCCGCATCCCGCACGATGCAAGGGATCGGCGCGGTCTTGGCCAGCCGCTTCTGCTTCACCAGCAGCGACAGCGCCTGGAAGCGACGGCCGCCGGCCGGGATCTCGAACATGCCGGTCTTAGCCCCATCGGCATCGAGCATGGGCCGGACGTTCAAGCCCTGCAGCAGGCCGCGCCGTGCGATATCTTCGGCCAGTTCCTCGATCGAGACGCCTGCCTTGATGCGCCGGACGTTGGACTGGCTCAGCACGAGCTTGTCGAAGGGGATGTCCCGCGAGGGGGACAGCGTGATTTTCTGGGCTGCTTTCGCCATCAGATCTTCTCCACGACGGGCGCCGGAAGCCACTCTCCCGATCTCACTTCCCGTCACCCCTCAACCCACCAACCTTTCCCTCTCTTCGGCTGTCTTGACCGCGGTCAAGAAGTGCAACCTGCATGTTCTATGTGCGCAGGATCGTTTCAAAGTATGCCTCGGGCTGCCTGATCGCTTCGCCCTTCTCCAACAGGTAGTCCAAAATCAGCAAAAGCCGTCCGGCCCCAGCTTTCTGGATACCAAGCATCAGTTTTTCTTGGCGTATTCTAAGCAATTGACCGATATCGAAGAGAACGCGGTTGAGGGCTTCGCCTGTTCGTGGCGGGTCTGGGAAGAAGTCCGCGACATGTGAAAAGTCCGTCCACGCCATTTTCGCAGGGTCTCGGTTCATGGTCGCTGCCCCAACGCTTTGGGAAGCGTTGGGCTGCTTCACGTGCGTGTCTTTCTTTATATGTTCTTTTTTTACAGACTCTATCTGCCGGTCATTTTGTCCGTTCCTGGCGGACATTTCGCTCGCGCATTCACGGCCGAGGGTTTGGTCTTGCGATTGCACTCGGTCCGCACGGGTGTTTGAACCGTGGCACTCTCCGTAGCTCGGCTTGGCATTGGCTCCAAGCTCGCGGAGACCAGCGATGATTTGCAAGACTGTGTCGGCAGTCAGGGTTGCCCGACGAAGCAGGTTTCGGATCGCTTCCAGTGAAGCCAACCTTGCGTCATTGAGCTGTTCGTCTTGAAGAAGGGACGCGCGTAGGGCTAGGGCTTCTGCCTTGAGGCAGCGCAGGCGTTCACGCTCTTCTGTGACCTTCGATGCTCTGGCTGCAAGAGCGTCGTGGCTCTGCATTAGCGGACCCAAGTCGATCCCAAACGCATCCCTGATGATGCCTCCGTAGCGGAGAGGGAAGCGTTTCCCGTTCGATGAACTCTTTCGCTGGATGAGTCCCGCAGCCTCAAGGCGCCCCAGGCAGCGGCGAAGCGTTCTCTCATCGATGCCGTTTGCGCGCTCTGATAAGGAGGCGTTGGAAGGGAATACAACGGTCAGCTTGCACTGTGTTTCACTTGAGTTGGGGCTGTGATCGCGCGGAAGAAAGCTGACGAGCGCTGTCAGTACGGTGACGTCGTTGCTCGTGAGGTTCAGGTCTTTCCGAAGAACCCGCACCGGCCCCAGAAGCTCGTAGGGGCTAGGGCAGGCAATAGCTGCCTGGTCCGCCAAGGCGGTTCGTGCTTGAGTGACATGTCTCATGGTGTTTCGGAAGAAAAAGCTTCCCCGGTCACCGCGAGCGGTGTTGAATTCGATTCGTTTTGGGGGTATCAATCAGGTGTCGAGACTGATTGAGGCCCTTCGGAAGCACCGCTTTCGGGGGGTCTTTCCTTTTCTAGCCGGTCCTCCTTTCGTTTTCTGCTCGTTGCTCTTGATGTCTTGACCGCGGTCAAGACACGGGGTCGTCATTCTGGGCCGTCTTGACCGCGGTCAAGAAGCTCGCCGATCAGCTTTCGGATGGCGTCTTCGATGCGCGGGGCAAGGTCAGCGTCCACATCGATGGTGATGCGGTTGCCTTTGCGGCCGATCTTCACGCGCTCACCTTGGTCAACCCCGGGTGTAGTTGCCTTGGTGGCTGTGAGCAGCGTAACCGCTGCGTCAAGTCGGTCTGGACCCGGCAAGGTGCGGGGGATTTCGCGGGCAACTTCCCTGGCTCTCGAGACGTCCTTCTCGCACAGCCTGAAGAGCTTCTCCCAGACCCTCCGACCAACGCCATGTGCAGGTCCGATGGCCTGAATCAGCTCCATTGGAATACCCGTCGCGATACGGTTCATCCGAGAGACAAGAGACTCATCGATCTGGAGCGCCCGATAGGCGATGGTCTGGGCGTTCTTGCGCGTTTCGTCTGTTTTCCCAAGTTCGCGAATGATCCCGGCGACGAACAGAGCCCTCTCGATAAACGAGGGGTCTTGGCGGGCATTGTTTTCAACGCCTTGAGCGATCAGAGCTTCCTCTTCGGTCATTTCCATGACCGTGGCTCGCACCTTCTGACCAAGCTCACGACAAGCGAGAAGCCTGCGGCGCCCATAGACGATCTCAAGTGCGCCATCCTGGGTTCGGCGGACAAGAATGGGAACCTTTTGCCCATGCTCCCGGATCGAGGACACAAGTTCCTCGAGGCCATCGCTCGGATCGATACGATCCATGACCGCAGACATCCGAACAGTGCCCGGGTCGATCAGGCGTGTGGCGTGCTTGTCTTCTTCCAACACCGATGCTTGCGCTCGAGCGACAGTTGGGCTCGTGCGCTTCAGATCGAGATCCGCATCCTCATCCGACGTTGACGCTTTACCCATCGCGTTCTTGAGTGAGTCCCCGAAGACCTTACGCGCCATGGCTACGCCCCCATGCCTTGAGGATTTCGCGCTCAACTTCGTCGGTCACGCGTGAAACGGACTCGATCGCACGCTCGTATGTTCTGCGGTTCACGTCGCGAGGTTCGACCTCAAAGATGCTCTGTTGGGTGTTTGCAGCATCGCCTACTGCCGTCGATTTCAGGAACTCGGCCGGGAGGACCGCATCGCCAAGGACCGTCCGAAGCAGAGACGAGATCTGGACCTGTGGACTGTCGGTGTTCTCGTACCGGGTGATCAGCACCCGAACGAAGTTCAGACCGTGTTCGGGAGCATGCGCCTCGACGACGCCCATCAGGTTGCTCGCCATGCCGAGAAAGCTTGCCAGAGACATCACATCAAGCATGGACGCGTTGAGCGGGATCAGGACCCCAGTGGAAGCAAAGAGGGCAGAGATCACCGAGAAGTTCAGCTGCGGCGGGGTGTCGAAGATCACCACATCATATCGGCTCAGGACAGGCTCAAGCGCTTCACGGATCCGACTGTGGAAGGTGGTGGCGCCGTGTCTGAAGCTCAAAGCGACCTCGAACTCGTACTCCATGATGTCCATGGAGGCCGGGATCAGATCCACAGTCGGGAAGTTCGTCTTTCGAATGATATCGGAGGCGGGCAGGGGACCTTCCGACCGGATCAGATCGTAGGAGGTCGGCATGTCTGGATCGAGTTCAGGGGTCACCCCGAACAGGTTTGTCAGACTTGCCTGGCTGTCGAGGTCGATCAGTAGGACCCGATAGCCGCGAAGGCCCAGTAGCTGACCAACATGAGCCACGGTCGACGTTTTTGCGGACCCGCCCTTCAGGTTGAAGATTGTCACGACCTGGCACGGTTCGCCGGCTCTTCTGTGAGGGTGCTCATCGGGCTTGATCCTACCCGTCCCAAGAAGGACGCGTTGGGCCTCGACCATTTCTTCGGCAGAGAAGCTGCGGCGGTTGCCACCCTCAAGGATGCCTTCGGGAAAGCCCTCGAGGTTTGACACATGGTGGCGGAAGGTGTTCTGGTTGATCCGAAGGAGATCAGCCGCTTCACGCATCGCGAAACGACGGAGACCCTTCTGGGCATCCGGTGGGAAGGTTTCCTGCGCATGTTCGCGCAACCGGCTACCGAGCCGCTTGGACATGACGTCGAATCTTTGTGAGGCCCGTATCCCGCTCATCACTGCCCTCAAGTCTTTATTGTTTTGTAGACCTTAACAGTTTTGGCGAATAAATCCACCCCTAACTGTTGAACGGCCTGGGGGCGTTGAGGCGGCCCATTTCTGACGAGATAAAGCTGTTAAGTATCAATGCCTTGGGTGACCCTGTTCGTAGGTTACTTCAACAGTTCGTGGCCCGTGATGTCGTGGCCACAACATGTATTGTGGACGCCTACGTAACGACGATCTTCAGAATCGCGCGGTCGATTCCCGCAACTTCAGTCAAGCAACCCTAGCCTTTCGGCTCGTTCCAGCAGCATCTTCACGGATGACGGCTGCCAGCTTGTCCGCCCACGAGGCGTGCGCTCGCGCATTGCTTCCAACCGGGTGCAGATCGCCTGAAGCGTGATGCCGGGATCCGCGCCCTTGATTGCGGCGACGATGGCGGGCAGGCGGTCGTCGGTTTCGCGGCGGCCGGCGCGGTCCAGTACCGTAGGCGGCAGGAAGCCGTCCCGGACATAGGCGTTGACCGCGCGCAAAAGCCGGCTTTGCGTCCATTGACGCTCGTGGGGCAGGGGGCCGTTGACGATGCGCAGCACGTCCTCCCACGCCATGTCGGGCCGCAGGCGGCGCACATGCGGCACCCAGTCCTGCGCGGTTTCATTGAGTCGCTCCATATAGCCGTCCTGTCGCGCAAGCCGCACCTTTCGCAGCGCCGCCGGATCCCGGGCGCGCAGGCCCGGATTGCCGCCAACCCGGCCTTTGGTTCGTGCGCTGGCCAGCCCGGCCTTGGTCCGTTCGCGGATCAGGGCCCGCTCGAACTCGGCCGCGGCGCCCAGGACTTGCAGGGTGAACTTGCCCTGCGGCGAGGATGTGTCGATGGGATCAGTCAGCGAGCGGAAAAAGGCACCCTTGGCCTCCAACCGCTCGATCACCTCGAGGAGATGCGAGAGGGACCGCGCCAGACGGTCGATGCGCACGACGACCAGCGTGTCGCCCTTGCCGATCCGCTCCAGCACCCGCGCCAGCACCGGCCGGGCGCGGCTCCCGCCCGAGGCCTGCTCCTCATGGATCTCGGCGCAGCCCGCGGATTTCAGGGCCTGCGACTGGGGCAGGGGGGTCTGATCCTCGGTCGAAACGCGGGCATAGTGAACTGGCCCCCGTTTCGACCGGACACTTGGGCATAACCATGGAGGCTCAGGC
>NZ_VDEK01000060.1:0-9961 GCF_007668225.1 Cereibacter sediminicola | reverse complement strand
ATCGCAGCCCAAACCGCAAACGCCTGAGTGTCCGGTGAAACGGGGGCAAAACCAGTGGCTGGGTAGGCAACCGATGGCCTTTCGGTGGTTTCAACCGAGGCCATATTGGCCGTTTCCGGCAAATCAAAGGCGGACCAACACACTTTCAAGACACGGCCATTTTTTCCGGGAGACATTGCCCGTCGTCATATGCAACGTCGGGAATCGAATCCGCCGCCGCTCGACGACCGGAAAGACCGAATCGGGGCCGCCCGTCGCCGTCGTGATGTGCAGCAGCATCCTCCTCTCGGATGAAGCTCGGGCCGAATACCGAGGTTCGTCCGGCGAGACTTGCCGCTTTATGGCGATGGCTTCCCACTTTTGCGGCGGAGGAACCTCGATCGAGGCCAATTGCGCCCTGTCCCGGAGCGCGTAACATCTGATCGTTCCGGATCGAGACAGTCCCGATCCGGGCGGCCGCCCTTTCTGGCAAGCAATTTCTGCCTGCATTCATTCGATCCATATTCTACGGGTTCTGCAGATGGCGCGACGCATTCGAAGGCTGCCCGGGCGGGTGACATGGCCCCCGAGGATTTCGAGCCCCGGGACGAAGGGGATGCTGCATGCGCTCGCCTGATCGTGTGGTCATCCTGAACGACGCCTCGGTGGTGAGAGGAGGTGCCACCTATCTCGCCACCACCCTCGCCCGATCCCTGCATGCGCGGGGGCTGGCCGTCACCTTCCTGGCCGGCGACAGCGGCAATCGTGACCTAGGAGAGGGGATCGACATGCTGGCGCTGGAGGGGCGGGCCCTGATCCACGCGCCGCGCGCTTCCGCGCTGAAGGGTCTCTACAATGCCGCCGCCCGGCACCGGATCTCCGAATGGATCGCCCGACACGACACGCCCGGAACGGTCTATCACCTGCACAACTGGTCGAACATCCTGACGCCTGCGGTCTTCGATGCGCTGGCCCCCGTCGCCCGCCGCTGCGCGATCCATGTGCATGACTTCTTCCTCGCCTGTCCCAACGGAGCCTTCCTCGACTACCCCCGGGCGCGGGTCTGCAACCGGCGGCCGCTCTCGGCGGCCTGCCTCACGACCCAGTGCGACAAGCGCAGTTACAGCCACAAGCTGTGGCGCTCGGCGCGTCAGGCCGTGCTGTGGAACCGCCTCGCCCCCTTCCGGTCCGGGGCACAGTTCGTGATGATCAACGAGGCGATGCGCTCCCGGATCGGCCGCGCCATCCGGCCGGGACACCTTGCCGCGATCAGCAACCCGGTCGAGCCGTTCGGTGCGCCCGTTCCCGCACCCGAGCGCAACCGGCGTCTTGTGCAGATCGGCCAGGTCCAGCGGCTGAAGGGGGTGTTCGAACTCGCCGAGGCCGGGCGCAGGCTGGGCCTCGGCGTCGATTTCATCGGCATGGGCGACAGTCTCGACGAACTGCGGACCCTCTACCCCGAGCACGCCTATCACGGCTGGATGTCGCGCGAGGAAATAGGGCGTTTCCTGAACGGGGCGCGGGCGGCCGTGGTGGCGACCCAGAGCCCCGAACCCTTCTGCCTCTCGGCCTTCGAATGCGTGGCGACCGGCCTGCCGCTGGTCGTCTCGGACTCCATCCTGACCGCCCGCCAGCTGGTGGAGGCGGGGGCGGCGGTTACGTTCTGCGCGGGTGATGTCGAGGCGCTGACCGCGGCGCTCGGGCGCGTCCTGCGGGACGACGACCTCGTGGCCCGCCTCGCCGCGGCTGCCCGGGAGAGAGGGCCGGGGCTGGCCCCCGGCCTTGCCGAATGGGTTGCGGCGCATGACCGGCTCTATCGCCGGATGCTGGCCCGGAGCCTTGAGCCCGTTTCCCTCCGCCGGCAGGCCGCGGAGGACATGCCTGCCACCCCGGTCGAGGAGGCCCTGGAATGACGACGCGACGCGAGATGGTGAGCGGACTTGCCCTCCTTGCCGGAGCCGCGGGCGTGGCGGGCTGTCCTGCATCCGCCCGGGCGCAGGACAGCCTGCGGGTCACGCTTGCGGACCTGCCGGACCTGCCGGCCGAGCGTTCTCCGGTCTGGGTCGAGGGACAGGGCTGGTTCACGGCCGGACCGGCCGACCAGCGCAAGCCCGACGGGGTGCTGCGCTTCCCCGGCCCGGACGGGCAGGACTGGCGGCGCGAGGCGGCACCGGCGGTCCTGCGGCCGCACTGGTTCGTCGAGACCTCGGACCACGGCGACGACGCCCTCGCGATCCAGCGCGCCCTGGATTTCGCGGCGTCGAATGGCCCCTTTGTCCTTGATCTGGGCTCGCAGCGCTATCTGTGCCGGTCGCGGCTGGTCCTCGACCCGACCCGTGTGGCTCTGCGGGGCGTGGGGGCGGTGCTCGACTTCTCGTCCATGACGCCTCCCGAGGTCCGTCCGCCGGTCGTGACGATCAACACGCTCTGGCCGGACGACAACTGGAGCACCGAAGGCAAGGCGCTCCTCCATGAGGATGGCCGGCGGGACCTGCTGGAGCGGCCCCTCGCGCTGCCCGAAGCCGGGCGTTACCGGGTCTCCTTCGCCGTCTCCCAGCTGACCGGAACGGGCCCTGTTCCCTTCCTGAAGGTGATGCTGGCCGGCCTGGGCGGGCGGCCCCTCGGCAGCACCACCGTGACCGCTCCGGGCCGCTACAGTTTCGAGGTGGAGGGCGGGGAATCCGCTGCCGTCCTGACGCTGGAAAGCGATGCGAAGCTGCGCCTCGAGCGGCTGGAGGTGGACTGGCAAGGCTGGCGCGAATGCGTGCTGGTCCGCTCCACCGCCGACAGTCCGCAGTACGGGCACAAGTGGATCGAGGGGATCGAATTCGCAGGTCCCGGCGAAGGGACGCTGCTGCACGGACTGCGGTTCGAGACGAAGGTCGTGGGCCGGTCCTCGCGCCTCGACATGCAGGGGGTGACGGTCCGGGGCTTCCACACCGGGATGATCTTCTCGCACCGCTCCTACCTGGTGCGGGGATACGGGCTGCGCTGCCTCTCGGAGATCGGGATGCACTTCCTCGGCGGGTCGGAGGATGCCGGGGAACTGTTCTCGTTCTACGGCAGCATCATCGGCGGGGCGAGGATCGCGCTGCTCAACCAGGGCGCCGAGGTCTACCTCGACGGGACATCGGTCAATTTCGTCGACCAGATCATGGCCGGATCGGGCACGCTGACGCTGCACGGCTGCCACCTGGAGATCAACCGGCCCAAGCAGCCCGAGCGGCCGTTGTTCGACCTGTCGCGGGGCAGCGTGACCCTGAACGGGGGGACCTTCCTTGTCACCGGCGCCGGCTTCGAAGAGGGCAACCAGTGCGACGTCATCTTCCACCTGCGGTCGCGCGAGGCGACGGCGGCGATGCGCGACGTGACGGTCTACAATCTCCGCACCCGGAGCGGGGCCCTGGCCAGCGGCCCGGGCCGGCTTGACACCGAGCGCCTGCGCGGCAGCCGTCCCCGCCATGTCGCGCCCATCGTGCAGTTCGATTCCGGCCGGAACCTGCTCGGCCCGCTGCCGATCGACAGCCGCACGAGCGACAGCCGCACGGGCACCTTCAAGCGCCACCCCCTCGACCGGAACGGCTTCAAGGCCACTCCGGGCTACCGGTTCATCTGGCTCTGCGGCCGGGCCCGGCCCGGATGCGAGATCGGCGCCGCCTTCAGGATCCGCGGAGGCCGGCCCGGCCGGGTCCTCGCCCGGCTCGAGGCGGTGCGGGGCGAGAAGCGCGCCCCCATCGGCAGCGACTGGGCCGTCGAACTCTCCTCGGACTGGAAGAGGTTCAGCGCATCCACCATGGACACCCATCCCTCGGCCGCGATGGACGGCCGGATGCCCGAGGGTTGGGAGCATGTCGCCCTCATGTTCGACCTGTCCGGCTACGAGGACGCGGTCGAGGTGGAGGATGTCTTCCTGTCGGCGATCTGAGGCGCTCGGGGGCCACGCCCGTCGCCGACTGCCCCATTGACTGCTCCGACCGTTCCACCTTTAATCGAGTGAGAAATTCCAGGCACGCCTTCCCCGTGAATCGTGGCGGGGGCCCTTTTTCCAGATTAGAAAGCGCAGGATGCGGAAGGCGCAATTCCGCTTCGTGCAGATATTCGTCAGTTCGGTTTTCGTCGATCCCAAGGCATTTCCGGAGGTAATTGATGCGCGCCTTCCCCCTGCCTGGCCTGCGGCTTGCGATGCGGCTTTGTCCCGACCCGGTTTCTGCATCCGCCCTGTCCCTGCTTCTGTCGGGGTAGGATCATGACCACCCCCATCGAGAATTTCGCACCGGCCGGCCCCGTGCAGCCCGCACCGACGACCGTCACCTCCGGCAGGGATGGCGGCGACGAGGCGGAGGACCCGCAAAAGCGCCGGCATCCGGCGCGGGACCGGCATGGGAAGGCCCCGGACAGCGTGATCGTGCTGGGCGCGGGAGTGGCGGGCCTCGCCGCGGCCCACACCCTCTCGGCTGCGGGCCTGTCGGTCACCGTCATCGATCAGGCGCCCAGCTGCGGTGGCGCGCATCGCTCGCACCAGATCGGCCCCTACACCTTCGACCTCGGCAGCATCTTCTACGAGGAGAATGCGGCGCTCTTCGCGCTCGCGCCCGGGGTCCGCGACCTCTGCCCTCCCGTGTGGCGGATGGAGCGGCGGGTCGGGCCGGAGGGGCGGCTGCTGCAGTATCCGATTTCGCTCCGCGAGATCCGCGAGTGGCCCCTGGGGCGCAAGATCCGGGCCGCCGCGGACCTGCTGGCCAGCCAGACCGTGCGCCGGCAGGACGGAACGCTCGAGACCATCTGCCGGACGCGGCTCGGGCGCAGCTTCTACCGCGACACGGGCCTTGCCAGCTACATCGCGCGCTTCCACCACTGCCCGGCCTCGGAGATCGACGAGGAATTCTTTTTCAGGCGCATGTCCCATGTCGAACGCTCGACACGCCCGCGCGCCGTGCTGGCGACCGCCTGGCGCACCGCCGTCCGACCCCCGCCGACGACCACCCCGCGGTGGCCCTTTCGCATTCGTCCCTCGGCGGGCACGTCCCTGCTCTTCGATCCGATCCGCGCGACGCTGGAGGCGGCTTCGGTCCGGTTCCGGCTTCAGGAACGGCTGCTGCAGGTCGAGCCTGTGCCGGAGGGCTTCGTCGTCACCACGACCGGGGGGCGCCACCGGGCCGGTGCGCTGGTCAGCGCCATCCCGCTCGACACGCTGCACCGGGCCCTGTTGGGCACCGGCTCGGGCCTTGCCAGCATCAACCTGCTCTCGCTCTTCGTCTCGGCCGAGCGGCTCGATCCCGGTGCCGGCAACGTCCTGTTCAATTTCCACACCTCGGGACGCTGGAAACGCGCCACGATCCATTCCCGTCTCTATCCCGACCGGCAGACCGCGCGCGAGTTCCTGTCGGTGGAGGTCACGCTGCCGCCCGGTGCCGCGGCCGATCCCGCCGAGGCCTTCCGAGACTTCAGGGATCATGTGGAGGGACTCAGCCTCGCCCGCGGCGTGGCGCTGGAAGGTCACGACGTGATCGAGGCCGCCTATCCGCTCTACCGGGTCGGCGACGTCGAGATTGCCCGCCGCCTGATCGACAGGATCGAGAGGCTGGGCATCGTCTCGGTCGGCCGGCAGGGTCGCTTCGAATACCTGCCGGTCTCGTCGCTGGTGATCCGCCGCGTGCAGGAGGAGCTGTCCCGCAGCCCTGCCCTGCGGCAGGCCGGCCGGGCCTGACAGCGCCGCCGCCTGTGGTCAGGCCACCCCCGCCGCGGGGTGGAAGGCTGCGTAGAGGCGCGCCACATCCGCCGCCGCTTCCGCCACGATGGCTTCGGGCTCGCCCGGCGGCAGGCCCTCCTGCCGGGCCCGGGTCATCAGCCGCAGGGCCTCGGCGGGCGTCGCCGCGGTGACGTCAAGGAGGAAGTCCCCGCGCCCGACCGACGCCATGAAGGCATCGAGCTTGGGATCCCAACGCAGGCCCAGCGTGGGCACGCCAAAGGAATGGGCGGCGATGATCGCGTGCAACCGGAAGGCCACCAGCACGTCGAGCCCGGCAATGACAGAGCAGAGATCGGCCGGGGTCTCCGGCGACAGGATGCGGACGCCCAAAGCCGCAAGGCGAGGCGCCAGCCGGTCGAGGCAGGCGCGATCCTCGGGGCTGCCGTTGGTGAAGGCGCGGACCTCGTGGCCGGCGGTCAGCTCCCGCGCCAGCTCCAGGAACCACCGCTCCAGCCTTTCCTCGTCGGGGGCCTGGTCGGAGTGATAGCGGATCGCCACCGCACTGGTGACACCGATGCCCGCCACCGGACGGGCCCCGGTCACGCGCGCCGGCTGCGGAAAGACGCGGGAGGCCATCAGACCGGGGTCTCGGACCAGTTCGGCCGTCCGCCCGGCCCACGGGGCGAGAAGCTCGTTCCAGGCCGCGCAGGACGCCTCGTCCCGCAGGAAGACGGCCCGCAGATCCGTCCGCGCCAGCGCCCGCCCGACCATGCGAAGCCCCGCATCCGACCAGCCGCGCGACATGCCGCAGGCGTGGATCGCCACAGGGAGGTTGCGCCGGCGGGCTTCCTCCAGCGCGAGCGCGAGCTTGGTGGGAAAGTTCAGGTCGAGATCCGCCAGCAGGTTGCCGCCGCCGATCACCACGGCGTCGGCCCCCTCGAGCCCCGCCCGGTAATGAGGGCGCCAACTCTTCCACTTCAGCAGCGCCAGCGGAGCCCGGATCGCCACGCGCCGGATCGGTCCGGGCAGGGCCGCGAGGACCGCGAGCAGCGCGCCCCGCGCCGGCAGGGCGCTGCCGTGGCCCGTCCGTGCCGCAAGGTCGATCGAGCGCGTCCCGTCACCGGCGCCCAGTTCCACCAGCCGATGCTCGAGACATTCCGCGAGCAGCCCGTCCCCGAGGTTGGGGCTGAACCGGACGTTGAAGCACCGTATTCGGGGCGCACGGGCCGGACTGGCCCCGCCACAGACCCGCCGGTCCCCGGCCGCAGGGGCGGGGCCGGATCCTGTCCGGCGCAGCAGCGCGCCCCATCCGGCGGCCGGAGCGAAGAGGCGCGGTCGCTTGAAGGGGGTTCCAGTCATCGAGGCCATGGGGTCACCTTGCAAGGGGCTGGCGTCGCCTGCGGTCCCGCCACCAGCCTGTGCGGCCGGACGCGACGACGGGTTTCAGTGGGACTGGCCGCGGGGCCAGCCTCGGGGGCTTCGGGACGGGCACGACGGGCAGACCTGCCCGCCCCGTCGCGTCCCGTGTCGGACCTGCTGACACCGGATGCCCACGCGGCCGGCGGCTCAGGCCGTCCGGCTTAGGCCCTGCCCGTCTTTGCGAGGCGCATGCGCGCCAGCCCAGACCGGGGCAGGCACCTCCTGATGCTCGCGGATGGCGCAGGCGATGGCGCAGAAGACGATCATCAGCAGGCCGGGGTCCGGGGATGTCCCGCTGAGAGCCGCCCCCGCGAGCAGGGCCACCACACCGGCCCGCGCGGCCTGATAGGTGCCCGCCTCGGCGCCCCGCCAGGAGCGTCCGACCGCGAGCCACAGGAAGGCGACAAGCAAAAGCGTTCCCGGCAGCCCGACGCTGCCCAGAAGGACGGCGACCAGCCCGTTCGACCGGAGCGAGCCGGCCCCGGCCCCCAGCCCCCAGGTCTCGCGGAAGGCGGTGAGGCCCGACACCGCCCAGGCCTTGCGCTCGATGCCGGAGGAACTGTCGGCCTTGGCGACGAAGATCCGCTCGAACAGGCTGCCGGCCACGTCCGGCAGCGGCGTGAAGATCAGGAGCAGGCAGATGCCCGAGACGAACAGGCAGACCCCGACGATCGAACCGATCATCACCAGGCGGCTCTGGGGCCGCAGGATCGCCGGAAGCGCCGTGAAGAAGATCAGCATCCCCGCCACGCCCATCGCGAAGAGACCGGTGGCCGAAAGCGCGGCGATGGTGCAGAGCCCGTTGCCGATCCCGAGCGCCAGGTCGCGGCCCCGCCGCCCTGCGATGAAGGCCGCCATGAAGTAGGCGAAGAAGGCGGCCGAGGCTCCACCGAAGGCCGACGGTTCGGAATAGCCGCCGATGATGCGGGCGAAGCCGCCCATCGTCTGCTCGTTGGCGAGCGCATACTTGGCGGTGCGGACCTGCTCGAGGATCGGATCCAGCTTCGCCAGGTCCATCAGGGCGAGGACGATGTTCAGTGCGCCGGCGATGGCCAGCGCCCGGTCGCCCCAGGCGACACCCCGGCGACGCAGCGAATCCTTGAGGGTGAGGAAGGCGAGGAAGCTGAGCAGGATGTAGAAGGTCTGCGAAATATTGGACGATCCCGGCCGCAGCGGCACCGGCACGCTCGCGTAGAAGGGATTGATTCGGACGCCCTGCACGCTGCGGGCCAGGGTGAAGACCTCGAACTGGCCGGAAAAGAGCCGGACGAGCACGACGGCGGAGAAGGCCGCATAGGCGGCATAGATCCCCAGCACGACCGTCGAGGCCGTCAGCACCGGCGCCCCCCGGCCCAGAAGGCTCGCCACGATAACGAGGCCGCCGGTCAGCGCCGCGATGAGACTGCTCGCGATCAGCGAAAGCCCCCCCACGGCCGGCAGCGCGATGGCCGCGAACATGCCGAAGGGCAGCAGGGCAATCGCCACGGTGAACCCGTCGTCGAGCCTGCGCAGGATCAGGACCAGCCAGATCCCCAGAACGGCAAGGGAAAGGGGATAAAATATCATGAAGGCAATCGGATTGGGTGACAGTGCAGCATAACACGAAGCACCCCGGCGGGCAGATGAAATCCTCGGGCGACACCGCGCAGACCTTCAGCCGAAAGGCCGGCCAATTCCGTCGTTCCGGAAGGCCCTACTGATCCGAAGGAGGGGCAATTTCCATCTAAACCAGCCCATCGGATTGATTTCGGCAGGAAAGACGATTCTCCAATTCTCTCTTTGACGGAGGCTCCGCTGGATTGCGGAAGCAACACATCGAAGGAGGTCACTTGCGCGAAAGTGCCGACCGCGTAACATCGATCTGCCTTTACCCTTCACATCCAGGGCAGGAGGCGACCGGACACCGCGCCTTCCGGTTCTTAGGCCCCATAGTCACGGTTAACCTGACCGGGTCGGTGGCCTCTCCCGCGGCGTTCTCCTTTGAGGGTTGCGCCAGACGGGCTGGCACTGAGCCTCAAGAACAGGGGAGAGATTGCATGCAGGATACCATGTTTATCGGCCTTGATGTCCACAAGGCGACGATCTCGGTGGCAGTTGCGCAAGGGAAGCGCGGCGGCGACGTCCGGCACTGGGGCACGATCCCGAACCGCTCGATCATGTCTGCAAGTTAGGCGAGAAGCTGGGCTGCGACGGGTGACGGCTCCACTTATGAGGCGAGGCCTGCGGTTTGGCCTCCATCGCCAGCTGAGCGACCTCGGGCATGACTGCGTCGTGGTTGCGCCCTAGCTGATCCAGGTCAAGGCCGGCAACCGGGTGAAGACCCACCGGCGCGACGCGACCTTGCTGGCGAAGCCGCATAGGGCGGACGAATTGGCGGCCATTCGGGGTGAGGCGTCCCGGAATAGATCCGGTGGATCAATTCAGCCTCGAAAGGACGGAGTCCTGATGCGGCGCACGCGGCGATGCGTGATCTGGTCCATGCACGTGCGACGGCGGTGCGGGTCGCGAGCAAGGCGCGCCAGCATCTGCACGGCTTCCTGCTTCGCCATGGCCGGATTCCATCCGGGGAAGAAGAGCTGGGCGAAGGCCTATCGCCGCTGGCTGATGGCGGTGGGGTTCGCGCATCCTGCACAGCAGATCGTGCTGCAGGATCACATCCATTCCGTGACGGACGCAGAGGCCCGCATCAAGCGGTTGACGAAGCAGATCGCTGACCTGCTGCCGGGCTGGGGCCTGGCGCAGGTGGTGGAGGCCGAGTAGGCGATGAGGGGGATCGCCATTGTCCTCGGACCATGTATGGATGGCTCCCGCGTGACAAGGGGGGGCGGCGATCTTCGGCAGCTGGTCGGGTGCGGCCATGTATTCGGCGTCTGA
>NZ_VDEK01000005.1:0-217027 GCF_007668225.1 Cereibacter sediminicola | reverse complement strand
CGATCTCGGAAGGCGAGAGATCATAGGACCGGCTGGCCTCGGCCACCGTCGTCTTGCCCTGGATGATCTCCACCACCAGCGCTGTCTTGCGCTTCGCCGTCCACCGCTTGATCGGGTCGTCCATCGTCACACTCATCGCTACGTCTCTCCTTGTAGCATGAGCAGATTTTCACTGGGTCGATACAAGCGGGCGCAGGTCCTTCTGTTCTTTTCACGGCTGCGGCCCTGTCTGATTGGTATCGAAGCCTGTGCCGGCGCGTCTTCTGGAGTGGTCGCGCGTGCGCGACAGCGATCACACTAGTGTCCTGAGTCTTCCTCTTGCTACCGATTTCCGCGGATTTCATCGATGGCGTCCAGAGGGCGGCGTTCCCGGGTAAGGATTTCTTCGGCGGACTTGCTCCATACGAAGGGCTTGGGAGCACTACCGCCCGGCTCTCCCTCACTGTCTTTGCGATCACCTTGAGGCGCGTTTCCCGGGGCCGCGGAGGCGCCCGGGACGGCTGGGTCTTGTCGCGCCGGAGCCCGCCACACCCTCGTCGAGATAGCGCGCCTGCCAACGCCAGACCGTCGGCTCGGACGTTCCCGCGCGCCGCATGATCTCGTTGGTGCCGCAGCGGTCGGCTGTAGCCAATATGATACCGGCGCGCCAGACGACCTTCCGGGGCGTGTTGCGGTCGGTCATCAGCGCTTCCAGCTGCGCTCGGTCGGCGGGGCCAAGATAAAGGCAGATGTCATCGCGTCTGATGCCCGACCAATGAGATAAATCACCGAAAACGAAAACCTCCGTCAGGTGAGAAAAGCTAGATGCCGGCCTCAAAGCCGTCGCAGTGCCTCGGCTCGGGCAAGGGCTGTGCGGGCGGAACTGGTCCTCGACTTCCACTCCGCCGTGTGCCGGGCGAGTGCCAGGTTGATCTCCGACCGGCGGCCGTCCGCCCATGCCTGGTAGGAAAGCGCGACTTGAGCCGCAGTTACCGGGTCCAGGTCACTCGCCGGCATGGCCTCCAGCGCCTTCAACCCGTCGAGACAGCTCTGCCGCTCGCGCGCGACCCGGCCGAGTTCTGCCAGACGTACGTCCAGAACCATTTGGGCCAGATCCCGGAGACGCACAATCTCGTCCTTCGGCTTCACCTTCGCACTCCTTTCATCCTGCGCCTGATCCGTTCAGAAAATCGGATGGCCGCTGCAACCGCCTTGTAATGTTCGGGACGGATCTCTTCGCCAACGCGCACGGCGGCGTGCAGCGCGCGCGCCGTCGGCGGATCCCGGTGTATCGGAACGCCGGCCTCCGCCGCCCTCTCGCGGATGCGCGCGGCAATCTCGTCTGTTCCCTTGGCCACGCAGAGAGGCGCGCGCCGATCCCCGCGCTTCCAGCGCAGCGCGACGGCATAATGGGTCGGATTGACCACGACCACGTCGGCCCCGGGCACATCCTGCAGCATGCGATTGGTGGCAATCTCCATCGCCTTCTGCCGCCGCTGCGCCTTCACATGCGGATCGCCCTCGGCATCCTTGGCCTCGTCCGTAAGCTCCTTGCGCGACATCCGGTGGCGCCGGAGATGCTCGGCGCGCTGCCAGAAGTAGTCGATGAGGCCGATCCCGCCCGACAGGAGCACCACAATCGCGAGAAACTCGAGCATCAACATGAACATGCGGCCAATCGCCAAGCCCGGCGCCATCGCGAGCATGTCGAGCATCTCGGCCATGTGGGCCGTGATGAAGAGCGCGAAGACCACCGCGACGAGGAGAAGCTTCACGAGGCTCTTGGCGAACTCGAACAGGCCGTTGCGACCAAAGCGGTTGCGAAAGCCCGAGACGGGCGAGATCCGCTCGAGCTTGGGGGCGAGCTTCGTCGGCGCGACGACCAGGGCCCGTTGCGCCACCAGAGCGGCGATGGCGGCGAGGGCGGGTATCGCGAAGAAAGGCAGGGCAGCAAGCAGCGCCGCGGAGAGCAGTCCTCCCACCTGCGGCTGGGCCCTTTCCGACAGGAGCGTCGAGAAACGGTCCGCCTGCGCAAGGAGCGAGTTGCCCATGTCTCCCATCTGCTGGATGGCGCCCTGCCCGAGGCCCAGAGCCGCAAGCAGAAGACCGCCATAGCTGGCGGCCGTCACGAGATCCTGTGACTTTGGAAGTTCGCCCTTTCGCCGCGCCTCCTCAAGCTTGCGCTGGGACGGTTCGTGCGGCTTGTCCTCGTCTCCCTCGCTCATGGCGGCGCCACGACGGAGGGGTTGTCGAGGAAATCGCCGAGCCGCGTCACCCAGAGCCCGAGCGCAAGCGGGGCGGACAGGGCCAGCAGCACAAGCCCGCCGAATGTGAGGGCGGGTGCCCCCACAAAGAACACCATGAGTTGCGGCATCGCGCGGTTGATGATGCCGAGCGCCACGTTGAACACGAAGGATGCAGCCACGAACGGCATCGACAGCATGAAGGCGAGGGCGAAGGTGTGAACGATCAGTTGCAGGCCCCAGTCGGCCACGTCACCCGCAACCGGAAGACGCGCCGCGGGCAAGAGGTCATAGGACAGGATCAGAAACTCGGCGAGGCGCACAGGCAGGCCACCCGCAACCGCGATTGCGAGACCGGCGAGCGTCAGGACGTTGCCGATGACGGGCTGCGGCTCGCCCGACGGCGATCCGAACATCTGGGACAGCGACACGGCCTGAGCCGCGATGGTGCCGGCCGTCTGCAACGCCAGCACGAAGAGCCGCAAGGACATCCCGAGAACGAGGCCGATCGCGGCCTCGATGCCAAGGGCCACCGGCGACCCGTCGAAGGCCGGCACCCGGTCACTCACGGCCGGAAAGACGATGGCGGTGAAGGCAAGGGCGATGGTCAGCCGCACGCGGGCCGGCAGCGTCATCTCTCCGAAGGCGGGCAGCAGGGCCATGGCCGCCCCGACCCGTATGAAGACCAGGAAACCCGCCCGGAACAGGTCCTGGACCATCAGGGTCAGCTCGGTGGCGTGCTCGAACAGGGGCGTCATGCCGGCACGGTGCCGACCATCGACGCGCGGGCTTCGGTGCCGATCTCGTCATAGGACAGGACCGGCACCCTCAGCCCCTTGGCCGCCGCCACGGCCCGTACGAAGCGGCGCCGCAGGGTCGAGGTGACCAGCGCGGGCTGGATGCCGCTGTCAGCCGCGCGCGCGAGCCTTTCGGCCAGTCCGTTCGCCAGCCGGCTGAAGGCCTCGGGCGGCAGGGCCACGTCGCGCAGGCCGCGACTGCCCTCGATCTGGTGGGCCGTGAAGGTCTTCTCCCACTCGGGCGCCAGCTGGATGAGCGGAATGGTCCCGTCCTCGCGCTTCAGTTCGGCCACGATCTGGAAGCCGAGCCGCTGGCGCACATGCTCGCAGATCTCCTCGGGCGCCGTAAGGGCCCGAGCCTCGGCGATCGCCTCGAGGATCAGCGGCAGGTTGCGGATCGAGACGCGCTCCTCGAGCAGGAGGCGCAGCACCGCCAGCAGCAGATCGACCGGCACACGATCGGGGACGAGTTCGTCCAGCAGGCGGCGGTTGGCGTCGGCCCTGGCCCGGTCCGAGAGGTTGACGAACTCGTCCAGGAGGCGCCGCAGCCCCTTGAGCGTCAGAAGCCGCGCCAGATTGCCCTTCAGCACCTCCAGCAGATGAGTCGCCAGCACCTCGGCCGGTGTCACCACGGTCAGCCCCCGGAGAGCCGCTTCCTCCTGGTGATCGGCCGGAATCCACCTCGCGGGGGCGCCATATACCGGCTCGCGGACGTCGATGCCGTTGGGCGCATCCGCTCCTTCGGCCAGCAGGACGAGAACATGATCGGGCATGAGGCGGTCGCGGACACGCTCCACCCCCTGAAGGCGGATCCGGTAGCTGCCGGGCGGCAGCATCGCCTCGTCCGTCACCCGGATTTCGGGCAGGATCAGGCCGAAGGCTCCGGCGATGTAGTTGCGCATGTTGTTGATCCTGGAGTCGAGCCCCGTGGCGGGATCGAGAACCATGCCCACGAGACTCGGCGCGAACTCGATATGGATGTCGTCGAAGTCGAGAACATCGCCCAGTGGCCGCGCCCGCGGCTCCTCGACTGCCTCCGGTTCGGCGGCGGGAGTGCCGTCCTTTCCCTTGAGCCCCATGTAGGACAGCCCCGCAAGGAGCACCGCCGCGATCATGAACGGCCCGAACGGGAGACCCGGAACCAGCGCGAAAAGCGCCATGAGGAGCGCGACCGTCCCGAGCGCGCCGGGGTAACGGCCCAGTTGCTGGAAGAAGGAGACGTCCGCCGCCCCCGTGGATCCGCCCCGTGCGAGCAGGAGCGCGGCCGCGATCGAGATGATCACGGCCGGGATCTGGCTCACCAGCCCGTCGCCGATGGTGAGGATGGCGTAGGTCTCGAACGCCCGGCTCAGCGGCATGTCGTGCATGGTGACGCCGGCCAGCAGCCCCACGACGATGTTCAGGGCGGTGATCAGCAGCCCGGCGACCGCATCCCCCTTCACGAACTTGGACGCCCCGTCGAGCGAGCCGAAGAAGTTGGTTTCCGCCAGTTCCTGTTCGCGCCGCCTCTTGGCCTCGGCATGGTCGATGGCGCCTGCGGACATGTCGCTGTCGATCGCGAGCTGCTTGCCCGGCATCCCGTCGAGCGCGAAGCGGGCGCCCACCTCGGCCATGCGCCCGGCGCCCTTGGTGATCACGACGAAATTGACGATGAGCAGGACGCAGAAGATCACCACCCCCATCATGACGCTGCCGTTCATGATGAAGCTGGCGAAACCCTCGATGACATGGCCGGCGGCCGAGGTTCCGGTATGGCCCTCTCCGATGATGAGCTTGGTGGACGAGATGTTCAGCGACAGCCGGAGCATCAGCGACGCCAGCAGGATCGTCGGAAAGGCGGAAAAGTCGAGCGGACGCTGGATGAAGAGCGTCACGGTGAACATGAGGATCGCGAGCGAGAAGGACAGCGCGAGGCCGAGGTCAAGCATCCAGGCCGGCACCGGCAGCACCATCATGACGATGACCGCCATCAGCGCGAGCGCCAGCAGAATGGTCGGCTGGAAGAGGTCCTGTCTGGAGAAGCGCATCGTGTCAGTTCCCGAACAAGGCGCCAAGGGGGGCGGCATCCAGCGGCACCAGCGAGCCTCTGCCCCGCAGCGCGCCGCTCATCAGAAGCGGATAACGGTTGACGTGGAGGGCGGCCGGCTGGACCGCGGGGCCCCGGGGCACGCCGGCCAGCAGGGTGTCGATGCGCGCCCGGTACCGATCGGCATGTTCGGGAGTGGCGGAGTGATAGGCCCCCGCGGCCATCGACCAGTCGTCCGATCTCTCTCGAAGCTGAAGCATGTAGTGCGCGGCATAAAGCGCGTTTGCCTGAGGGTCGAACATCTCATGCACGGAGGCGAAACCGTCCGCATGCCACCTGTGATTGATCTGAAAGCAGCCGACATCGAGGTTTCGCCTTCCGGCCAGAAGGACCTGCTTCACGAAGCCCTCCGCCTCGGCCCGCGAGGAGAACCAGTGGCCCTCTCCGCCCACGTTCACGGCCCAGGGCCAGGGGCGCAGCGCGCCTTCCGCCGAACGGCGGCCGGTCTCGGCCAGAGTGATCGCCTGAAGCACCTCCTCGGGCACCCCGGTTGCGCGGGCGGCGCCTCGTGCGGCCTCTTCGCAAAGCGCGGCGTCGCCGCCGCCATGCGTGAGGGACTGCGCGGCGGAGGCCGGTTGGCTCAGGATGGCCAGAATGCCGAGGAGGATGGCCCGCGCGGGGCCGGAGAGATCCATGCGAGGCTCCAGTGACTCACGATGAGGGCACTATGGAGCGCGAATCTTGGTAAAGGGTTACGGGCCTCCGTGAGAGGCGCTTGTTGCTGCCTGGCAGCCTCAGCCGGGGCTGCGATCGGGCGTGTGGAACGCCCGATCGCGCATCCGTCCTCAGACGAAGCGGTTCCAGAGGTTCTCGAGACGCTCCTGCCGGCCCGAGCGGGGCTGGGGGTTGATGTCCTCGGCCAGAACGCGGGCCTCGATCTCGTCGAGCGACGAGGAGAGCATCGCCTTCGCCTCGGGCGTCTCCCATCCCGCATAGCGGTCTGCACGGGCCCGTTCCAGGCTGCCGTCCTCGTAAAGACGAGCCGCGGCCTTCAGGGCACGGGCGCAGGTGTCCATCCCCCCGACATGGGCGAGGATCAGATCCTCGGGATCGAGGCTCTGGCGACGGATCTTCGCGTCGAAATTCGTGCCTCCGGTGGTGAAACCGCCCGCCCTCAGCACCTCGTAATAGGCCAGCGCCATCTCGGGGTGGTTGTTGGGGAACTGGTCAGTGTCCCAGCCCGACTGGTAATCGTTGCGGTTCATGTCGATCGAGCCGAGGATGCCAAGGCTCGCCGCCAGCGCCAGCTCATGCTCGAAGCTGTGGCCGGCCAGGATCGCGTGCCCCTGCTCGACGTTGAGCTTCACCTCATTCTCCAGCCCGAACCGCTTCAGGAAGCCGTAAACCGTTGCCACATCATAGTCATACTGGTGCTTGGACGGCTCCTGCGGCTTGGGCTCGATCAGGATCGTGCCCTCGAAGCCGATCTTGTACTTGTAGTCCACGACCATCTGCAGGAAGCGGCCGGCCTGCTCGGCCTCGCGCTTGAGATCGGTGTTCAGAAGCGTCTCGTAGCCCTCGCGCCCGCCCCAGAGGACATAGTTCGCCCCGCCGAGCTGCTTCGTGGCGTCCATGCAGGCCTTCACCGTCGCCGCCGACCAGGCGAAGACATCCGGGTCCGGGTTGGTCGCGGCGCCCGACATGAAGCGGCGGTGCGAGAAGAGGTTGGCCGTGCCCCAGAGCAGCCGGGTCTTCGACGTCTCCATCCTGGCGCCGATGTGATCCACGATCGCCTCGAGGTTGCGCTTGCTCTCGGCGAAGGTCGCGCCCTCGGGACGGATGTCGGCATCGTGGAAGCAGAAGAAGGGCGCGCCGAGGATCTCGAACATCTCGAAGGCCACGTCGGCCTTCATCCGCGCCAGATCAAGCGTATCGCCGAACCACGGCCGCTCGAGGGTCTGCGCGCCGAACGGATCGCCGCCCGGCCAGGCAAAGCTGTGCCACCAGGCAACGGCGAAGCGCAGATGATCCTCCATCCGCTTGCCGAGGATCACCTCGTCCGGGTTGTAGTGGCGGAAGGCGAACTCGTTGGAGGAGCCTTCGCCCTCGTAGCGGATCTGCGGGATACCGGCGAAGAAGTCGGTCATGTGAGGCTCCTGATGGCTGTCTGGGCGGCGCGGTAGCGCGCGTGGGCGTCGTCGAAGGCGGCCGTGAGGCTGCGCTCGGGCGGGATGGTGCGGGCGATGGGCGGCAGGGTCGCGATCTCGGCCCCGGCCCCGGTCGCGGCCATCAGCGCGAGGCGCGCGGCCCCGAAGGCGCCGCCGAAATCGCCCGCCGCAGGCAGCAGCACCGGCACGTCGAGCGCCGTCGCGATGGCCGACAGCCAGTAGTCCGAGCGCGAGCCGCCGCCGACGGCCAGAAGGCTCTCCAGCCGGGTTCCGGTCGCGGCCAGCGCGTCGCGGCAGTCGCGGATGGCGAAGGTCACGCCTTCCAGAACGGCCCGCGTTCCGGCGGCGCGGTCGGTCGCATGTTCGAGCCCGGTGAAGGCGCCGCGGATCGCCGCGTCGTTCAGCGGCGTCCGCTCGCCCCCGAGATAGGGCAGGAACAACGCGCGCCCCGGCGCCTGAAGCGCGCCAAGGTCGCCGGTCAGCACCCGCGCCTCCTGCCCCACCAGCCGCGCATACCAGTTCAGCGCGTCGGTCGCGGCGAGGATCACGCCCATCTGGTGCCACGCCTCGGGCAGGGCGTGGCAGAAGGTATGAACGGCCGTCTCGGGCGCCGGCTGGTAGCCGTCGGTGGCGGCAAACAGCACCCCGGAGGTGCCAAGGCTGACGAAGGCCTCGCCCGCGCGGACCACGCCCACCCCCACGGCCGAGGCGGCGTTGTCGCCGCCGCCCCCCGCCACGACCACCCTTTCGGGCAGGCCCCAGCGCGTGGCCAGCGCCGGGCGCAACTCACCCGACACGGCCGAGCCCTCGACCAGCCGCGGCATCGCCTCGCGCGTGAGGTCGGTCGCGGCCAGAAGCTCGTCCGACCAGTCGCGCGCGCCGACATCCAGCCAGCTCGTGCCGGCGGCGTCCGACATCTCGGCGACATGCTCGCCCGTCAGCCAGAGCCGCAGGTAATCCTTGGGCAGCAGAACCCGCGCCACCCGTGCCCGGATCGCCGGCTCGTGCCGCGCGACCCACGCCAGCTTGGGCGCGGTGAAGCCCGGAAAGACGATGTTGCCGGTGATGGCCCGGAAACGCGGATCGGCATCCAGCTCCGCCGCTTCGGCATGGCTGCGGGTGTCGTTCCACAGGATGCAGGGCCGCAGCACCTCGTCCGAGGCATCAAGAAGGGTCGCGCCGTGCATCTGGCCCGAGAGCCCGATGCCCTTCACGCCCGCAAGGCCCTGCGCCGCAAGCTGGTCCATCACCGCCTCGGCCGCGGCGATCCAGTCGGCCGGCGACTGTTCGGACCATCCCTCGTGCGGACGGCTTACGGTGAGCGGCGCGCTCGCCTCGGCCAGCACGCGCTGGCCCTCGTCGATCAGGATGCCCTTGAGGCCGGACGTCCCGAGATCGAGACCGATATACATTCAGTTTACTCCCGCCCGTTCGGGCTTCTTTCCAAGGATGATCATGCCGAGGATCTCGTCCTCGGTGACGTCGCCCACCTGCTCTGACCCGACCAGCACCCCGTTCTTCATCACCGAGATCCGGTCGCACAGGTCCATCACGTCGTGAATGTCGTGGCTGATCAGGAAGATGCCGAGCCCCTGGCGCTTCAGTTCCTGGATCAGCTCGCCCACCATCCGCGTCTCCTGGGGACCGAGGGCCGCGGTCGGCTCGTCCATGATGAGGATTCTCGCGTTGAAATAGACCGCGCGCGCGATGGCGACCGACTGGCGCTGCCCGCCCGACAGCGCCGCCACCGGCACCTTGAACTTGCGGAAGTTGGGGTTGAGCCGCCCCATGATCCGGCGCGTCTCGGCCTCCATGCGCGAATCGTCCACGAAGCCCAGCGGCGTGACCAGCTCGCGCCCGAGAAAGAGGTTCGAGGCCGCGTCGAGATTGTCCGCCAGCGCGAGCGTCTGGTAGATCGTCTCGATGTTGTAGCGGCGGGCGTCGCGGGGATTGTGGATCTCGGCCTTCTCGCCGTCGATGAGGATCTCGCCCGAGTCCATCCGGTAGGCGCCCGAAAGACACTTGATGAGGGTGGACTTGCCGGCGCCGTTGTGGCCGAGAAGCCCCACCACCTCGCCCGCATGCAGGTCGATCGAGACGTGATCCACCGCCCGGATGCCGCCGAAGCTGATCGAGATGTCGCGCATCTCGACCAGCGGCGTGGCGCCGGCGGCGCGGTTCGGGTTGAGCGTCATTTGAAGCCTCCGGTCCGCTTGCGGTAGATGATGTCGATCAGCACGGCGAGCACGAGCACCGAGCCTACGACGATGTTCTGGAAGGGCGCATCCACCCCCACCATCGCCATCCCCGACTGGAGCGACTGCATGATGATCGCGCCGAGGATCGCGCCGTAGATCGTGCCCATCCCGCCCGAGAGCGCGGTGCCCCCGATGACGGCGGCGGCGATCACGCGCAACTCGTCGAGCGTGCCGATGTCGTTGGCGTGGTTCGTCAGGCGCGCAGAGGCCACCACCGCCGAGAGCGCGCAGAGCCCGCCCAGCAGCGCGAAGATCTTGACCGTCAGGAGCCGCGTGTTGATGCCCGACAGTTCGGCCGCGTCCGGGTTGCCGCCGGTGGCAAAGATGTAGCGCCCGAACCGGGTGCGCTTGGCGATCACGGTCATGGCGATGGCAACCGCGATCAGCACCAGCACCGAGACGGGCAGGCCGTAGCCGGTGGTGTAGCCCTCGGGCATGGTCTCGCCGCGCGCCTCGAACAGACGGCGCAGCCGCGCAGCCGGAACCTGGTAGGCGTTGAGGACCGCCACGAACCCCAGGATGGCCGCCGAGATGATCGCGCCCATCACCAGTTCGGCCCAGGCCGGCTTGACGGCAAAGCCGTGCGACTGCTTGGCCCGCCGCGCGCTCCAGAGACTCCAGAGGGCGGCCACGGTGGCCAGGCCGCCCACGACCCAGGACCAGAAGGGGCCGATCGTGCCGTTGATCCCGCCAAAGAGCTGGAAGGTCGGATCAAGCGGCCCGATGGTCTGGCCCGAGGTCAGATACCAGGCGACGTTGCGCCAGATGAGAAGCCCCCCCAGCGTCACGATGAAGGAGGGGATTGTCAGGTAGCCGATCAGCCAGCCGTTGAAGGCGCCGATCAGCACGCCCACCACGACGCCCGACAGGATCGCCAGCGGCGCGATCAGCGGGTGGCCGAAGCCCATCCCCATCATCTGCGGCATGACCACCACCTGCATCATGCCCATCACCGCCGAGCAGAGCGCCAGCAGCGACCCCACCGACAGGTCGATGTGCCGCGTGACGATCACGAAGACCATCCCCGTGGCCATGATCGCGACCGAGACGGTCTGGATCGCCAGCGTGAAGATGTTGCGGGGGGTCAGGAACCGCCCGTCGGTCTGGAAATGGAACACGAGACAGAGCACGATGAAGGCGCCGATCATGCCCAGAAGGCGCGTGTCGATCTCCAGTGTCTCGATGAAGCTGCGCTTCCGGGCGGCGCCATGCGCCTCGGCGGTGTCGCTCATGGGGGCTCGTCCTGCTGGGCCGGCGTGGCGCCGGGGTCAGGGGCGCCCCGGCCGGCGGGGCGCCCGATCAGAGGCGGATCAGTTGCAGGGCGCCGGCCCGTTCGACACGCCCTGACAGAGCGCGTCCTGGCCGATCCAGCCGGCATCCACCACGACGGACAGGTTGTCTCTGGTGATCGCAATCGGCTCGAGGAACACCGCGTTCATCTCGGTGCCCTTCGGCGAGGTCCATTTCTGCGCGCCCTCGACCTCTTCCATCGCCGCTCCGCCAGCCATCGCGAGGGCGATTTCGGCCGCGGCCTTGCCGAGTTCGCGCGAGTCCTTCCAGACCGAGACGGTCTGCGTGCCCTGCGCGATGCGGTTCAGCGCGGCATGGTCGCCATCCTGCCCCGAGACCGGGATGCCCTGCATCCCCTGCGCCGTCAGCGCAGCGATGGCGCCGCCCGCGGTGCCGTCGTTCGAGGCCACGACCGCATCCACGGCATTGTCGTTCGCGGTCAGGATCTGCTCCATGTTCCGCTGTGCGTTGGCGGGCAGCCAGCTGTCGGTGTAGGCCTCGCCCACGATGGTGATGTCGCCGGCGTCGATGGCCTGCTGCAGCACCTCCTGCTGGCCGCCGCGCAGGAAATCGGCGTTGGGATCGGCGGCGTTGCCCTTGATCATGACGTAATTGCCCTTCGGCGCCTGCTCGAACACGGCGCGCGCCTGCATCCGGCCCACCTCGACGTTGTCGAAGGTCAGGTAGAAGGCGCGGTTGTCCTCGATCAGCCGGTCGTAGGCCACGACCGGAATGCCCTCGTCGGCGGCGGCCTGCACCGCGGGCCCGATGGCATCGGCGTCCTGCGCGAGGATGATCAGGGCATCGACCCCCTGCGAGATCAGAGCCTCGACATCCGAGAGCTGCTTGGCCGAGGAGGACTGCGCATCGGCCGAGACATAGGTCGCACCGGCGGCGTCGAGGGCCTGCCGGATCGCGGCCTCATCGGTCTTCCACCGTTCTTCCTGAAAGTTCGACCAGCTTACGCCCACGGTCAGGTTCTGGGCCAGCGCGGCAGAAGAAAAGCCAGCCGTGGCGACCACGGCGGCCAATAGGGCAGTTCGCATTTTCTAGACCTCCCTTGGTGCGGCGGAATCGCCGCCACAGCACAGGATTGGCCGGAATAATTTCAGTTGTCAAAGTAAACTTGACCCCTCAATCTGGATGTGCACAGCACAGACGCGCCAGAAGGCCGGACATCAACAAGTTGAAGGCGCGCGACAGATGATCTGCAGCATCATTATTTTGGACGGGAAATAAATGTCTCGGCAGATCCGCAAACGCGCCGCGCCCGGGCCGACCACTGGCTGCGGGCCCCTGATTCCGCCGCTCGCCGAAACCTCGCGCTCGCTGCGCCAGCAGGTGTTCGAGCGGGTGCGCGCCGCGGGTCTGACCGCCCGGGTGCAGGTGGCGCGCGATCTCGGCGTCAGCCCGGCCTCGGTCACGACCATTGTCTCGGAGCTGATCGAGGCCGGGCTGGTCGAGGAGGTGGCCACCCGCCGCGGCGGAGAAAGCGGCCGGGGCCGGCCGGTCGTCGCGCTGGGGGTGCGGGGGGCGGCGCATCGCGTGGTCGGCCTCAAGATCTCGGATCGCGACCTGTCGGCCGTGGTGATGGACTTCGCCGGCCGGCTGCTCGCCGAACATCACGAGGAACGCCGCCCCGTGGCCCTGGCGCCGGCCGCGCTTCTCGCGGTGCTCGAGACGCTGCTCGACCGGGTGACGGCCAAGGCGGGCCTTGCGCGGCAGGAGCTTGCGGCGGTGGGCATCGGTCTGCCCGGCTATGTGGACAGCACCGGCGGGCGGGTGCTCTGGTCCTCGATCCTGGCCGAGCGGGACGTGCCGCTGGGGCGGCTTGCGACCGAGCGGCTGGGCCTGCCGGTGCAGGTGGACAATGACGCGAACCTCTGCGCGATGGCCGAACTGTGGTTCGGGGCCGGGCGTCGGCTGTCGGATTTCGTGGTCGTCACCATCGAGCACGGGCTCGGGATGGGGATGGTCACCAACCACCGGATCTTCCGCGGCGCCCGCGGCATCGGGATGGAGCTTGGCCACACCAAGGTGCAGCTCGACGGCGCGCTCTGCCGCTGCGGGCAACGCGGCTGCCTCGAAGCCTATGTGGCCGACTATGCCCTCGCGCGCGAGGCGACGACCGCCCTCAACTGGACGCATCGCGAAAGCCAGTCGATGGCGATCCTGCTCGAGAGCCTGCACGACCATGCCAAGGCGGGCAACCAGGCGGCGCGCTCGATCTTCCGACGAGCGGGGCGCTACCTCGCGGTCGGGCTGGCCAATATCGTGAATCTCGTCGATCCGCCGCTCATCATCCTCGCCGGAGCCCGGCTGCGCTTCGACTATCTCTACGCCGAAGACACGCTGGCCGAGATGAACGCCCTCGTGCTCGAGACCGGCCGCTCCCTGCCCGAGATCGAGATCCACGCCTGGGGCGAGATGCTCTGGGCACACGGAGCGGCCGCCCTCGCCCTGTCCGCGCTGGGAGAGCGGCTCGTTGCGCCTGTGCGCGACGTGGCCGCGCAATAGTTGGACGTGGCCGTTCGGCCACATGAAGAATCGCATGGAAGGCGGTGAAACCCCGGAACTTCCGGCGGAAATGCGCCATTGTATCCTGACGATGCCCCGCTGTCCGGGGGCAGAACGGGGTCTGCCGGTTGTCGCAGCAGATTCTACCTGCAATAGTTTCGGCAGACATCTGTTTCGGGGGAGGTTGCGTGTCCGTCTCTTGCATCCGGTCGCTCGGCCTCCTTGCCGGGATTGTCGGCCTCGCCTTCACATCCGCGGCGCCTTCGGCCCAGACGCTGGACCGACTCGAATTCCGCGTCGCCGGCGGCAATGACGAGGTCGAGCGCACGATCAAGGGCGCCTCGGCCCTCATCGCGGCCCGCGATGTCGAGGGAGGCGACGCGCAGGACCTGCTGAGCGCCGCCCGCGCCGAGTACGGACGCCTCGTGACGGCTCTCTATGGCCTTGGTTATTACTCGCCGGTGGTCAACGTGCTCGTGGACGGACGCGAGGCCGCGCAGATCCCGCCGCTCGACGCGCCCGAGACCATCCGCACCATCATCGTGCAGGTCCAGGTGGGCCCGCCCTTCCGCTTCGGGCTGGCGAGGGTCGCGCCGCTGGCGCCCGAGACCGAGTTGCCCGACGATTTCCGCGCCGGAGAGCGCGCCCGAAGCACGCTGGTTCAGGATTCGGTCAGGGCCGCGGCCGATGGATGGCGGTCGGCCGGCTTTGCCAAGGTGGATGTCGGATCGGAAACGGTCGTCGCCGACCACGCCCGGCAGATCCTCGACGCCGATGTCCGCATGGCCCCCGGGCCGCGGCTCCGCTTCGGCGAGATGCGCATCGTCGGTGCCCGGCGGATGAGCGAGCGGCGCATCCACAAGATCGCGAACCTGCCCACGGGCGAAGTCTATGACCCCGAGGAGTTGCAGGACAGCGCCGACCGCCTGCGCCGGACAGGCGTCTTCCGTTCGGTCTCGCTCACCGAGGACGAGGCGGTGACGGCGCCCGATCTGCTCGGCATCACCGCGACCGTGGTCGAGGAACTGCCGAGGCGCTACAGCTTCGGCGTCGAGGTCTCGAGCCTCGAGGGCGCCACCGTGACCGGCCAGTGGATGCACCGGAACCTGCTCGGCGGGGGCGAGCGGCTGACGGTGACAGGCGAGGTGGACAACCTTGGCGCGTCGAACAGCGGCGTGGACTACCGCCTCGGCGTGACGCTCGATCGGCCCGCGACGCCGACGGCCGACACGACCCTCGGCTTCGGCGTGCAGGTGGAGCGTCTGGACGAGGAGGATTTCCTCGCCGACACGATCACGCTGAACACCTCGCTCACGCGGCTGTTCAGCCGGCAGCTGACGGGCAGCATCGGCGTCTCCTACGCCTATTCTGACGTCGAGGACGATTTCGGCGAATATGTCTACGAATACGTCTCGCTGCCGGGGACGCTGATCTGGAACAGGCGCGACAACGACCTCGACACGACCGAAGGCTTCTACGTCGCCGCTGGCGCCACGCCCTTCCAGGGCTTCGGCGAGACCGGATCGGGCGGGCAGCTCACGCTCGACGGTCGCGCCTTCTTCGGCTTCGGCGACGAGGATCGGCCCTTCGTCCTCGCCGGCCGCCTTCAGGCGGGCGCGGTCTTCGGCCCCGAGCTGATCGAGACCCCGCGCGAATATCTCTTCTACTCGGGCGGCGGCGGCACGGTGCGCGGCCAGCCCTACCAGTCGCTCGGCGTGCGTCCCGACGCGAGCGACCCTGATTACAAGATCGGCGGCACGCGCTTTGCCGCGCTGTCCGCCGAGTTCCGAGCCCCGATCACCCGGAACATCGGCGTCGTGGCCTTTGCCGACGCGGGCTACGTCACCGCCGAAGGCATCGATTCGGACCGCGACGAATGGCACGCGGGCGCGGGTCTCGGCGTGCGCTACGCCACCGGCTTCGGTCCCATCCGGGTGGATGTCGCAGGCCCGGTGGGCGGCGACACCGGCGACGGCGTGCAGATCTACATCGGCATAGGGCAGGCCTTCTGATGCGGATCCTCCTCTTCCTTCTCTGGCTTCTCCTGCCCGTCGCGGCCTTCGCCCAGTCGGCGGAAGAGGATCGCGGATTCCTTCAGGCCCTGATCGAGGACAATCTCTCGTCCGCCGGCCGCGAGGTGAGGATCGAGGGCTTTCGTGGCGCGCTCTCGTCGCGCGCGACCGTCGAGCGGCTCACCATCGCCGACGATCAGGGCGTGTGGCTCACGCTGAACCGGGTGGTGCTTGACTGGAGCCGCTCGGCCCTGCTCACGGGGCGGCTGTCCGTGTCGGAGCTGTCGGCCGCCGAGATCCTGCTCGAGCGGCTGCCGGTGGCTGACGATGGCATCGACGTGCCCTCGCCCGAGGCCCGCGACTTCGCGCTGCCCGATCTGCCGGTTGCGGTCGAGATCGGGCGGATTGCGGCCAACCGGCTCGTTCTGGGCGCGCCCGTGCTGGGCACCGCCGTCGAGGCGACGCTGGAAGCGTCGGGTTCGCTCGCGGGCGGCTCGGGGCAGGCGCAGCTTCTGGCGCGGCGCACCGACGGTCCGCAGGGCGAGCTGCGGATGACCACGAGTTTCTCGAACACCAGCCGCCAGCTTGCGCTGGATCTGGCCCTGACCGAAGCCGCGAACGGTATTGCGGCAACCCTTCTGGACCTGCCGGGCAATCCTCCGCTTGAGCTGACGGTGCAGGGAACGGGCCCGCTGTCCGATTACACGGCCGACATCCGGCTTGTGACCGACGGCGAAGAGCGTCTTGCGGGGCGCGTGACGCTTCAGGGGGACGCGGCACAGGGGCGCCAGTTCGCAGCCGTGCTGGGTGGCAACGTCGCGCCCCTGTTCCTGCCCGACTATGCCGAGTTCTTCGGACCGGATGTGCAACTCGATGTGGCCGGAACGCGGGCCTCCGACGGGCGGCTGGACCTCAGCCGCCTCAACCTCGCGACACAGGCGCTGCGGCTGGAAGGCAATCTCGTGCTCGCGGCCGATGGCCTGCCCGAACGGATTGCGCTCGCCGGGCAGATCGCTTCGGCCGATGGGACGCCGGTGCTGCTGCCTCTCTCGGGCCCTGAAACGCGGGTGGGTCGCGCGGACCTGAACGTGTCGTTCGATGCGACGCAGGGCGAGGCATGGACCGCCCGCCTGCAGGTGGCCGGTCTGGATCGGCCGGATTTCTCGGCCGGAGCCGTCGCGCTTGACGGCTCGGGCCGGATCGCCCGCGCCGAGGGCGGCACGGCGACGGTCTCGGGCAGCTTCGACTACGCCGCCGACCAGTTGCAGCCCGCCGATCCCGACCTCTCGGCGGCGCTCGGCCCGCGGATCGCCGGAACGGCCGACTTCAGCTGGATCGAGGGCGCCGACGGTTTCAGGCTGCCGCGGGTGACGCTCGAGGGCGACGACTTCGGCCTCTCGGCCGACCTGACGCTCGAGGGGCTGACAAGCGGCCTGGCCATCTCGGGCGAGGCGAATCTCCGCTTCGAGGATCTCGCCCGCTTCTCGGGCTTGGCCGGGCGCCCGCTGGAAGGGCGTGGAACGGGCACGGCCACGGGAAGCTACGCCGCGCTGACCGGGGCCATCGACGCCGAAGCCACGGTGACCGGAACGGATCTGGCCCTGGGTCAGGCAGAGCTGGACAATCTCCTTCGCGGCACGTCGCAGGTGGAGATCTCGCTTCTCCGCAACACCGAAGGCACGCGCCTTCGCGCACTGCGGATCGAGGCGCAGAGCCTGACCGCCACCGCCTCCGGCACGCTGGCCACCGCCGGCAGCGACATTTCGGCCAATGTGGCCCTTGCGGACCTCGCGGTTCTGGGTCCGGCCTACGGCGGGCGGATGGAGGCAGAGGCGCGCTTCACCGGCACGCCGGAGGCCGGAGAGATCGTGGCCACCGCGACGGGTCAGGATCTGCGCATGGGCCAGCCTCAGGTGGACGCGCTTCTGGAGGGGACCTCCCGGATCGATGTGGCCGGGCGTCTCGACGAGGGCGCCCTCGTTCTCGACCGCGCGACGGTGAACGCCCGGACGCTGGATCTTTCGGCGGCGGGCCGGCTTGCCGCCGAAGGCAGCGACGTGACCGCTGACCTCGATTTCAGCGACCTGTCGGTGCTCGGCTCGGAATATGGAGGCGCGCTGGCAGCCACGGCACGCTTCAGCGGCACGCCGGAGAATGCCACGATCACGGCCGACGCTCGGGGGACGAACCTGCGCGTGGGCCAGCCGACGGCCGACACCCTTCTGCGCGGCCAAAGCACCCTGGCGGCGCAGGTGCGGCTGGTGGATGGCGCGATCCGCGTGGACCGGGCCGACCTCCGCAACCCGCAACTCACCGTCGAGGCGCAAGGCTCGGCCGCCGGAGACGACCGGACGCTCACGCTCGACGCGCGGCTGTCGAACCTCGCGCTTCTGGTGCCGCAATTTCCCGGGCCGCTCACGGTGACGGGCACCGCCCGGAGCACGGGTGGCGGCTACCAGATCGACATGCGCGCCCAGGGCCCCGGCCAGATCAACCTGCGGGCCCAGGGCACCGCCGCCGAGGACGGCTCGACCCTCGATCTGGCCATCACCGGCAGCGCCGAAGCGGCGCTTGCCAATCCGTTCATCGAGCCCCGGAACGTGGCCGGTCCCATCCGCTTTGACCTGCGGGTGAATGGGCAGCCCGCGCTGTCCTCGGTTTCGGGCCGCGTGTCGCTCGCGGGGGGGCGCTTCGCCGATACCGATCTGGGGTTGATCATCGAAGGATTGCAGGCCACCGCCGACCTCTCGAACGGGAGGGCGACGGTCGATCTTCAGGGCAGCCCGGCGGCGGGGGGTCGGCTGGCCGTGTCGGGAGCGATCGGGCTGGAGGCGCCCTTCACCTCGGACCTCGCCATCAACATCTCGCGCGCGGTCCTGCGCGATCCCGAGCTGTACGAGACCACCGCCAGCGGCAGGGTCACGATCCGCGGGCCGCTCGCCGGAGGCGCCCAGATCGCCGGGCGCATCGACCTCGAAGAGACCGAGCTGCGCATCCCCTCGACCGGGTTTGGCGGCGCGAACGGTCTGCCCAATCTGCAGCACCGCAACGAGCCGGCCGCCGTGCGGACAACCCGCGCCAGAGCGGGCCTGATCGACAGCGGCCGCGGGGCCGCGGGCGGTCGCTCGGCGGTGCCGTTCGGGCTGAACCTTCTCATCAGCTCGCCCGATCGGATCTTCATCCGCGGTCGCGGCCTCGATGCCGAACTCGGGGGTGAAGTCCTGCTGGCGGGCACGACCGACAATGTCGTGCCGAGCGGCGCCTTCAACCTGATCCGCGGGCGGCTCGACATCCTGGGAAAGCGGCTTGTGCTCAGCGAGGCGCAGCTGCTGCTGGAGGGAGATTTCGTGCCCTTCATCCGCGTCGTGGCGTCAAGCCAGAACGACGGGATCACGACCTCGGTCGTGATCGAAGGGCGCGCCGATGAGCCGGAGGTGAGCTTCACCTCATCGCCCGAACTGCCGGAGGAAGAGGTCATCTCGCGCCTGCTCTTCGGCCGGGGGCTCGACACGATCAGCCCGCTACAGGCGGCGCAGCTTGCAAGCGCCGTGGCCACGCTCGCCGGGCGCGGCGGCGAAGGGGTGATCGGCCGGCTGCGTCAGGGCTTCGGCCTTGATGATCTCGACGTGGCGACGGATGCCGATGGCGGCACCTCGGTTCGCGCGGGGAAGTATATCTCGGAGAATGTCTATACGCAGGTCGAGGTGGACCAGCAGGGCCAGAGCCAGATCAACCTCAATCTCGACATCACCTCGAGCATCAAGCTGCGCGGCAGCGTCGGAACGGAGGGCGACACCTCGCTCGGCATCTTCATCGAGCGGGACTACTGAGGATCAGTGCGGCGCGGCGCGGACGGCATCCACCGCCGCGCCGAGCAGGACCGCGAAGGCGCTGAGATAAAGCCACACGAGCAGCGCGACCACGGCCCCGATCGAGCCATAGACCTCGTTGTAGTTCGCAAAGTTGGCGAGGTAGAAAACGAGCGCCCGCGAGGCCAGCGCCCAGAGGGTGACGGCGGTCAGAAGACCCCAGGTCACCACGGGTTTCGGGCTGCCCTTGGGCCGGTTCGGTCCGAGGCGGTACACCAGCGCCACCCCGAAGATGACGACGAGCATCCCGACGGCGACGTTGGCAAGCTCGAGAACCCTCTGGTTGAAATCGCCGAGCGGGATGACGTTCAGCACCAGCGGCGCGACGACCGAGAGCAGCATGGCGACCAGCCCGACCCCGACCAGCGTCAGGGTCAGCACGATGGCCCGCACGATATGCCAGGGCCCCATCCGGTTCGGAAGCCGGTGGGTGGCGTTCAGTCCGCGGATGAGGGCGGCCACGCCCGCGCGCGCCGACCAGATGGCCGCCCCCGTGGTAAAGAGGCTCGCCCAGCCGAGGTGCCGGCTGTTGGCGGCCAGCAGCGCCTCCACCTGCCCCCGGAAGAGGGCGTAGGCCTGCTCGGGAAGGAAATCGGCCGCGAGGTCGATCTGCGCGCGGATCACGCTCGGGTCCGAGGCCCAACCCCAGATGGCGATCAGGGCCGCAACCGCGGGAAAAATGGCGAGGAAGCCGTAGAAGGCGATCCCGGCCGCCGCAAGGTTGAGATCGGCCGAGTCGATCCGATCATAGAGCCGCACCAGCAGCCGCCACCGCGCATGCCAGAAGCCTTCGGCGCTCACACTTCACCTGTCGGGGAATGAAGAAGGCCCGCGAGCAACGCGGGCCTTCATTTCGTGTCGACCTACAGGTCGAATTAATTACGAGTCGGAGTCCGAGTCGCTGTCCGAAGCGATCAGGGCGATGATCGCGGCGGCGCCGAGCACCGGGAGGAGCACGCCGCCCAGGGTGCCGGCTTCTTCGGCAGCGACGACGGCAACCGGTTCGGCTTCGTCAACCACAACCACCGGGCCGCCAGCGAAGGCCGCCATGGTGGACGAGACGAGCGCAGCAGATGCCACGAGAGCAGTGAGTTTCTTCATTTGCGTTTCTCCAAGTATGATGGCCGCTTGATTACCTGATACCATAGGGACAACTACCAGAAAAGTCCGAACATCGGGTTTACGTCAATCGATAACCCGGCTGATCCTGACCATTCCGAGCATCCGATCGAATGTCTGCCAGCTCTGGCGGATCGAGCCGGCCGCATCGACCCAATATTCGTTGGTGAACCGCCCCGTAGCTCCCTCACAATGCTCCAACACATGACGTGCCGGATAGTTTCGCTCGATGATTGTAATGGTTTTGATGCCATCCGTTGCGAGCGTGCAACGGAACTCGCGCCTGACGGTCTGGTCCAGCCCGTCAATAAGGTAATTCACCCTGCGATGGCTGCCACTTCCAGAGGCAATCTGCGAAGCGGAGGGAACTTCGGCCGACATCAGATCCGGGCCGAGCCCGCGAGTCGCGATAAGGATGCCGTCCCGCAGCGCAACAGTCCGATCATCGTTGGAGGACCATGTCACCACATCACCGTTGATCTGGAACGGCACCATCAGAGCCCAGGCTCCAGTTTTCTCAACTTCCGCAACGATGAGCGGCGATGTAACCCGCGAGATCTTCGCTCGCGTGAGACCCTCTGCGCCGCTACCGGGGCTCTCTCCCCTCGTGGTGATCCCCGCCAGACCCAGCTTCAAGAAGGTTGCGTGAGCATCTTCCTGCGACCCGCAGGAGGCGAGCATTGCGCAGGCAGCAAGAGTGAGCCGGATCGGAGACCGCGTCACTTCCAGAATCTCCCCCATTGGTCGTCAAGTTCCTGCGCATGATAATGGCGCACGATTTCGTACAGCCTGCCTTCGATATCCAACCTGGCGCCGCCATCACGCGACAACGGGCGGATGGTGGTCGCCGAGCTTTCCCGCGTGGGCTGCCCCAGCAGGGCGGCCAACGGGATGTTGATCCGGATGCCCTTGTCGAACGATCCTTCGCCGTACTCTTCCGACGACGCGTCCGTCAGCGTGGCAAAAGCCCCGACCTTCCAGCCGTTCTCGAACTCCCGGTCGATGGACAGGGTGGCGCCTATGTCCCCCGCGAGATATCGCCCCACGTCCAGTTGCCCGACGAACTGGTTGCCAAGATCGTAATAGGCCGAAGCGTGGCCGGTCACGATGTCATAGGCCTCGTCGCCCGACAGGAAACCAAACCCCTGTTCGAACTCGCGCTTCTTGGCGTAGTTGATCTCGGCGCCAAGCGCGAGACGGCTGTCAACCGGCTTCCAGAGCAGCTCGGCCGACCCGCCGCCGTACATGCGCTCCAGATAGCCGACGGTCACGCGGCTGTAGAAGTTCTCGGCCGGGCGCGCGTACCAACTTGCGGTGAGGCTGTCGAGCGTGGTCTCGCCGTCACGGCTGTAGAGGTAGTTGTCCGTCCGAACCCGCGGAAGCCCTGACTCCGAGCGGTTCTGGCCGTCGAGGTTCCCCGCGAGCCTGTGGCTGAGAACACCTGACAACAGGATGCCGGGCGTGACCTCATACTGGCCGCGCAGGCGAAGACCCACATCGGCGCGGATGGGCTCCTTGGGGTCGAACAGACTGGTGCGCAGATAGGGTGCGAAGGACCAGTTCAGCTTCGGATAGCGGTCGGAATCGAAGGCGAGGCCCTCGATCGGAGCGCCGGCCTCTCCCACGGCGATGCGGGGCCTTATCCGGGTGGCGGCGTCCGGCGCGAACTCCAGCCGTTCGAGATCGGATCGGCGCACCGTGACCTTCGAGAGAGGCATGCCGTTGACCACGGGCACGATCTCGAAGGTCTCGACAGAGGCCGGCAGCGAGTAGGCCATGGCGCGGGCGGTCCGGCCGATGGCCTGCGCCTCGGCGTCATAGCGGACGTTCTGGATGCGGATCTGGGCCGTCCGGCCATCGGTGCCGAAGGCCTCGATCAGCAGGCCGTCGTTGTCGAGCTGTTTCTGCATGTTGTTGCGCAGGAGGCTCGTGGCGTCGGCCTGCGTCACCCACTCGGCGGACCAGGCATCCGGGTCCGCCGCACGGGAGGGTCGCGGACGGATCGGCGTCGGCGCGCCATCGACAAGCCCCGTCGAAACGCGCTCCCGCGGGTTCAACACGAAATGCAGGCCGATGCCCAGTTCGCTGCCATACATGTAGTAGGCGCCGAGCTGAACGCCTTGCGACACCTCATATTCGGCGCCGAAGTTGAACGGGCTCTTGCGATCGAAGATGCGCCGATTTTCGGCTTCCTCCTCATAGGAGTCGGAGGAATATTCGACCTTCAGGCTCAACTTGTCGGTGGGCTGCCACTCGATCCCCGCAAAACCCGCGGCATCGCCCCGAAACCACTGGTCGGCGTTGACCTCGCCGCCTTCGCTCTCGGTCGGCTGGAATTCGGGGCGGGTGCCGAAGCCGCCGAAGCTGCCGTAACTGCCGAGACGGCCCCAGCCCACGCCGGCCGTGACCTTGACGTTCGGCAGGACGTGCTTCGTCGCGGCGATATATTCGCCGCTGATGATGCCGGTGCCCACGAAATCCTGCAGGCCGACCGTGACGGAGGGCATGTAGCGACCCTCGTCGAAGGCCCGGAAACGGAGGTCGAAGCTGCGGTCGTAATAGGTGCTGAACTTGTTGACGCCCGTCCGGTCTGTCTCGGGGATGGCGGCATTCCAGTCGCCGATCCCTTCGTAGCGGAAGCTCGCCGAAAGGCGGGGCGTGATCTGGAAGGTCAGGGTCGTCCGGGTGATGCCGGCAAAGCTGGAGACGCTGGTGCTGAGGATCCCGTCCGGCTGCGCTTCTCCCGAAGGCATGTCGATCAGGCCGGTCGAACCGTACAGGTTGAACGTCGGCCGCGTCTCGGACAGGGCGGGGGCCGTCGCCGCAAGTGCGGCACAGGACACGCCCGCGAGAAGACCGCGCCGACGCGCGGGAGAAGGCATTGCCATGGTCACCTCGTTCGTTGACCGCACTCTAGGCAGCCCGTTCCCCGCAAACAATGGCATTTGCCCGTCGCCTCGGCAGAGCGTTGCCAGCTATCGCTTTGCCGCCACAACCTCGGGGAGTCTGTAGCCCTCGACCCAGGAGAGGATCACGCGGCGCGCGGCCTCTGCATCGCCTGTCGCCATTGCGCTGCGCAGCGCCCGAAGGGCCGTCGCCATCTCGAGTTCGGAGAGGCTGTCCTCCTGCGCCCGGAGGATCTTGGAATGCGGCGTCGTGAGCAACCCCTCGCCGATGAGCAGTTCCTCATGCAGCTTCTCGCCGGGACGCAGGCCCGTCACCACGATCTCGATGTCGCCAAACGGGTTGCGCTCATCCCGGACCGACTTGCCCGCAGCCTCGATCATCTGCACGGCCAGGTCGCGGATGCGCACCGGCTTGCCCATGTCGAGCACGAACACGTCGCCCCCGCGGCTCTCTCCCTGATGGGCGAACGACCCTGCCAGCAGCACCAGACGCGCCGCCTCGGAAATCGTCATGAAGAAGCGGGTGACATCCTCGTGGGTCAGTGTTACGGGGCCGCCCCGCGCGATCTGCTCCTTGAAGAGCGGGATGACCGAGCCCGAGGACCCGAGCACGTTCCCGAAGCGCACCATCGAGAAGATCGTGCCCTTTGATCGCTTGGCCAGATCCTGGATCACCAGTTCGGCCAGCCGCTTGGAGGCGCCCATGACGTTGGTGGGGCGCACCGCCTTGTCGGTCGAGATCAGGATGAAGCGCGCGACCCTGGCCTCATGTGCCGCATCGGCGAGCGTGCGGGTGCCAAGCACGTTGTTGGCAAGACCGGCAATCGGATTGTGCTCGACCAGCGGCACATGTTTGTAGGCCGCCGCATGGAAGACGACCTCGACCTCGTGATCCTGCATGACCATGCGCGCGAGACGCGAGTCCGTCACCGAGCCAAGGACAGGCACGATCTCCACTCCGGTGCCCTCGGCCATCTCCCGCAGTTCGCGATCGATGTTGTAGAGGGCGATCTCGCTGATCTCGAAAAGGACGATGCGCCGGGGCCGGATCAGCAGAAGCTGCCGGCAGAGTTCCGATCCGACCGAGCCACCCGCCCCCGAGACGAGGATCGCGCGGCCGACATAGGCATCGGCGCCCTGCGGCAGCGCATCCTCGATCTGCTGGCGACCCAGGAACCGCCCGAAGGTGAAGGGAGACAGGTTGTCGACAAGCTTCTCCTCGCCCACCAGTTGCGCGAAGGACGGAACCGTCTGGACATCGAGACCCTCCGCCTGAAGCCGCTGGACGATCTTCGCAAGCCGTGCCGGCGACTCGGACGGCATCGCCAGCAGGACACGCGTGACGTCGCGCTCGCGCACAAGACGCTCGAGCCGCTCGGCCGGATGGACCTTGAGGCCGCCGATGATCATGCCGTGAAGCGTCGGATTGTCATCGACGAAGGCGATGGGCCGGATGGCCCCCCGCGAGCGGAGCGCGGCCGCCAGCTGCGTGCCCGTGTTGCCGGCGCCATAGATGATGACACGGCACCCCTTCTGATCGACCTGCAGCACCCAGAGCAGGGCATGCAGCATCGCCATTCGCGTGGCCACGGCAAGGATGAAGAACAGCAGACCATAGAGGATGGCTGCCGCCGCAGGAACATGCACACCCGAAAGCGTGGCCACCAGCGCCAGCGCCATGGTCAGCATCGAGGCAAAGGCGGCGGTCTTCAGGATCGCCACCGACTCATAGGCATTGAGCTTGATCCGCGGCATCCCGAGCAGCACGGAAATCCCGCCCGCGATCAGCACGGAAGCCGGGAAGAGCACCCACTCCAATGCGGAGGCCTGACCCCGGATGAAGATCCCGGTCATGAGCAGCGCGAGCGGCGCCACCAGAAGATCCGACAGAAGCATCGCGATGCGCTTCTGACCTCGGGTCAGTCGGTCCACCAGACCGAACAGGAGTTTCTTCACTTGGAGTGCCCTGCCCTCTTGTCGCCGCGGTTGTATCGGACTGTTCGTCGTCCCCGAGACCGACATTGTTCTATGCCCAAGAAAACTCCGATAATCGAATGAGGAAACCCTAGTCGAGGCCAGGAATCACTACAAGCTTGGCGGCACTATGCCGTGCGTTCCTTTGCGAAAGGTTGCCGATTTCGCAACACCATGACCCGCGCAACCGTCTGATACATGAGCGCCAGATCCAGACAAAGGGTGCGCCTCTGCTGATAGATGAGGTCAAGCTCCGCCTTTCGGGGGATACATCTCTCCCTGTAGGTCCGGTCCGTCTCCTCGGCCGTCCGGCATTGCGCGAGAATCCCTTCCTCGTGCCTGTGGAAATGGAGACTGGCCAGCCCGGTAATTCCCGGCCGGCTGCGCAGGACGCGCGCATAGAGGTCCGGGTAGTCTTCGACATAACGGCGAAGCGGAGGTCGTGGCCCGACAAAGCTCATGTCGCCGCGCAGCACGTTCCAGAGCTGCGGGATCTCGTCGAGGCGCGTGCGGCGCAGGAACCGGCCGGTGCGCGTGATCCGGTCGGTCTTGTCGCCGCCCGAAACGCCGTCGTTCCTCTCCGCCGGCCGCATGGTGCGCAGCTTCCAGAGCTGGAACGGCTCATTCGGCGCCCTCATGCGCTCGGCCACGTAAAACAGCGGCCGGCCCTCGACGACAAGCAGGATCAGCAGCAACAGCGCGAAGGGCAGCGCCAGCACAAGCACCAGCGCCAGCGCCACGATCAGGTCCAGGAGACGCTTTGCGGGGGTCATGCCAGCGCCCTCCACTCCGCCACGAGGCGAGCGGGCGTGCCGGCATCGGCGCGCAGCGGACACAGCGCCGCCAGCCGGTCGAGCGCGAGACCCACCCGCGGGATCACGTCATCGCGCGGCGGACCCCACCTCCAGGCGAGCCCCGCCGCCTCGAGGAGATCGGCCATGTCCACCGGCGGCGCGGCCCCGAGGTTGAGCACCTCGGGCAGCGGCGCGCCACCGATCGCCAGTCGCGCAAGCCGTGCCAGCACATCGGCAAGGCTCACCGGGCCGATGTAGGTCCGCACCGGCCCGCCCGCGCCCGGCACGGGATCGAGCACGATGCTCTCGCCCGGTGCGCGCCGAGGGCCAAGAAGCGCATCCGCCCCCGCCACATTGCCCAGCCGCAGGATCGTGAGCCCCGGCCGCCCCGGCCGCCGCCACTCCAGCGCGGCCCGCTCCATCGCGAGCTTAGCCTCGCCGTAGGGGGTGTCGGGGCGCGGCTCGTCCGCTTCTGACAGATCCTCGCTGCGGGCCGAGCCATAGACGGCGCCCGAAGACAGCAGGAAAACATGGCGCGCGCCCGCGGCCTCGGCCGCACGGCAGCCGGCCATGCCCAGCGCCCCATTGTCCTCAAGCCTCCCGGCCCGGTTCGTCACGCCGGCCAATGTCAGCACGACGTCGGCCCGACCGCCGGGCCAGGGCTCTGCCAGCATGTCCCAGGCGAGATCGGACGAGGCGCCGCGGCCATGCCAGACCGGGGCCAGCCCCTCGGGTGGCTCCTGCCAGGCGCGGCGCAGCAGGCACCCGATCCGCCCGGTCGAACCCAGCACGAGGAGACGCGCGGTCATTCAGTCCTCCTCCTCGAACCTTGTCCGCATCTCGCGCAGCACGGGCAGCACCGCGCGCACCCGCTCGGCGCCCAGCGCCTCCACCACCTCGGCGATCAGCGGCGCGATGGCGGCCACCGCGGCATCGCGGGCGCTGCGGCCCGAGGGGCTGATCGAGACGAACTTCCGCCGCGCATCGTCCCAGTCGGGCCGGATATGGACATGTCCCGCCCATTCCAGCTTGGCCAGAGTGTTGGTCATGGCGCCGCGCGTCACATGGAAGGCGCGGGCAAGCTGCGCGGGCGTCCGCTCTTCGGCAGCGCGCGCCAGATGGTTCAGCACGCCGAAATGCGACAGCTCCATCCCCTTCGGCAGCACCTTCGACAGCCGGTTCCGGGCGAGCTGGTCGGCCATGAACAGCTCGCCGAACAGCGCCACCGCCAGTTCCTCGTTCCGCTCCGCCATCAGGGGCCGTCGAACGATCGGTCATGGCCCAGCGAGGGCACGCGATGGCGCGCCCGCTCGACCTGCGAAAGATCGAGATCGACCAGCGTCACACCCGGTTCGGTGCCCGCATCCGCAAGGATCTCGCCCCACGGTGCGATGGCGAGGCTGTGGCCATGGGTGCGCCGCCCCTTGCCCCCGGCCTCGGCGTGAAAGCCGGTCTGGGCCGGTGCCAGCACGAAGCAGCCGGTCTCGATCGCGCGCGCGCGCAGCAGCACCTCCCAGTGGGCGGCGCCGGTCAGGTGATTGAAGGCCGCCGGAACCGTCAGGATCTGCGCCCCCGCCTGCGCCAGCCGCCGATAGAGGTGCGGGAAGCGCAGGTCGTAGCAGACGGTCATGCCGATCGCGCCGAGATCGGTCCGCGCAAGCACCGCGTTCGTTCCGGGCCGATAGGCTGAGGACTCGCGATAGACCTCGGTCTCGGACACGTTCACGTCGAACATGTGGATCTTGTCGTAGCGGGCCGCCACGCTGCCATCCGGTGCGATCAGGAAGCTGCGGTTGGCAAAGCGGCCGTCCGCGTCGTGCGTCAGCAGCCCGATCGAGCCCACCAGCAGCCAGATGCCCGAGCCCGCCGCCGCCTCGCACAGCGCGGCCAGGGTCGCATCCTCTTCCTCATGGCGGAGGATCCGGCGCTGATGCTCGCGGCTGGAGGACAGGGCGTTGGTGCATTCCGGCGTCAGCACGAAGCCCGCGCCCGCCTCGGCCGCCGCCCGGACATGGCCAAGCGTCACCGGCAGATTGGCCTCCGGGTCGTCACTCACCGAGAGCTGGACGAGGGCTGCACGCATCGCCTGTCAGTCCGCCAGCATCGGGTCGAGCTTGCCGGCGCCGTCAAGCGCGAAGAGATCGTCGCAGCCGCCGACATGCTGGCCACCAATGAAGATCTGCGGCACGGTCCGCCGTCCGTGGGCGCGCTGGGTCATGGCGGCGCGAAGCGACGGATCGCGGCTGACGTCGGTCTCGGCGTAGCTGACGCCCTTGCGCTGCAGCAGCGCCTTGGCGGCCTGGCAGTAGCCGCAGGTGGGCGTGGTGTAGATCTCGACGGGCTTCATGGCATTCCCTTCCGGTCGTTCGTGACTATAGGGATTTAGGCGTCCTTCGCAACGCGCGCCAGCACGGCCACCGAGACGTGGGTGGCGCCGGCCCCGTGACAGGCCTCGGTCGCCGCGGCGAGGGTGGCGCCCGAGGTCATCACGTCATCTACGAGCAGCACACGTCGTCCGCGCAGCAACCGGCCGCGCTTCGGATGGGGCAGGATGGCGCCGGTCATGTTCTCGAACCGGCCCTCCCGGCTGCGACCCTCCTGGCTGTGGGTGTTGCGCCCCCGCACCAGCGCGTCGGGACAATGGTCCAGCCCCGCCTGCCGGGCCAGTTCCGCCGAGAGCAGGGCCGACTGGTTGTAGCGGCGCCCGAGCAAGCGGGTCCAGTGCAGGGGCACCGGCACCACCAGCACGCCGGGCGACAGGAGGGGCTGTGCGGCGCGCAGGATCCATCCCGCGGCAGGCCGCACCAGATCCAGCCGGTCCCCATGCTTCAACGCCAGCACAAGCTTGCGGCCATTGTCGCGGTAGAGCATGGCCGCGCGCCCGTGGTCCCAGGGTCGGGCCGAGGTCAGGCATTCGTCGCAATGAACCGGGTGGCCCGGATCCTCGCCCGGCAGCGGGCTGCCGCAGAGATCGCAGACGAGACCGGCGACAAAGGGTGTCTCGCGCCAGCACGGGCCGCAGAGGCCGAACTCGGTCGTGACCAGCGTCTCGCAGAGCAGGCACTGGGGCGGGAACAGAAGGCGCAGCGCCGCTTGCAATCCCATGCCGCCCCCCTTACCTCGCGCCAGAGGCCCCATGACCCCCACCCTGACCGACCGCACCGCCCTCGACCGGAACCGGACCCGCGCCCGACGCGCGCCCGAACTGTTCCTGCACGAGGAAGCCGCCCTCGAGATCGAGGAAAGACTGGCCGAGGTTAACAGGAGGTTTACGGCCCCCGCCGTGGTCTCGGCCTTCCCCGAAGTCTGGCGCGATCGGCTGCCGGATGCCCCGATCGTGGCGGACGCCGATCGGCTCGCGCTCGAGCCCGAGGCACACGATCTCGTGATACATGCGCTGGCGATGCACTGGGCCAACGATCCCGTCGGCCAGCTGGTCCAGTGCCGCAGGGCGCTCCGGCCGGACGGGCTGTTCCTGGGGCTTCTGTTCGGCGGGCGGACGCTGTCGGAGTTGCGGATCGCGCTCGCCGAGGCCGAGGCCGCGGTGAGCGGCGGCCTCTCGCCTCGCGTGCTGCCGATGGCCGAGATCCGGGACCTGGGGGGCCTTCTGCAGCGGGCCGGCTTTGCGCTTCCGGTGGCGGACTCGCTCATCCGTGAGGTGCGTTACCGCGATACGCTGCATCTGATGCGCGACCTGCGGGCGATGGGCGAGTCCAACGCCCTCGACGCCCGGCTCCGCCGCCCGAGCCGGCGCGCGCTCTTTGCCGAGGCCGAGGCCCGCTACCCGCGCCGGGCCGATGACCGGATCGTGGCGAGCTTCGAGATCATCTGCCTGACCGGCTGGGCCCCGCATGACAGCCAGCAGAAACCGCTCCGCCCCGGGTCGGCCGCGCAGAGCCTTGCGGATGCGCTCGAGGCGGCGCGGAAGGATGCCATCCACAAGGGCGATGGTTGACCCCGGTCCCAATGCCTATATGTGTCTCACGGATTGAATGTATGGAAGCGGAATGACGCCGATGCTGCAAGCCACGCCGGAGCAGGCGCGAACCCTGGGGGCCGAAGAGCCGATCCATCCCGGCGAAGACCGGCTGACCCACGCGCCCGCCGACCACCCGGACTTGCCGCAGCCCAAGATCGGCATCCTGCTTGCCAACCTCGGCACGCCCGACAACTATGACTACTGGTCGATGCGGCGCTACCTGAACGAGTTCCTCTCGGACAAGCGCGTGATCGACTACCCGGCCTGGAAGTGGCAGCCGCTTCTCCAGATCCTGATCCTGTCCAAGCGCCCATTCTCGTCGGGCGCCAACTACAAGCTGATCTGGAACCACGACAAGGGCGAAAGCCCCCTCATGACCATCACCCGCGACCAGACCGCGAAGATCGCCGCCGAGATGCGGGCGCTTCACGGCAACCGGGTCATGGTCGATTTCTGCATGCGCTACGGCAATCCCTCGACGGAAAGCCGCGTGCGCGCGATGGTTGATGCGGGATGCGAGAAGATCCTCTTCTTCCCGCTCTATCCGCATTACGCCGGCGCGACCTCGGCGACGGCCAACGACCAGTTCTTCCGCGCCATGATGAAGGAAAAGCGCCAGCCCGCGGTTCGGACGGCGCCGGAATATTACGCCCATCCGCTCTATATCGACGCGCTGGCCCGGTCGGTCGAGCGGGCCTACGCCGATCTTGACCACCGCCCGGATGTGCTCGTGGCCTCCTACCACGGGATGCCGAAACGCTACCTGCTCGCCGGCGACCCCTACCATTGCCAGTGCGCCAAGACCTCGCGCCTGCTGCGCGAGCGGCTGGGCTGGAACAAGGACGCGATCGACACGACCTTCCAGTCGGTGTTCGGCCCCGAGGAATGGCTCAAGCCCTACACGGTCGAGCATGTGGCCGAACTGGCGCGCGCCGGCAAGAAGCGGATCGCGGTGATCGCGCCCGCCTTCTCGGCCGACTGCATCGAGACGCTGGAAGAGATCAACGGCGAGATCCGCGAGGCCTTTGAAGAGGCCGGTGGCGAGGAGTTCACCTACATCCCCTGCCTCAACGACGATGAGGCGCATATCAAGGCGCTGGTCGCCGTGATCGAGGAAAATCTCGCGGGCTGGGTGGGCCGGGACTGAGACCGGCCCCGGCACCGCTTGCGGAAACGAAAAAGGCGGCAGGTTTCCCCGCCGCCCCGGATCCTGTGTCGCGCCGATCAGTTGGCGGCGACGGCAGCCACGACCACCAGAAGCATCAGCGGAACGAGGATGCCGCCCGACGACGCGGTTTCGGCTTCCACGATGGCCGGTTCCATGACGGGTTCGGCCATGCCGCCGGCAAAGGCGGACGTGGCGGCGATGGACAGGGCAGCGGCGAGCGCAAGTTTCTTCATTTGTGACCTCCAGATTTGGCACCCGGTCAGATTGAGCTGAGGCGGCCGGGTGCCCCCAAGACTGTTCCTCGTGATGCTGAATAAGCAGCATGCTCGAGGGAAAGCAACGAGGGTCGCTGAAGTTCCCTTGACTGTTGCAGCCTTACGTCAAATCAGCAGCACCTGTGTCCCCACCTTCGAGAGGGGGAAGAGTTGCTGGATGTGCTCGTTGTAGAGGCCGATGCAACCGTTGGACGATTTGCGCCCGATCTTGCGCGTGTCATGCGTGCCGTGGATGCGGTAGTAGGTCCAGGACAGGTAGAGCGCGTGGGTTCCGAGCGGGTTGTCCGGCGCGCCACCCGGCACCATGTCCGGCCACTCGGGGTTGCGTTCCTTCATGGCGGGCGTCGGACGCCACGGCGGCGCCACCACCTTCTGCACCACCTCGGTCCGGCCCCGGCGCGTCAGATCCTCGGACAGCGGCACGGAGGTGGGGAAGAGCAGGTAGGTCTGCCCGTCCTCGGACCAGTAGTGCAGCGCGCGCGAGGTGATGTCGACCAGAACGGCGCCGTTGCGCAGGCTCGAGAAGTAGGGCTGCCAGTCGAGCATCCGAAAGCTCGATATGTTGTTGCGCACCGGGCTCTGGGCTGCCGGAATGACACTTTCGGCAGCTTCCTGCGCCCGCGCCGGCAGCGCCATCGCGCCGAGCCCCGCGGCCGCGCCCCACAGCAGCGTGCGACGGTCGAGCCTGTTCGATTGATCCGCACCCATTCCGCTCGTCTCCTTGATCCTGGTGCCCGAGATTTCGGACCGAAGCATCCTATCCCTGCGGGCCAGTGGCGACAATTCACGGCCGCGTCAACGCCGAACTGACCGTCCGAGATGCGTTTGAACAGGCTGCGGCCTTTCTGTTATGAGGGCCGGAATGATCCTTGTGGGTGGATGACACATGAAGACTATCTCTGCGCTCGCGCTTTGCGGCGCCCTGGTCCTGTCGGCTTGCGCCTCGACCACCGAGGTCGCACTCGGACCCGACGGCAAGCCGCTTCCGCAGGTCTACAAGATCGGCTCGGGCCAGCAGGGCGAGGTCACCTATCGGCTGCTCGATTCGGTCAACACGCTGCGTCAGGCCAAGGGCGCGGCGCCGCTGCAGCTCAATTCCGAGTTGACGGCCGCGGCCGCCACCCACGCGCGGGACATGTCGGTGCAGAACCGTCCCTGGCACTTCGGCTCGGACGGCTCGTCGCCGCTCCTGCGCGTGCAGCGGTCCGGCTACCGGGGCAAGCTCAAGGGCGAGTTGATCTCCGAGACCTACCAGACCGAGCTTGAGACCCTGGCCGCCTGGATGGAGCAGAAGGACACGCGCGACATCGTGCTGGACCCCACTGCCACCGATCTCGGCTTTGCCTGGTATCAGGAGCCGCAGGGCAAGATCTGGTGGACGGTCGTGACCGGCGCCGCGGGCCCGATGGCCGTCGCCGGTCTCTGACGCACAGGTTCGGCGCCCCGATCAGGCCGGGGCGCCCCTTGCCCGGTCAGGGCAGGATGTAGATCGGGGTGCCCACCCGCACCATCGCGTAGATCTCCTCGACCTCCTGATCGGTCACGGCGATGCAGCCGGCCGTCCAGTCACGCTTGTTCGGGCCGTTGTACTTGCCCCGGCCGTGGATGAAGATGTCGCCCCCGGGCTTCTTGCCCTCGAGGAAGGCCATCTTCTGGTCCGCCGTGTTGGGATAGGAGATCCCGAGCGACAGGTGGTAGGACGAGCGCGGGTTCTGCCGGTCGATGAAATACACGCCTTCGGGCGTGCGGCCATCGCCTTCATATTGCTTGTGGCCGGTCGGCTTGAAGCCGAGCCCGATGTCATACTGGCGCAGGACCTTGGCCCCGCTCAGCAGGTACATCTTCCGCTCGGCCTTGTGGACCTGCACGCTGGTGACCGGCGGACCCTCGTAGGAGCGAATCTTCGAGTCACCGCATCCGGTCAGCCCGAGCGCGAGGATGATCAGGGTAATCTTCAGAAATTTCATGTTCACTGCCCGACATGTTTTTTTGTTTCTGGAATACCCGGATTCGGTCTTCCTCGCCAGACAATCTTTGGACAGGATGGTTAAATCTGTCTGAAGCGTTGCCCTGACCCGCTCAGGCCGGCAGGCTGAGCCGCGCGGCCAGCTCCACATGCGCCGACCACCGGAACTGATCCACCACCTGGACCCAGTCGAGCCGGTAGCCCGCCCGCACGAGAAGCGCCGCATCCCGCGCGAAGGTCACCGGGTTGCACGAGACAAAGGCGATCACAGGCACCCGCGCACGCGCCAGCGCCGCGCCTTGCGCCTCGGCCCCGGCGCGGGGCGGGTCGATCACCACCGCCTCGGCCCGGCGAAGCTCGTCCGGCTCGAGCGGGCGGCGGAACAGGTCGCGCGTCTCGGCCGTCACCCGCTTCAGGCCCTGCGCCTGCCTCCAGCCGCGATCGAGCGCCGCGGTCATGGCCGCATCCCCCTCGACGGCATGGACTTCGGCCGCGGCGGCCAGCGGCAGCGCGAAGGTCCCCACGCCGGCAAAGAGGTCGGTCACCGTTCGCGCTTCGCCGATGGCATCGCGCACGGCGGCCAGAAGCGCCGCCTCGCCCTCCGCCGTCGCCTGAAGGAAGGCACCCGGCGGCGGCACCACGCGGGCCGCACCGAACGCCTGCGCGGGCGGCACGCGCAGCGCGATGGTCTCACCGTCCCACGTCAGCCGGGCCAGCGACCGCTCTTCGGCAATCCGGGCAAGCTCGGCGCGAAGCGGCGCGTCGAGCGCCTTGCCGCCCGTCACCGCCACGTCGGGCCCGCCCAGGCTGCGCGTCACGGTCAGCGACAGCTCGCCCGAGCGGGAGCCGGCGGCCCGGACCAGCGCCTCGAGCGCGGGGATCGCCTGCATCAGGTCGGGATGAAGGAGCTTGCACTCGGGGATCGGAATGATCGTGCCTGACTGGCGCGCGTGGAACCCCACCAGCGCCCCGCCCTTCGTTCGCCGCCCCGAGAGCACCGCGCGCCGGCGCGTCGCAGGCGGCGAGACCGCCATCGGCCGGAACGGCGCCTCGAGCCCCTGCCCCGCCAGCGCCGAACGCACGACCTCCTGCTTCCACCGCTCCGCGAACCCGTCCGAGGCATGTTGCAGCAGGCATCCGCCGCAGCTGCGGGCATGGGGACAGGGCGGGCGCACACGGTCCGGCGAGGGCGTCAGGATGCGCGGCGCGGCGATCCGGCCCTCGTGAACCTCGCCCTCGACAATCTCCCCCGGCAGGGCGCCGGACACGAAGACACCCTGGCCGATCGCATCGCCCAGATGACCCAACCTCTCGATGGTGACGATCACTCCGCGGCCTCTTCCTCGCACGCCATGAAGCCGCCGCTTTGCCGGTTCCAGTAGCGCGCGTAAAGCCCGTTCTGGGCCAGCAGTTCGTCGTGGGTGCCCTGCTCGACCATAAAGCCCCGGTCCAGCACGACGATCCGGTCCATCGCCGCGATGGTCGACAGACGGTGCGCGATGGCCAGCACCGTCTTGCCCTCCATCACCCGCGCCAGCGCCTCCTGGATCGAGGCCTCGACCTCGCTGTCGAGCGCCGAGGTGGCCTCATCCAGGACGAGGATCGGCGCGTCCTTCAGGAAGGCGCGGGCCAGCGCGATCCGCTGGCGCTGCCCGCCCGAGAGCTTCACGCCACGCTCGCCGAGGAAGGCGTCATAGCCGTGGCGGCCGGAATGGTCGGCCATCGCGGTGATGAACTCGTCGGCCTCGGCGGCGCGGGCGGCGGCGATCATCTCCTCGTCGCTGGCATCCGGGCGGCCATACATGATGTTGTCGCGCGCCGAGCGGTTGAACATCGCCGTCTCCTGCGTGACCATCGCGATCTGCCGCCTCAGGCTCTCCTGCGTGACCAAGCGCAGGTCGTGGCCGTCGATCAGCACCCGTCCCTCCTCGGGGTCGTAAAGCCGCAGCAGCAGCGAAACGAGCGTGGATTTCCCCGCCCCCGAGGCGCCCACGATGCCCAGCTTTTCCCCCGGCCGAACGGTGAGGTCGAGGCCATGAAGCCCGCCCGAGCCGCGCCCGTAGGCAAAGCTCACCCGGTCGAACCGGATCTCGCCGCGCACCCTCGCCAGCGGCGCCGCGCCCGCACGGTCGGGCAGGGCATGCGGCACCGAGAGGGTGCGCATCCCGTCCTCGACCTCGCCGATCGAGGTGTAGATCGACATCAGCGTGAAGCTCACCCAGCCCGACATCTGCGAGATGCGCATGGCGATGGCCCCCGCCGCCGCGATGGCGCCCGCGGTGGCCTCGCCCCGCTGCCACAGAAGCAGGGTGCCGCCGATCAGCAGCACGGGCAACAGCCCCGACAGCGCCATCAGCGCCGACCGGAACCAGGTCGAGATCACGCCGAACTCGAGCGAGCGGTCGCGGAAGCTCTCCATCGCGCGGAGCGCCACCTGATCCTCGAAGTCGGCATGGGCGAAAAGCTTGACCGTCTTGATGTTGGTGATCGTATCGACCACCTGCCCCGACACCATCGCCCTTGCCGAGGCGCGGGCCGCGGAATTGACGCGCACCTTGGGCAGATCGTAGCGGATGAGGCCGAGGTAGGCCACGAGCCACAGGCCCAGCGCGAGGGCCACCCGCCAGTCCACCGACAGCAGATAGAGCGTCGAGGCCACGACAGAGGCCAGCGCGAAGGCGACCGTGTTGATGATCTCGGTCACGGCATCGGTGACGGCGCGGGCCGCCTGCATCTGCTTTTGCGCGATGCGGCCGGCGAAGTCGTTGTCAAAGAAGGTCACCGCCTGCCCCAGTGTCCAGCGGTGCAGCCGGCTCAGCACCAGGGGCAGGACGTTCGGCCCGATCACGATCGAGTTCGCGGCCGACGAGAGGCCGAACGAGACCGGCCGGACAAAGAGGTAGAAGCCCAGAAAGACCGCCAGAAGCCCCAGATGCTGCGAGAAGAACGCCTCCGGCCCCGAGGCCACGGCCGCATCGATCACCCAGCCGATGATCATGGCCGAGACGACCTCGAAGGTGCCCGCCAGCGCCGACAGCGCCGCCGCAAGGCCGAGCATCGGCCAGGACCCCCGCAGGCACCAGCGCATGAAGGCGCCGAGGCTCTGCGGCGGGGGACCGTCGGCCGGTCGGAAGGCGTCGATCAGGTTGCCGAGGCGCACGAGGTTCATTCCGCGGCATCCTCGGTGCCGATGAAGCCGCCCGACTGCCGGGCCCAGAACCGCGCATAGAGCCCGCCCTGCGCCAGCAGCTCGGCGTGGCTTCCGGTCTCGGCCACCCGGCCCTCCTCGAGCACCACGATCCGGTCCATCGCGGCGATCGTCGAAAGCCGGTGGGCGATGGCGATCACGGTCTTGCCCTCCATCACCCGGTAGAGCGTCTCCTGGATCGCCGCCTCCACCTCGCTGTCGAGCGCCGAGGTGGCCTCGTCGAGGATCAGGATCGGCGCGTCCTTCAGCATCACGCGCGCCAGCCCGATCCGCTGGCGCTGCCCTCCGGAAAGCTTCACCCCGCGCTCGCCGACATGGGCGTCGTAGCCGTGCCGCCCCTCGGGATCCTCAAGCGTCAGGATGAAGTCATGCGCCTCGGCCCGCTTCGCGGCGAGGATCATGTCCTCGTCGCTCGCCCCCGGCCGGCCATAGAGGATGTTGTCCCGCACCGACCGATGCAGGAGGCTTGAATCCTGCTGCACCATGCCGATGGCGCGGCGCAGGCTCTCCTGCGTGACCTCGGTCACGTCCTGCCCGTCGATGCGGATGTGCCCGCCCTCGGGGTCGTAGAAGCGCAGCATGAGTTTCACGAGCGTGGATTTCCCGGCGCCCGAGCGGCCGACGATACCCACCTTCTCGCCCGGCGCGATGGAAAGCGTCACCCGGTCCAGCCCGCCCGAGCCGCGGCCGTAGTGGTGCGAGACCCTGTCCAGCTCGATCCCGCCGGCCGTCAGCCGCAGAGGCCGCGCGCCGGGCCGGTCCACGAGGCCGATGGGCTGGGCGATGGTCTCCATCCCCTCGGCCACCACGCCCAGCGCCTGCACGAGCGAGCTGGTCGCCCACATGATCCAGTAGGTCATGTTGTTCAGCCGCAGCACCAGCGCGGTCGAGGCCGCCACGATCCCGACCGTCGCCTCCCCCTGATACCACAGCAGGATCGCCCAGCCGGTGACCGAGGTGATGAGCGCGCCGTTCAGCAGCGTCAGGGTCACATCCATGCGCGTGATGATGCGCATTTCCTTCTGGAAGGTGGTGCGCGCATGCTCGATCGCCTCGCGGGCGTAGTCGAGTTCGCGGTCGTGATGGGCAAAGAGCTTCACGGAATGGATGTTGGTGTAGGCATCGACCACCCGCCCCGTCACCGCCGAGCGCGCGTCGGACGAGGCCTTGGCGGCCGGGCCCGCGTGGCGGACCGTCCAGCGCACCAGCAGCCCGTAAAGGACGAACCAGACGATCAGCGGCAGCGCAAGGCGCGGGTCGGCATCGGCCAGCACGAAGACCGCGCCGATCACCGTGGTGATGGCGAAGGCGCCCGCGTCAAAGGTCTGGAACACCGCATCGCCCGCCGCGGGCGGGGTCTGCATGATCCGGTTGGCGATCCGGCCGGCGAAGTCGCTCTCGAACCAGCCGACGGGCTGGCGCAGGACATGGTTGTGCGCCCGCCAGCGGATCAGCGTGCCGAAGTTGGGCAGGATCGTGTTGTGCAGCAGCGCCACGTCCACCCCCGCCACCAGCGGCCGCAGAAGCAGGATCGCCAGCGCGACGGCGATGACCTCGAGCCCGTGGCTCTCCCAGACCTGCTGCGGCGTGCCCTCGGCCAGAAGGTCCACAAGGCGCCCCACATACCAGATCAGCAGCACCTCGACCGAGGCGTTCAGCACCGACATCAGGCCCGTGATGGCAAAGACCTTGCGGAAGGGCTGCACATAGTCCTTCAGAAAGGGCCACAGTCGGCGGGGCGGGGTGTCGGTCCGGTCCCAGGGCGCATAGGGATCGACCAGGTTCTCGAAGAAGCGGAACATGGGGAGGGCCTCGTGAATGCCGCCAAGATATAGCCTGCCCTCCCGCAAAGGAAATGCGCAGAGTTCAGCCCAGCAGCGCCGCCCGGTCCAGCCGGAAATCCGAGGCGATCCAACGCTCCTCAAGCTCGCGAAGCCGGGCGCCGAGGGCGGGGCCGGCCAGCGCGGGCATGAGGTCGGCGGCCGTCACGGGGAAGCGGGCGCAGGCCCCCCGCGCCACCTCGGCCCGCCAGCCTTCGGGCGGTGGGGCCTCACAGAGGGCCGCATGCAGCAGCACGGCCCCCGCGCCCAGATCAGGGCCCAGACGGTAGCCCTGCTCGGCCGGCGGCGCGCCCCGCAGCGCCGCAGCCCGCAGCCGGCCCAGCGCCACCCCGTCGGCGCGCGACAGGCGCAGGCGGTCGGCCACCTCCTCTCCGCCGAGGCTGGCGAGGCGCACGAGCCAACCCGCGGGCCGGCCCTCCTCCAGATGGACCAGCAACGGCAGGGCGCGCGCCGAGGCGCCCGGCAGAACCCGGCCGAGCACGCCCGCCGCTTCCATCGCCGCCACCGCAGGGGCGGGATCGCAGGCCGCGAGCAGCTTGCGCATCTCGGCCCCCACCCGCTCGCGCGAGAGCTGGCAGAGCCCCTCGGTGCGCGCCGCGCAGGCCGCCAGCCCTTCGGCGTCCAGACCTTCCGCGGGATCGCCATAGATCGCGTGAAAGCGGAAGAAGCGCAGGATGCGCAGGTAATCCTCTTCGATCCGCTGGATCGGATCGCCCACGAAGCGCACGCGGCGGGCGATCAGGTCGGGCAGACCGCCGAGCGGGTCGATCACCTCTCCCGTTGCCTCGGCATAGAGGGCGTTCATGGTGAAGTCGCGCCGGGCCGCGTCCTCGGCCACATCCGTCGAGAAGGCCACGACCGCGTGCCTGCCGAAGGTCTCCACATCCCGCCGGAACGTCGTGACCTCGTGCGGGATGCCCGAGGCAATCACCGTCACCGTGCCATGCTCGATCCCGGTCGGCACAACCTTGAACCCCGCCGCCGCCGCGACCGCCGAGACGGTGTCGGGCACCGCATCCGTCGCAAGGTCGATGTCGGCCACCGGCCGCCCGAGCAGCGCGTTGCGCACGCATCCCCCCACGAAGAGCGCGCGATGCCCGGCGGCGGCGAGGGCCGCGCAGAACCTCTGCGTCGCCGGCTCGGAAATCCAGTCGCCTTCAATCCTCACGCCCGCATCCTTTCGGCCAGCCCGTAGAGGATCCGCGCCGTGGCGCCCCAGATGTAGTAGGGTCCATAGGGCACCACATAGTAGCGCCGCCAGACGCCGCGCCAGAGCCGCTGCTCGACCCGGTAGTGAGCGAAATCGAGCAGGTGCGCAAACGGGACGGTGAAGGCCTCTTCCACCTCGGCCTCCTGCGGGATCGGCACGAAGGGGCCGCGCACCTCGGCCAGAACCGGAACGACCATATAGCCCGTCACCGTCTCATGCAGCGGAAGCCGGCCGATCAGATCGACCTGCGCCGGGGGCAGGCCGATCTCTTCCTGCGCCTCGCGCAGGGCCGCCGCCTCGGGGCTGGCGTCACCCGGATCGATCTTGCCACCCGGAAAGGCGATCTGGCCTGGGTGGTGCGCCAGATGCGAGGCGCGCTTGGTCAGGATGACCCGCGCGCCGCCCTCGCCCTGCCAGACCGGCACCAGAACGGCCGCCGCCCGCAGGCGACGGTCGGGCGGCAGCACGGTGCCCGGATTCAGGTCATGGTCGGACGAGGCGGCGCCGCCGCTCTGCAGCGCGCGGCGCAGCGCGTCAGGCATCGCCGCTCCTTGCGCCGGTCCCGAGCGTCGCGGGATCGAACTCGTAATGCGCGCCGCAGAACTGGCAGTCCGCGGTGAGGATGCCCTCATCGGTCGTCATCTCGGCGATCTCCTCGGGCGCGTAGATCGACAGCGACTCGCGCACCCGATCAGCCGAACAGGAGCAGCCAAAGCGCAGGGTCTGCGCCTCGAACACGCGCGGCTCCTCTTCGTGGAACAGCCGCACGAGCAGGTCCGGCGGCTGCACCGACGGGCCCACCAGCTCGAGATCCTCGACCGTGTCGAGCAGCAGGTTCGCGCGCGTCCAGTTCTCGCCCTCGTCGCCCTCGAGCAGGTCGTGGTGCTGCAGAAGCCCGCCCTCGCCCGAGCCGCCCTCGCCCGCCACGCCGGGCGAGGCCTTGGGCATGTGCTGAAGCATCACGCCGCCGCCCCGCCAGTGAGTCGCGCCGTTGGCGGTGGACTGCCCGAAGGACAGGGCAAAGCGGGTGGGAAGCTGCTCGGACTGGGCGAAATAGGTCTCGGCGCAGGCGGTCAGCGACCCGCCCGCGATCGGCGTGATGCCCTGATAGGGCACCATCCCCTGCCCCTGATCGATCAGGATGGCAAAATAGCCCTCACCCAGCTGGTCGAAGGCGGCGCCGGAGGCCAGATCCTCGGCAACGTAGCTCGCATAGGCCCGAATCCGTGCGGGCTCGCCATCCTCCGAAGGCCCGTAATAGTCGGTGGCGATCATCCGCACCGCCCCGTTGCCGCGGATCTGCAGCGACAGTTTCCAGCGCAGCTTGATCGCCTGCCCGATCAGCGCGGTCAGCAGCGACGCCTCGGCCACCAGCGCCTCGATCTGCGGCGGGTAATCATGCTTCGACAGCACTTCCTCGAGCACGCCATCCAGCCGCACCACACGGCCGCGGATGTCCGAGCGGTCAAGCTGGAAGGGCAGGACGGTATCGTCCCAGGCGATCTGTGAACCGATGGTCATGGGGTTTCCTTGAGGCACGAGCCTTGGCATACCGCCACAATATAGGCAGGACAACCGGGGGACCAAGGGCAGATGATCAGGCGGTATGGCGAGCCGGTCCGGGCGGACCGGCGCTACAGGCGCAGGGCGGGGGTCTATGCCGTGCTGCTGAGCGGCGGCGAGATCCTCACCACGTTTCAGGAACAACCCTTTGCCGAGTTCCAGTTGCCCGGAGGCGGGATCGACCCCGGCGAGCATCCGGTCGCGGCCCTGCACCGCGAGGTGATGGAAGAGACGGGCTGGCGCATCGGGCAGGCCCGCAGGGTCGGCGCCTTCCGCCGCTTCACCCACATGCCGGAATACGACCTCTGGGCCGAGAAGCTCTGCACGGTTTACCTCGCCCGCCCCGTCCGGCGCCTCGGCCCGCCCACCGAACCCGGCCACCACGCCGTCTGGCTGCCCATCGACGAGGCGCTGAGGCAGCTGAGAAACCCCGGCGACCGCGCGCTTCTGGAACGGGCCCTGCGCTGATCCCCCGCGGGCCGCGCGGCATCAGGGACGGTAGTCGAGCATGACGCCCGAGACATCGTCCCGAAGATCCGCACCCCCCATCCGGTCGTGAAGCGACCAGACCAGCGCCTCCATCAGCGCCTCGGAGCCGAGCCCCGCGTTGGCGTGCAGCAGCGTCGCAAGCCCCTCCTCTCCCAGCGCATGGCCCGAGGCGTCGGGACATTCCGTGACGCCATCCGACAGCAGAAGCACCCGGTCGCCCGGGGCGAGGCGACAGTCGGTGCGCTCGTAGCTGGCATCCGGGATCAGGCCGATCGGCAGGCCGCCCTGCCCCAACATCTCGATCGTGCCGTCGGCGCGCATCACGACGGGATGCGGATGCCCCGCCTGAACCAGCTCCACCCGGCCGGTGTCGAGATCGATCTCGGCATAGGCCATGGTGAAATACTGATCCACCTGCAGATCCTCCATCATGCGGTTGAACCGGCTTGCCACCATGTCGGGCGGCCAGGTCTGCCGCCCCTTGCACCGATAGCAGTTGCCACCTGTCAACGCGAAGTTCTGGTCGGGCGAGACGCCCGAGAGCAGCCCCGCCAGCCGCGCGGTCATCAGCGCCGAGGCGACGCCATGGCCCGAGACATCGATCGAGTAGATGGCGACCCGCCCGGTCGCGATCTCGAACGAGCCCGCCAGATCCCCCCCGACCCGGCCCGAGGGCCGCATCAGGAGCGTGACGGTCGAGTTGCCGAACCGCCGGTGCCGGTCCCGTGCGAGCGACTGCTGCAGCTTGCGGGCCTCCATCAGGTCGCGATCGAGCGTCTCATAGACGGCGCGCAGCTCGCCGAAGGCCTCTTCGAGCAGGTGGTTCTTGCCCACCAGCTCGGCCTGCATCCCCAGCACGCGCTCACCGGCGCGCAGCCGGGCGCGAAGCTCGTCGGGGGCGACGGGCTTCACCAGATAGTCGTCGGCGCCGCAATCGAGACCGTCCACAACCTCGCCCGTGCCCGAGCATGAGGTCAACAGGATGAAGTAGCAGTAGTTTTCCCGTGGAAGCGCCCGGATGAGGCGGCACAGGTCGAGCCCCGAGAGGCCCGGCATCATCCAGTCGCTCAGGACGATGTCGATGTCCGCCGTGCGGCACAGCTCCAGCGCCTCGGCGGCCCCGGCGGCCTCGCTCACGCGATAGCCCCAGCGCCTCAGCGACAGCGCAAGCAGCCGCCGCTGGGCTCGACTGTCGTCCACGACCAGCACATGCCGCGAGCAAGCGGCGGATCGGCACGGGGCGGCATCCGTCATCAGAAGGGATCGGGCGCTCACGGGTGTGTCTTCAAGATGGGCCTCTCGGCGGGTTGCGCGCCAAGGATGCGGGACCGGAGCTTAAGGGCGCATGAAGGCTAAAATGATCCGCATCGGCCGGTCCTGCGGTCATGCAACGTTAAGGCGGAGCGGCGAATGTCAGCCATGCAAACCGGACGGGCGGACAGGATGATAGACTGGAACAGGATCGCGGCCCTGCGGGACGAGGTTGGCCGCGAGGGCTTTGACGAGGTGGTGCAGATGTTTCTCGAAGAGACGGACGCGACGATCCGAAGCCTTGCCGGCCGCCCGGGTCCGGGCCTCGAGGAGATGCTGCATTTCCTCAAGGGGTCCGCGCTCAACCTGGGCTTCGTCGCCGTCTCGCGTCTCTGCGAGGAGGGGGAACGGCTCGCGGCGGGCGGGCGGGGATCAGAGGTCAACCTCGACGCCCTGATCGCAGGCTACCGCCTCGCGCGGATGGATTTCCTCACGGGGCTGGAGTCTAGATCAGGAATTCCGCCAGCGCCTCATCGCCCGTGATGTCGCGATGCTTGAGCCCGGCCGCCTCCATCACCTCGACGAGACGCGTGAAGTTCTCGGCCTTCTTCGTCTCGATCCCTATCAGGACCGAGCCGAAGTTGCGCGCCGACTTCTTGAGATACTCGAACCGCGAGATGTCGTCGTCGGGGCCAAGCATCATCAGGAACTCCCGCAGGGCCCCGGGCCGCTGGGGCATCCGAAGGATGAAATACTTCTTGAGGCCCGAGTAGCGTTGCGCCCTCTCCTTCACCTCGGGCAAGCGTTCAAAGTCGAAGTTGCCGCCCGACGTCACGCAGACGACCGTCCGGCCGCGGATCTCCTCGGCAAGTTCGGGCAGCACATCCACCGAAAGGGCGCCCGCGGGTTCAAGCACGACGCCCTCGACGTTCAGCATCTCGAGCATGGTGATGCAGATCCGGTCCTCGGGCGCGAGCAGCACCTGTCCGGGCTGCGCCCAGTCGAGCATCGAGAAGGGCAGATCGCCCAGCCGCGCCACCGCCGCCCCGTCCACGAAGCTGTTCACCCGCGGCAGCGCCACCGGCCCGCCCGCCGCAAGGGCCGCGCGCAGGCTGGCCCCGCCCTCCGGCTCGACGAAACGAAAGGCCGTGCCCGGCGCCTCGGATCGCAGGAAGGCCGTCACGCCCGAGGCAAGCCCCCCTCCGCCCACCGGCAGGACCACGAGATCCGGCGCCCGGCCCAGCTGCTCGAGCAGTTCCACCCCGACGCTCGCCTGACCCTCGATCACGTCGGGATCGTCAAAGGGGGCCAGGAAGTGCGCCCCCTGCTCGGCGCACCACGCCTGCGCGGCCGCGAGCGTCTGGTCGAAATAGTCGCCCGTCAGCACGATCTGGACCGCCTCGCCGCCGAAGGTGCGCGTCTTGTCGATCTTCTGCTGCGGCGTCGTCACCGGCATGAAGATCGTGCCCCGCACGCCGAAGTGCCGGCAGGCGTAGGCCACACCCTGCGCATGGTTGCCCGCCGAGGCGCAGACGAAGGATCGCTGCTCGGGCCGAGCGTCGCGCACCTTGCGCATCGCCGTGAAGGCCCCCCGCAGCTTGTAGCTGCGCACCGGCGTCAGATCCTCGCGCTTCAGCCAGATCTCGGCCTGATACCGGGCCGAGAGATGGTCGTTGCGCTGGAGCGGCGTCTCGGGAAACAGATCGCGCAGGGCACGGGTGGCGGAACGGGCGTTTCGGGCAAACTGGGTCATGCGCGCACCCTAGCGGCTTCCGTCAGCCTCCGCCACGCCCTCGCACGCCTGCGCCCCTTGTTCAGAACGGCGAAGTTCACTAGACCGGCGTGCGAACTTTCCCGCCATGGAGCCCCGCATGTCCGCCCCGAAGAAAGTCGTCCTTGCCTATTCCGGCGGGCTCGACACCTCGATCATCCTGAAGTGGCTGCAGACCGAATACGGCTGCGAGGTCGTGACCTTCACCGCCGACCTCGGCCAGGGCGAGGAACTGGAACCCGCCCGCGAGAAGGCGGTGATGCTGGGCATCAAGCCGGACAACATCTTCATCGAGGATGTGCGCGAGGAGTTCGTGCGCGACTTCGTCTTCCCGATGTTCCGGGCGAATGCGCTCTACGAGGGGCTCTACCTGCTCGGCACCTCGATCGCGCGGCCGCTGATCGCCAAGCGGCTGGTCGAGATCGCGGCCATGACCGGGGCCGATGCGGTGGCCCACGGCGCGACCGGCAAGGGCAACGACCAGGTGCGCTTCGAGCTGACGGCCTATGCGCTCGACCCCGCCATCAAGGTGATCGCGCCGTGGCGCGAGTGGGATCTGACCTCGCGCACCAGGCTGATCGAGTTCGCCGAGCAGAACCAGATCCCGATTGCCAAGAACAAGCGCGGCGAGGCGCCCTTCTCGGTCGATGCGAACCTCTTGCACACCTCGTCCGAGGGTCGCGTGCTGGAGAACCCGGGCGAGGAAGCGCCGGACTATGTCTATCAGCGCACCGTCGATCCCGAGAAGGCGCCCGACACGCCGGAATTCGTGGAGATCACCTTCGAGAAGGGCGACGCGGTGGCGATCAATGGCGAGGCCATGTCGCCGGCCACGATCCTGACCCGGCTGAACGAGCTGGGCGGCAAGCATGGCGTGGGCCGGCTGGATCTGGTGGAAAACCGTTTCGTCGGCATGAAGTCGCGCGGCATCTACGAGACGCCCGGAGGCACGATCCTTCTGGAAGCCCACCGCGGCATCGAGCAGATCACGCTCGACAGCGGCGCGGGGCACCTCAAGGATTCGATCATGCCGCGCTACGCCGAGCTGATCTACAACGGCTTCTGGTACAGCCCCGAGCGCGAGATGCTTCAGGCGCTGATCGACAAGTCGCAAGAGCATGTCTCGGGCACCGTTCGCGTCAAGCTTTACAAGGGCTTCGCCCGCACCGTGGCCCGCTGGTCGGATCACTCGCTCTATTCCGAGAAGCATGTCACCTTCGAGGAGGATGCGGGCGCCTACGACCAGAAGGACGCGGCCGGCTTCATCCGGCTGAACGCGCTGCGGCTGAAACTGATTGCCACGCGCAACGCACGCGTGAAGGGCTGAGAGGCCCCCAAGCGGAACCGGCGCCGGGCGGCGCCGGTTGACCTCCTTTCCCAAGGGAGAGGAGACCCTGAAATGAGCCTCAAGAAAGTCCTCGGGTTGATGCTGGCCTCGCGGATGGCCGGGCGCGGCGGGCGCGCGGGAGGGCTCGGTTCGGCCGCCGCCCTTGGCGCGGGTGTCAGCAAGAAGGCCGGAATGGCCGCCCTTGCCTACATGGCCTACCGCGCGTGGCAGGACCAGCCGTCGCGGGCGCCGGGCACGGCCACGGGCAGCGCGGGCGGCACATCTGGCAGCGCGTCGGGCGGCATCGGCGGCATGATCGGCGGCGTCATCGACAGCCTGACCGGCCAGCAGAACGGCACGCAACCGCAACAGATGGCGGATCAGCCCTCCGAAGAGGCGATTTCGGACGCCAAGGCCCTGCTCTTGCTGCAGGGGATGGTGGCCGCGGCCTGGGCCGACGGCGCGATTTCGACCGATGAGCGGCAGCGCATCATCGACCAGCTCGACGCCGCGGGTGCCGACGCGGACGATCGGCGTCTGGTGGAGCGCGAGATCGCGCATCCCCAACCGCTCGACCGTCTGCTGGAGCAGGTGCGCGATCAGGAGACGGCGGAGCAGTTCTATCTGGCCTCGCGCGCGGCGGTCGATCCGACCACCAGCGCGAACCGTGCCTATCTCTGCACGCTGCGGGGCCGGCTGAACCTGTCGGAAGCCGAAGTGCGCGAGGTGGAGGCCCTCACGTCCTGATGCGATGGGCGGCGAGGCGCTCGTAACGGGGCAGCGCCTGCCGCACCAGTTCGGCATCCTGCGGCTCGAGGTCGGGCAGCGGCCCTTCCGGCTCATCGAAGCCGGTCGAACGATGGACCGCGCCATACCAGTGCGAGGCCCAGATGCCGTCCGACGGATGTCCCCCGGCCGGCCAGTTCAGCATCGCCTCGGTGAAGGGGATGCCGAGTCCCGCGCAGAGGTTCGCAAGCGCGGTCCGCGGGTTGCGGCGGATATCGGCGCTGTCGATCACCAGAGGCGGGCGGCCAAGCCAGCCCGCCACCTCGTCGAAAAGCTCGGCCTGCTGGAGAAATCCGAGGTCGGCCAGCGTCGGGCCTTCCCGCTTTCTGGCGTAGCTGGCGACGACACGGGCCGGATGACGGATCAGGAAAACATTTTCACAGGTGCGCATGAAGCTCCGTTCAAAGCCCGGGACCATGTGCATCGTCATCTGCTTCTGGTAGAACAGCGGCTCGCCACCGGGCGCATCCCCCGCGCACCGGCGCGCGATCACCTCCGCGTCGGTCTCGTGTGCGGCGAGGATCTGCGCGCGCATCGGGTGGTCGATCCCCGTGGCCTTCAGATAGGCCGCGTAGAAGGGTTCGTCCCACACGCCGCAGTCACCGCGCGCCGCAAACGCATACATCATGGCCGTGGAAAGGTTCCGCGGCCCCGACCACATCGCGATCCTCATGCCGCCACCATCGCCTTGTAGAGATCGCGGATCCGCCGCGTCATCGGACCCATGTCACCCGATCCGATCCGCCGCCCGTCGATCGTGCCGACCGGCGTCTGCGCGCCGAAGGTGCCGGTGAGGAACGCCTCGTCGGCCGAGTAGGTCTCGACCAGCGAAAAATTCTTCTCGAAGACCGGGATGCCCTCCGCGCGGCAAATCTGGATGACCTTTCCGCGCGTTATGCCGTTCATGCAGTAGTCCCCCGTTGAGGTCCAGACTTCGCCCTTGCGCACGATGAAGAAGTTGCAGGCATTGGTCGTGTTCACGAAGCCGTGGACATCGAGCATCAGCGCCTCGTCGGCCCCGGCCTTTTCGGCCGCGATGCAGGCGAGGATGCAGTTCAGTTTGGAATGAGAATTCAGCTTGGGGTCCTGGCTCATCGGCAGGCCGCGGATGTGCGGCACGGTCGCGAGGCGGATGGGGCGCGGAACCTTGGGCCGCGAATGTTCCATGATGATGGCGATGGTGGGCCCCTGCCGCGACAGCGAGGGATGCTGGAACGGCCGGGTCTTGACGCCGCGCGTGACCATCAGGCGGGCGTGGGCGTCGGTCACCATCCCGTTGGCCTCGGCCGTGTCGTGGATCGCCTGACGGAGTGCGGCGCGATCCAGGCCGATCTCGAGATCGATCGCCAGTGCCGCCTCGAACAGCCGGTCGAGATGCTCGTCAAGAAAGGCCCAGCGCCCGTCATAGAGGCGGATGCCCTCCCACACGCCGTCGCCCAGCATGAAGCCCGAGTCATAGACCGACACCAGCGCCTCGGCCTTGGGCAGGATCCGGCCATTCAGCCAGATGCGGATCGTCTCGTTCCGACTGTCTTCCTCGGCCTGATGTGTGGTGATCTGTTCGGTCATCGTCGGCTCCCTGTTCGGGTCCGAGGCTAGACCGGCGGCGGCAGCGCGCCAAGGGTTTCGGCCATCGGGCGGCCGGTGTGACACCCGCCGCCCGCGGCCGTGTTCCGTCAGCCCACCTTGCAGGCCGCCATGACGGCCATGTTCAGGATGTCGTTCACGGTGGAGTTGACCGAGCAGATCTGGATCGGCTTCGACACGCCGGTGAGGATCGGCCCGATGACGGTGGCCCCGGCCATCTCCTGCATCAGCTTGATCGAGATCGAGGCCGAGTGTCGCGCGGGCACGACGAGGATGTTCGCGGGCCCGCTCAGCCGGCAGAAGGGATATTGCGCCATGGCCGCGGCGTTCAGCGCCACATCCACGGTCATCTCGCCCTCATACTCGAAATCGACCTTCATCGCGTCCAGCACGCGCGAGGCGTTGCCCATCTTGGCCGCCCGCTCGGAGACCGGATAGCCGAAGGTCGAGAAGGAGACGAAGGCCACCCGCGGCTCGAGCCCGAGGTTGCGCGCCACGCGGGCCGACTTGATGGCGATGTTGGCCAGATCCTCGGGCTCGGGCCATTCATGCACCAGCGTGTCGGCGATCAGGACGATCCGGCCCTTGTGCAGCAGCGCCGTGACCCCCACCGCGCCATCCGACGACTTGGCGTCGAAGACGTGGTTGATGAGCTGCATCACATAGGCGGACTTGCGCGTGGCCCCCGTCACGAGGCCGTCGCCATGCCCGTGCTGCAGCATCAGCGCCGAGAACACATGCCGGTCGCGGGTGGCAAGGCGCTGGATGTCATAATTGTCGAAGCCGCCGCGCTGGAGACGGTTGTAGAGGAACTGCTTGTAGGCCTCCATGTGGCGCGAGTTGGCGGCGTTCACCACCTCGAGCTCGCGCACCGCATCGCCGAGGCCGGCGGCCTCCAGCTTTTCGCGCACGTCATGCTCGCGGCCCACGACCAGCGCCTTGCCCATGCCGGCGCGCTGGTAGGCCACGGCGGCGCGCAGCACGCGCGGGTCGTCGCCCTCCGCGAAGATCATGCGGGCCTGAGCCGCCTTGGCCCGCGCATGGATGCCCTGCAGGATCGAGGCGGTCGGATCCATCCGCGACTTGAGCGCCAGTTCGTAGCCCTGCAGGTCGATGATCGGCCGGCGCGCAACGCCGGTGTCCATCCCTGCCTTCGCCACCGCGGGCGGGATCGTGTAGATCAGCCGCGGATCGAAGGGCGTGGGGATGATGTAGTCGCGCCCGAACGAGAGCTTGCGGCCATAGGCCATCGCCACCTCGTCCGGCACATCCTCGCGCGCGAGGCTCGCCAGCGCACGCGCGCAGGCGATCTTCATCTCGTCATTGATGGCGCGGGCGTGGATATCCAGCGCGCCGCGGAAAAGGTACGGGAAGCCCAGGACGTTGTTCACCTGGTTCGGATAGTCCGACCGTCCCGTGGCGACGATCGCATCGGCGCGGACGGCGTGGGCCTCTTCGGGCGTGATCTCGGGATCGGGGTTCGCCATGGCGAAGATCACCGGGTTCTCGGCCATCGAGGCCACCATCGCCGGCGTCACCGCGCCCTTGGCCGAGACGCCGAGGAAGACATCGGCGCCCACCATCGCCTCTTCCAGCGTGCGGCAGTCGGTCTTTGCCGCATGGGCCGACTTCCACTGGTTCATGCCCTCGGTGCGGCCCTGCCAGATCACGCCCTTGGTGTCGCACATGATGCAGTTGTCGTGACGCGCGCCCATCGACTTCAAGAGTTCGAGGCAGGCGATGCCGGCAGCGCCCGCGCCGTTGAGCACGATGCGGCAATCCTCGATCTTCTTGCCCGACAGCTCCAGCGCGTTGATGAGACCGGCGGCGCAGATCACCGCCGTGCCGTGCTGGTCGTCATGGAACACCGGAATGTCCATGAGTTCCTTCAGGCGCTGCTCGATGATGAAGCACTCGGGCGCCTTGATGTCTTCAAGGTTGATGCCGCCGAAGGTCGGCCCCATCAGCTTCACCGCGCGGATGATCTCGTCGGGGTTCTCGGTGTCGAGTTCGATGTCGATGGCGTTCACGTCGGCGAACCGCTTGAAGAGGACCGCCTTGCCCTCCATCACCGGCTTCGAGGCCATGGCGCCGAGGTTGCCCATGCCGAGGATCGCGGTCCCGTTCGAGACCACCGCCACCATGTTGCCCTTGACCGTATAGTCATAGACCGTCTCGGGCGCGTCGGCGATCGCCTGCACCGGGACGGCCACCCCCGGCGAATAGGCAAGGCTCAGGTCGCGCTGCGTCGCCATGGGGGTCGTGGCGACGATCTCGTATTTGCCGGGCTTCGGTTCGAGATGGTAGAGAAGCGCCTCTTCGGGCGTGATCTTGGTCTTGGTCATGAGGGGGCCATCCTGTGCAAGCAGGGTTCTTCTAGCGCCGCCCTGCCCTCGCAACAATCACCAAGGATTTGCGGCTTTTCCCCGCAGAGGCGCTTTTGTAGGGTCTGCCGACCTGCAGGGGAGATGATGTGAGCGACGACACCGTCACGCCGATGATGGCGCAATATCTGGAGATCAAGGCGCAGCACCCCGGTGCGATCCTGTTCTACCGGATGGGCGACTTCTACGAGATGTTCTTCGAGGATGCGGCGCTGGCGGCCGAGGCGCTGGATATCGCGCTGACCAAGCGCGGCAAGCACCGCGGCGAGGATATCGCCATGTGCGGCGTGCCGATCCATGCCGCCGAGGGCTACCTGCTGACGCTGATCCGCAAGGGTTTCCGCGTCGCCATCGCCGAGCAGATGGAAGACCCCGCCGAGGCGAAGAAGCGCGGCTCCAAGTCCGTTGTCCGGCGCGAGGTGGTCCGGCTCGTCACCCCCGGCACGCTGACCGAGGACAGCCTGCTGGAAGCGCGTCGGCACAACTTCCTCTGCGCCTTCGCCGAGATCCGCGACGAGGCGGCCCTCGCCTGGGCCGACATCTCGACCGGCGAGTTCTCCGTCACGCCCTGCCCGCTGCCCCGCCTGATGCCGGAACTCGCCCGCCTCGGCCCGCGCGAACTGCTGGTGGCCGACGACCGCTCGCTCGACTGGATCGAGGAGGCAGGCTGCGCCCTGACGCCCCTCGCCCGCGCGAGCTTTGACAGCGCCTCGGCCGAAAAGCGGCTCTGCACGCTTTTCGGGGTCGGCACGCTGGAGAGCTTCGGCAACTTCACCCGCGCCGAATTGTCCGCCATGGGGGCGCTGGTCGATTACCTCGACCTCACGCAGCGCGGCAAGCTGCCGCTCCTGCGCCCGCCTGTGCGCGAGGTGGCGGGCGGCACGGTGCAGATCGACGCCGCCACCCGGCGCAACCTCGAGATCACGCAAGCCCTCACCGGCGGGCGCGAAGGCTCGCTGCTGTCGGCCGTGGACCGCACCGTCACCGCCCCCGGCGCCCGGCTGCTCGAGCGGCGCCTTTCCAGCCCCTCGCGCGACCTGGGCCTGATCCACGACCGGCTTGCCGCGGTGCGCTGGCTGACGGACGAGCCGCGGCTGCGCGAGGATCTGCGGGCGAACCTGCGCCGCGTGCCGGACATGGACCGCGCCCTCTCGCGGCTCGCGCTCGACCGTGCCGGGCCACGGGACATGGCGGCGATCCGGGCCGGCCTCACGCAGGCCGAGGCCATCGCGGATCGTATGCCCGCCGACGCACCTTCCCTGCTCGCGGAGACACTCGAGGCGCTCCGCGGCCACGAGACCCTCGTGGATCTCCTCGATCAGGCGCTGGTGGCCGAGCCGCCGCTGCTGGCGCGCGATGGCGGCTTCATCGCCCCGGGCTTCGACGACGACCTCGACGAGACACGGCGCCTGCGCGACGAGGGCCGCGGCGTGATCGCGTCGATGCAGGCCGGCTTCATCGAGACGACCGGCATCCAGAGCCTGAAGATCAAGCACAACAACGTGCTCGGCTATTTCATCGAAGTCACCTCGACCCATGCGGACAAGATGCTCTCACCCCCCCTGTCCGAGAGCTTCATCCACCGCCAGACGACCGCGGGACAGGTGCGCTTCACCACCGTCGCCCTCTCGGAACTCGAAACGCGCATCCTGAACGCCGGGAACCGCGCGCTCGAACTCGAGAAAATGCATTTTGCGGCGCTGCGGACGGCGATCCTCGATCAGGGGGGCGCGATCGGCCGCGCCGCTCGGGCGCTCGCCGAGGTGGACCTGATCGCGGCCTTCGCCGACCTCGCCGTGGCCGAGGACTGGACAGAGCCGCAGGTGGACGACAGCCGCGCCTTCGCCATCGAAGCCGGCCGGCATCCGGTCGTCGAGCGCGCCCTCCGCCGGACCGGGACGCCCTTCGTGGCGAACGACTGCGACCTGTCCAAGGCCGAGACGCCGGCGATCTGGCTCATCACCGGGCCGAACATGGCGGGCAAATCCACCTTCCTGCGCCAGAACGCACTGATCGCCCTGCTCGCCCAGGCGGGCAGCTTCGTTCCCGCCCGCCGCGCCCGGATCGGCCTCGTCAGCCAGATCTTCAGCCGCGTCGGCGCCTCGGACGATCTGGCCCGCGGCCGCTCGACCTTCATGGTCGAGATGGTCGAGACCGCCGCCATCCTGAACCAGGCCGACGACCGGGCGCTGGTGATCCTGGACGAGATCGGCCGCGGCACGGCAACCTGGGACGGGCTCTCGATCGCCTGGGCCACGCTCGAGCATCTGCACGACACGAACCGCTGCCGCGCCCTCTTCGCCACCCACTACCACGAGATGACGGCGCTCGCCGGCAAGCTCGGCGGCGTCGAGAACGCCACCGTCTCCGTCAAGGAATGGCAGGGCGAGGTGATCTTCCTGCACGAGGTGCGCCGCGGTGCCGCCGACCGCTCCTACGGCGTGCAGGTGGCCCGGCTCGCGGGCCTTCCCGCCTCGGTGATCGAGCGCGCCCGCACCGTTCTCGACGCGCTCGAGTCCGGCGAACGCGAGAGCGGCCCCCGGCGGCAGGCGCTGATCGACGACCTGCCGCTCTTTCGCGCCGCGCCGCCGCCGCCCGCCCCCGCCACTCCCAAAGCCTCGCACGTGGAAGAGCGGCTGCGCGAGATCCAGCCCGACGACCTCAGCCCGCGCGAGGCCCTCAAGCTCCTCTACGATCTCCGGGCCCTCCTGCCCTGAGATCGCTTTCATTCTCGTGCAAATATCCCGCGGGGGGCCCGACCCGACGGGTCGGGCGGGGGGCGCGCAGCCCCCCTCCGACGTCGGCCCCGCTCAGGCGCCGGTGTTCGACGAAACGCCCACCTGCGCCGGGCGCAGAAGGCGGTCATGGATCATGAAGCCTTCGGTCATCACCTGGATGATCTGCCCCGCCTTCGTGCCCGGGACGGGCGCCTCGAACATCGCCTGATGCTGCTGCGGGTCGAACGTGTCGCCGACCTGCGGCGTGATCGGCCGCACGCCATGCTTGTTCATCACGTTGCGCAGCTCGCGAAGCGTGAGTTCCACGCCCTCGATCAGCGCCGCGGCGGCGGCCCGCTGCTCGTCTCCGGCCACCTCGAGCGCGCGGCTCAGGTTGTCATAGACCGGCAACAGGTCGCGCGCGAGGCGCGTGCCGCCATATTGCTCGGCCTCGCGCCGGTCGCGGTCGGCCCGCTTGCGGCTGTTCTCGGCATCGGCCAGCGCGCGCATGAAGCGGTCGCGCAGCTCGTCGCGCTCGGTGCGCAGCACCTCGAGCTCGTCGATCTCGGGCGCCTCCGCCAGTTCCGGCGCATCCACACTCTCGTCCCGGGGTGCCTGGTCCTCGGCCATCTCGTCTTTCCTTGCGTTCGTCATGCTCGTCATCCCTTGCCGCGGTCGGACACCAGCCGACCCACCAGCTGCGCCGTGTAATCGACGATCGGCACGATGCGCCCGTAGTTGAGCCGCGTCGGGCCGATCACGCCAATGGCGCCGATGATCTTTCGATCCGCGTTCATATAGGGAGAGACCACCAGAGAGGAACCCGAAAGTGAGAAAAGCTTGTTTTCCGAGCCGATGAAAATGCGCACCCCCTCGCCCGCCTCGGCCAGTTCGAGGAACTCGGCGATGTCGCGCTTGCGCTCCAGATCGTCGAAGAGCGTTCGGATCCGCTCGAAATCGGCCGCCTCGGTCGATCCCTCCAGGAGGTTGGCGCGCCCGCGCACGATCAGGCGCTCGGACTGCTCGCCCGGGTTCTCCCACACGGCAAGGCCACTCTGGACCAGATCATGCGCCAGCGCGTCGATCTCCCGCCGGCGCCGGGAAATCTCCTGACCGATGGTCTGGCGCATGTCGGCCAGCGTCCGGCCCTCGACCAGAGCGTTGAGGAAATTCGCCGCCTCGCGCATCGAAGAAGCGGTCTGACCCGGCGGCGGGCGGAAGACCCGGTTCTCGACATGGCCGTCGGCGAAGACCAGCACCACCAGCGCCCGGTCGGCCCCGAGGCTCACGAACTCGATATGGCGGATCGGCGCCTCGTGCTTGGGCGACAGGACGAGGCTGGCGCCGTGAGTGATCGAGGAGAGCGTCGCTCCCACCCGGTCGAGCAGCGACACCACGTCATGCTCGTTCCCGCCCATCGTGGCGTCGATCCGCTCGCGGTCCTCCTCCGAGACGGTGCCGACCTCGAGCAGCCCGTCCACGAACATCCGCAGGCCCAGCTGCGTCGGGATCCGCCCCGCCGAGACATGCGGGCTGTCCAGCAGGCCCAGATATTCCAGATCCTGCATCACGTTGCGGATGGTGGCCGCACTGACCTTCTCGGTCATGTGGCGCGTGAGGGTCCGCGATCCTACCGGATCGCCCGAGGCGAGATAGCCCTCGACAACCCGCCGGAACACCTCGCGCGAGCGGTCATTCATCTCGGATAGCATCTTGCTGCCTTGAGTCATCACCCAGCCTTCAAGCGACTGCCGACTTTAGCGAGGCGGCTTGGCGCCCGTCAATCGGGCTGGCCTTCACTAAGGGTTGCATCTGCGCGCGCGGGCGGCCTATCTGGCGCCGTTCCAGACATGAGGTTTCCCATGCGTCCTTCCGGCAGAAAGCTCGACCAGATGCGGTCGGTGTCCATCGAGCCCAACGTGATGAAACATGCCGAGGGCTCCTGCCTGATCCGCATGGGCGACACGCATGTGCTGTGCTCGGCTTCGATCGAGGACAAGCCGCCGCCGTTCCTGAAGAACACGGGCCTCGGCTGGGTGACGGCCGAATACGGGATGCTGCCGCGCGCCACCACCTCGCGCAACCGCCGCGAAGCCGCCTCGGGCAAGCAGAGCGGCCGCACGCAGGAGATCCAGCGCCTGATCGGGCGCGCGCTGCGCGCGGGTGTAGACCGCTCGGCGCTGGGTGAGCGGCAGATCGTGATCGACTGCGACGTGCTGCAGGCCGATGGCGGCACGCGCTGCGCCTCGATCACCGGCGGCTGGGTCGCGCTGCGGCTGGCGGTCAACAAACTCCTGAAGGCCGGGATCGTGGTCTCGGACCCGATCGTGGATCACGTCGCGGCCGTCTCTTGCGGGATCTACGCCGGACAGCCGGTCCTTGACCTCGACTACGCCGAGGATTCCACCGCCGGCACCGATGGCAACTTTGTCCTGACCGGCCGCCAGCGCCTGATCGAGGTGCAGATGTCGGCCGAGGGCGCGAGCTTCTCGCGGGACGAGATGGGCCAGCTGCTCGACCTGGCCGAAGCGGGCATCGGAGAGCTTGTGGCGGCGCAGAAGGCGGCGCTCGGATGACGCGGACGTTCTCGGGCGACCGGCTGCTGGTCGCCACCCACAACAAGGGCAAGCTCGAGGAGATCCAGCATCTCTTCGAGCCCCTCGGCATCACGGTCGTCTCGGCGGGTGAACTGGGCCTGCCCGAGCCAGAGGAGACCGAGACCACCTTTGTGGGCAACGCCCGCATCAAGGCCCATGCCGCGGCGAAGGCGGCCAGCATGGTGGCGCTGGCCGACGATTCCGGCATCACCATCGACGCGCTCGACGGGGCGCCGGGCGTCTATACGGCCGACTGGGCCATGACGCCCACGGGCCGCGATTTCGTCAAGGCGATGACCGACACATGGGCGAAGCTCGAGGCGGCCAACGCCCCCTGCCCGCGCAAGGCGCAGTTCCGTTGCACGCTGGTTCTGGCCTGGCCCGACGGGCATGACGAGGTGTTCGAGGGTGTGATGCCCGGACAGGTCGTCTGGCCGATGCGCGGCGATCAGGGCCACGGCTACGATCCGATCTTCCAGCCCGACGGCAGCGATCTGACCTTTGGCGAAATGGACCGCTGGGAGAAGAACCAGATCAGCCACCGCGCCCGCGCCTTCCGCAGCCTGATGGCGGGGTGCTTCCAGTGAAGCGCATCTCCAGCGGGTCGCCGTTCGAGACCGCGATGGGCTATTCCCGCGCCGTGGTGAAGGGCAACTGGTGCTTCGTCGCGGGCACGACGGGCTATGACTATGCCACCATGACCATGGCCGAGGGCGTGGCCGAGCAGGCCCGGAACTGCCTTGGAACCATCGCACGGGTTCTTGATGAGGCCGGTTTCGCGATGGCCGACATCGTGCGGGTGCAGTATACCGTCACCGACGCGGCGCTGATCGAGGCGCTGGCCCCCGTTCTGGGGGACGTGCTGGGCGAGATCCGTCCGGCCGCGACCATGGTCATCGCCGGGCTGATCCGCCCCGAGATGCTGGTCGAGATCGAGGTGACGGCCTTCAAGGGGTAGCGATGGACGACTGGCGGAACGGCGGCTTCGGGCTTTACCTGCACTGGCCGTTCTGTCAGTCGAAGTGCCCCTACTGCGATTTCAATTCCCATGTCGCGGCCACCATCGACCAGAGCCGCTGGCAACGGGCCTATCTGTCCGAGATCCGCCGTCTGGGCACCGAGACCGAAGGACGGGTGCTGAACTCGGTCTTCTTCGGCGGCGGCACGCCCTCGCTGATGGAGCCCGAACTGGTGGCCGCCATCCTCGAGACAGTGCGGGCCACCTGGCCGCTTGCCAATGATCTGGAAGTGACCCTCGAGGCCAACCCCGGATCGGTCGAGGCTGGCCGCTTCCGCGGCTTCCGCGACGCCGGCGTCAACCGGATCTCGATGGGGATACAGGCGTTGAACGACGCTGACCTCCGCCGGCTCGGGCGGCTGCATACGGTCGCCGAGGCGCGCGCCGCCTTTGATGTGGCGCGCACGACCTTCGACCGGGTGAGCTTCGATCTGATCTATGCCCGGCAGGACCAGTCGCTCGCGGATTGGCGGCAGGAACTGTCGGAGGCGCTGGCCATGGCGGCGGATCACCTGTCGATGTATCAACTCACGATCGAGGACGGCACGGCCTTTGGCGAGCGGTTCAGGCGCGGCACGCTGAGGGGCCTGCCGGAAGAGGAACTGTCGGCCGACATGTATGGGCTGACGCAGGATCTGTGCGACGCGGCCGGCCTGCCCGCCTACGAAATCTCGAACCACGCACAACCAGGCGCCGAATCACGGCACAATCTGATCTACTGGCGGGGCGGCGATTATGTCGGAGCCGGCCCCGGCGCTCATGGTCGCGTCAGTCTGGCGACCGGCCGCTGGGCAACGGAGGCACCAAAAGCGCCCGGCGGATGGCTGGAACGTGTCGAACGCGAGGGAAACGGCGAGCTGCCGCGCGTAAGGCTGGACCGCGAGGACCATGCGCTGGAATATCTGATGATGGCGCTGCGATTGCGCGAGGGCTTGGACAGCGAGCGTCATGCCGCGCTGGCCGGGCGACCACTGGACGAGCGGCGGGTCACCGACCTGCAGGAGATGGGCATGATCGAGACAGACGGCGCGCGGCTGCGCGCAACCACCCGGGGCCGCATGGTCCTGAACTCCGTCATCGCCTCATTGGCGGGTGAGTGACATGCGGCTGCTGTGGGTCTCGGCCGGTCTCACGTCGCTGGGGCTCGGAACGCTCGGCATCTTCCTGCCGCTGCTTCCGACCGTCCCGTTCCTGCTGCTGGCGGCCTTCTGCTTCGCCCGCTCGTCCGAGCGGCTGCATGACTGGCTAGTCACCCACCCCGTCCTGGGGCCGCCGATTCAGGATTGGCAACGTTCGGGCGCCATCTCGATCAAGGGGAAGCGGATGGCCACCCTGTCGATGCTGGCCGTCTTCGGCTTCTCGGTCGGGATGGAGCTGCGACCGGCCATCCTCGCCGTTCAGGCGGCCGTGCTGTGCGCCACCAGCATCTTCATATGGACCCGTCCCTCGGCATGACCGAGAGAGTGCGGCAGAGCGTATCCAGATCGTCGAGCGTATTGTAGCGGATCGTCAGACGACCGCTCTCTCCACCGGGCTCATGATCGATCGTGACCGACATCTTGAGATTGGCCGAAAGATCCGCCTCCAGAGCCCGCGTGTCCGCATCCTTGTCGCGCCCACCGCGTTGGGCGCTCGGCTTCCGCTTGTCGGACGCGCCACGGGCGAGCCGCTCGGTGTCGCGGACCGACAGGTTGCGTGAAATCACCTGACGCGCCAGATCCGAGGCGTTCGGCGTTGTGATCAGGGCGCGCGCATGGCCCGCCGTCAGCTTCCCCTCACGCAGCCAAGCCTGGACATCGTCCGGAAGTTGCAGCAATCTCAACAGGTTGGCAATGTGGGAGCGGCTTTTGGATAGGGCCTCGGCCAGCTTTTCCTGCGTGTGGCCAAAGCGATCCATCAGCTGACGGTAGCCCATGGCCTCTTCGATGGCGTTGAGATCCGCGCGCTGGATGTTCTCGATGATCGCGACCTCAAGAACCTCGGTGTCGTCGAACTCGCGCACGATGACGGGCAGCTCATGCACCTGCGCAAGCTGCGACGCGCGCCAGCGCCGCTCACCCGCCACGATCTCGTAACGGTCGGAGCCGGGGATCGCCCGGACGATCAGCGGCTGGATGACGCCCTTCTGCCGGATCGATGCCGCCAGATCCTCCAGCGCCTCGGGGCCGAAATCCCGACGGGGCTGGTTCGGGTTGGGAACCAGCTTCTCGACAGGCACCAGAAGGTCCGCGCGACGTCCGGCGCCCTGCCCTGCATCCACCTCTACCTGAATGTCTGCCATCAAGGCGGAAAGGCCGCGGCCGAGCCCCCGACGTTCCATCTTTCTCTCCATTCCTACGCGGGTTCCTGTTGGGCCGCAAACTTGTGCCGGGCCGCGATCTCGCGTGTCAGTGCCCGGTAAGCCTCACTGCCCTTCGATGCCGGATCGTAGGCAAGCACCGGAAGCGCATAGGACGGGGCCTCGCTGACCCGCACATTCCGCGGGATCATGGTGCGAAACACCAGATCCCCCAGGTTCTGCCGCGCGTCTCCCTCTACAAGTTGTGAGAGATTGTTGCGCTTGTCATACATCGTGAGAAGCACGCCCTCGATCTTCAACGCCGGATTTGCGGTGCTGCGCACCTCGCGAATCGTCAGCATGAGTTGCGACAGACCTTCGAGGGCAAAGAACTCGCTCTGCAGAGGCACGAGGACCGAGTCGCAGGCAATCAGGGCGTTCACCGTCAGCAGGCTCAGGGACGGCGGACAATCGATCAGGATGTAATCGAAGCCGAACGTCTCCATCGCCGGCTGCCTCAGCGCCTCGCGGAGAAGCTGGCTTCGCTTCTCGTTTGCCGCAAGCTCGATGTCCGCGGAGGCGAGATCCGCATTGGCAGGGCAGATGAAAAGCGTCTCGACCCGCGTCGGCTGAATGACCTCGGCCAGATCCGGCTTGTCAAGGAGCAGATCATAGCTGGTCTTCAGCCGGCTGCCGACATCTATGCCAAGCCCGGTAGAGGCATTGCCCTGAGGGTCGAGATCCACGACCAGAATCCGCGCACCCAGCTCGGCGAGTCCCGCGGCGAGATTGATCGCGGTTGTGGTCTTGCCGACCCCCCCCTTCTGGTTGGCAATCGCCATGATGCGCGGCTTTGCGGGGCGGATCGTCTCAGACATGAGCCAAGGCCTTCAACTTCAGGATGACAGCGCTGGGATCGGTGACGCTCGGGTGAATCTCTGGCTCCATGTTCCACGAAAGGCGCGCCGCCGCAATCTCGGACGCGTAGTTGGCGCCCTTCGGGAAGAGGCACATGCCCTCTGGCGCAAGATGAGGCGCTGCGAGCGCGCAAAGGTCCGTCAGAGGTGCAAGCGCGCGGGCACTGATGACGTCCGCCCGCTGGGGTGGCAGCTGCTCCACGCGCGCCGCGTGGGACGGCTACGCTGAGGTCGAGCGCGCGGGCCGCGGTGCGGAGAAACGTCGCCTTGCGCTGATCCGATTCGACAAGAACGAATCGCGACTCCGGTGCCTTTTCGGCGGCTATTAAGGCTACCACGATTCCGGGGAACCCGCCCCCGCTTCCGAGGTCGAGCCACGTCCCGAAGGTTGCCGGACGGAGATGCCAAAGCTGCGCCGAATCCTGGATGTGCCTTATCCAGATTTGCCCATCAGTCGACCTGCCGATCAAGTTGATCGCGCTGTTCCACTTGCGAATAAGATCCACATACCGCTCGAGCTTTCCCAGTGTTTCACGTGAAACATCCAGCGATTCGGCAACCTTGCAGTCATCCTCCGTCATCCTGCGGCGGTGCTCCTGTTGGTCCGGCGGAGGCGCGAAAGGATAAGCATCAGCGCGGAAGGTGTCATCCCCTCCAGGCGAGCCGCCTGAGCGATGGTGGCCGGCCGAGCGCGGAGCAGCTTTGCCGTCAATTCATGGGACAGGCCGGAGAGAGAGCCGTAATCGAAATCAGAGGGAATGCGGACCATCTCGTCGCGCCTGAGCGACTGGGCTTCCAGTTCCTGTCGTGCAATAAATTGCGCGTACAGTGCGTCTCTCGCCAGTTGTTGACGAATGTCGTACGGAAGCCGCGCAAGTTCGGGAATGGCCCGCTCGACCGCCGACGCCGCCTCCTCGCCGAATGCCATGACATCGTAAGCCGATCTGCGCGTGCCGTCTTGACTGATCCTGATCTCCAGACGTGCCAGATCCGTCGGAGTCAGCGTGGTCTGTTGCAGCACGGTCCGCCCCCGAGTGAGCGCGTCCATCTTTGTCAGGAACGCGTCTCGTCGGACCTGACCCACACAACCGAGGTCGATACCCGTCTGGGTGAGGCGCTGATCCGCATTGTCCGCGCGAAGCGTGAGCCGGAACTCCGCGCGCGAGGTGAACATGCGGTATGGCTCTGTCACGCCCCGGCTGGTCAGATCATCGATCATGACGCCGATGTAACTGTCAGAGCGGCTGAAATGCAGCGGCTCCCTCCCCAGCACGGCCAAGGCAGCATTCAATCCCGCCGCCATGCCTTGCGCGGCAGCCTCTTCATAACCGGTCGTGCCGTTGAGCTGGCCGGCGAAATACAGACCGGACACGGATTTCACTTCCAGCGTCGGAAGAAGCTCGCGCGGATCAAAATAGTCGTATTCGATCGCATAGCCGGGTTGAAGGATCGTGACCTCCTCCAGACCAGCAATGGTGCGGACATAACTTTCCTGCACCTCCACAGGAAGCGAGGTGGAAATGCCGTTCGGATAGACCGTGTGATCGTCGAGCCCTTCGGGCTCCAGGAACACCTGATGCCCCGTCTTGTCCGCGAAGCGAACGATCTTGTCCTCGATCGAAGGGCAATACCGCGGCCCGACCCCCTCGATGTGCCCGCCGTACATAGCGGACTGCTGCAGATTGTGCCGGACAATCTCGTGCGTCCGCTCGTTGGTGCTGGTGATCCCGCACGAAATCTGTCGAGCCACCGGAGCGCGGTTCAAAAAGGAGAACATCACCGGATCCGAGTCACCCGGTTGCATCTCCAGCCGGGACCAATCGATCGTCCGGCCATCAAGCCGCGGCGGCGTCCCGGTCTTGAGCCGACCGCGAGCCAGGTTCAGATCCATCAGCCGTTGCGCAAGCCGAACCGAGGGCCGATCTCCCATCCGCCCGCCCGGCCGCCTGTCGTGCCCGATGTGAATGGTGCCGTTCAAGAAGGTCCCAGAGGTCAGAACGACGGCCTCGGCATCAAGACGCGTGCCGTCTGCCAAAACGACGCCGGTCGCCCTCCCCTGATCCAGAACCAGATCGACGACCTCGCCCTCGACGATATCAAGACCAGGTTGTTCCAAGAGAAATTTCTGGATCGCTGCGCGGTAAAGACGGCGATCGGCCTGAGCCCGCGGGCCCTGAACCGCCGGACCCTTCTTGCGATTCAAGAGCCGGAACTGGATCCCTGCGGCATCGGCCGCCTGCCCCATCAGACCATCCAGCGCGTCGATCTCACGCACAAGATGTCCCTTTCCCAAGCCACCAATCGCAGGATTGCACGACATCACGCCGAGATCCGAGCGGCGCAGCGTCACCAACGCGGCACGCACGCCCATCCGTGCCGCCGCAGCGGCCGCTTCGCAGCCCGCATGCCCGCCCCCAATGACAATCACGTCGAACTGTTTCACGTGAAACATGCTCATTTCCCAATGCAGAAGCTGGAGAAGATCTCGCCCAGCAAGGCCTCCACATCCACCCGACCCACGAGAGAATCCAGCGCCCTCAAGGCCAGCCGCAGATCCTCCGCCGCGAGTTCCGTATGCGGCACGCCCTGCATTAGCTGAACATACGCCGATTCCATAGCCCCGATCGCGCGCCCCATGGCAAGACGATGCCGCTCGCGGGTAAAACTTCCGGCACCGGCGGTCCGAGCGAGAAGCCGATCCTGCAGCGCCTCCACCAGTTCCTGGATACCGTCGCCGGTCAGGCCGGACACGCTGAGGCCGTGCGTCGGGCGCATGTCCGCCTTCCCCTGCACGACCAGATCGTCGGCCTCTGGCTCGAGCCCGACAACGGGTCCAGTCTGATCCAGCAAGAAGATCCGCAGGTCGGCCGTCCGAGCCCGCGTCAGCGCCCGATCGATTCCCAGGGCTTCCACCGGATCCTGAGTCTCGCGCAGACCTGCCGTGTCCAGCAAGGTCACGGCGAGTCCGCCCAGGTTCATCCGCACCTCGATGACATCGCGCGTCGTGCCGGCAACTTCGGATGTGATGGCGGCCTCGCGCTGCGCCAGCGCATTCAGAAGCGTAGACTTGCCTGCGTTCGGGGCGCCAATGATGGCAACTTCAAATCCATCGCGAATCCGTTCGGCGACGCGGGAGCCATCCACTTCCCTCTTCAGATCCGACATCAGGCGCTCCAGAAGGCCAAGCACTTCGGGCGTCACATCAACCGGAACATCCTCATCGGCGAAGTCGATCGTCGCCTCCAGCAGCGCGGCCGCGCGGATCAGATCCGTCCGCCAGCGTTCCGTGCGCTTGCCGATGGCGCCAGAGAAAATCCGCATCGCCTGCCGCCGCTGGGCTTCGGTTTCGGAATCGAGCAGGTCTGCAAGCCCCTCCACCTGTGCCAGATCCAGCCGCCCATTGTCGAGCGCCCGCCGCGTGAACTCGCCGGCGTCGGCCAGCCGCAATCCCGGCTGTTCCGAGAGGGCCCGAAGGACCGACGAGACCGCAGCCGCGCTGCCATGAAGGTGTATCTCGGCCGAACGTTCGCCTGTAAAGCTGGCCCCTTCTGCAAACAACAGGATCAGAGCCTCGTCGAGGACCTCGCCGTTCCAGGTCAGGCGCCGCAGCGCCGCGCGTCGCACTTCCGGCAACGACACTCCGAAGGCAGCCACCGCCTCATGCGCCTGCGGCCCGGAAAGGCGCAATACCGCCACCCCGGCCTTGCCGCGTGCGCTGGCCAAGGCGTAGATCGTGTCCATTCCGGTGTCCCGTGATCCGGGTCTGTCAGGTGTTCATCGAGTCGAAGAACTCGGCGTTGCTCTTGGTTTGCCGCAGCTTCGAGATCAGGAATTCGATCGCATCGGTGGTGCCCATCGGGTTCAGGATGCGGCGCAGGACGTAGGTCTTCTGCAGGTCCGACTTGTCCACCAGCAGATCCTCTTTCCGCGTGCCGGACTTGAGGATGTCCATCGCCGGGAAGACCCGCTTGTCGGCAACCTTGCGGTCCAGCACGATCTCGGAGTTGCCGGTGCCCTTGAACTCTTCGAAGATCACCTCGTCCATCCGGCTGCCGGTGTCGATCAGGGCGGTCGCGATGATGGTCAGCGACCCGCCTTCCTCGATGTTCCGCGCCGCACCGAAAAACCTTTTCGGACGCTGCAGGGCGTTCGCATCGACGCCACCGGTCAGCACCTTGCCCGCCGAGGGCACCACGGTGTTGAAGGCGCGCCCCAGACGGGTGATCGAGTCGAGCAGGATCACCACATCGCGCTTGTGCTCGACCAGCCGCTTCGCCTTCTCGATCACCATCTCCGCCACCGCGACGTGCCGCGTCGCCGGCTCATCGAATGTCGAGGAGACAACCTCCCCTTTCACCGAGCGCTGCATGTCCGTGACTTCCTCGGGCCGCTCGTCGATCAGCAGCACGATCAGGTAGCACTCGGGGTGGTTGGTCGCGATCGAATGGGCGATGTTCTGCAGCAGCACCGTCTTGCCGGTCCGCGGAGGCGCCACGATCAGGCCGCGCTGCCCCTTCCCGATCGGCGCCACCAGATCAATGATCCGGGCCGAGCGGTCCTTGATCGTCGGATCGTCCACTTCCATCTTCAGCCGCTCGTCGGGATAGAGCGGCGTGAGGTTGTCGAAATGCACCTTGTGGCGGGCACGCTCGGGATCGTCGAAGTTGATCCGCGTCACCCGCGTCAGGCTGAAATAGCGTTCGTTCTCGCGCGGAGCGACGATCACGCCCTCGACGGTATCGCCGGTGCGCAGCGAGAACTGGCGCAGGATCTCCGGCGAGACGTAGATGTCGTCCGGGCCCGGCAGGTAGTTCGCCTCGGGCGAACGCAGGAAGCCGAAGCCGTCCTGCAGCACCTCGAGCACCCCGTCGCCGCCGATCTCGTAGCCTTCCTCGGCATGCTCCTTCAGGATCGAGAACATCATCTTGCCCTTGCGCATGGAAGGTGCGTTCTCGATCTCCCATTCCTCGGCCATGGCCAGCAGGTCGGCCGGGGTCTTGGCCTTCAGGTCCGCGAGGTTGAGACGTTCGGTCATGGCGATCTGCCGTTCATGGAGGGCCCACCGCACGGATGGGGCGCTTCGGTCAGGACTGGGAGATGCAATGGGCCGGACGGCCCTGCAAGGCCGCACATAGGCGCTGCAGCGCCGCGAGTCAATCGCCTTGGCCTGCGGCTCAGAGGCCCCAGAAGTTCCATTTGGCGACGGCCGAGAACACGATCACCAGCATGAGAAGCGTCGGCAGCTCGTTCATCATGCGGTAGGTGCGCCCTGCCCGGCTGTTCGTCCCGGCCGCAAAGTCCTTGCGGCGGGCCGCCAGCCACATGTGGAAGGCCGTCATGGCGATGACGGATGCGGCCTTCGTCCAGGGCCAGAGCATCGACCAGTCCACGATCCCCGGCGTGAAGACGAGCGCGAGGCCGAAAAACCAGGTCGCGACCATCGCGGGGTTCATGATCGCCCGCAGAAGCCGCCGCTCCATCGTCTGGAAGAGCGTGTCGGCCTCGGTCCCGGTTTTCACGACCTCCGCGTGATAGACGAAGAGGCGCGGCAGGTAGAACAGCCCCGCCATCCAGGCCAGCACCGAGATCACGTGAAGCGACTTGGTCCACAGGTAGTAGTCGGCCAGGAACGTGCCCATCGTGATCTCCTCGAAGCGGTTGGGCATCTGCATAAGAAAAGAAAGAATGAAAGGGAATGATGCAGTAGGGCGCAGGGATAACTGGATTTGCCGCTTTGCCCCGCCACTTGTCCACAGACACCCTACTGGGGGCAACGGTGTGTATCAATGTGGAGAGAATTTTCGTCGCCCGTGGAACACGTTCATTTTCATTAGGTTGCAAAGAATCGGGCCTGTGGATTATTTTCGCCGCTTCTGTCCCGTCCCTTGGGAGGGAGGAGTCGTCCACCGACGCCGTGACGCTTCTTCCAGAAGTGGACAACTGTGGCTCTTTGCCCGATAAGATGGGATCTTGACGGACGAACGGTCGCCGACAGCCCGGATTGTGCCGGATTCGCCGTCAGGAACAGAAGCAGACTATCCACAGCCTCCTCCCCATGCGCCTTCTCCTCGCCTCTGCCTCGGAAACGCGGCTCGCGCTCCTTCGGGCCGCGGGGCTGGAGCTTGAGGCCATCCCCGCCCGCATCGACGAGGAGGGCGTCCGCGCCGCGCTCGAGGCCGAGGGCGCCTCGCCCCTCGACGTGGCGGACACGCTGGCCGAGATGAAGGCGCAGAAGCTGGCCGAGCGGCATCGCGACGCGCTGGTGCTCGGCTGCGATCAGGTGCTGGCCTTCCGGCGCGAGGTCTGGGGCAAGGCGCCCGACCCCGAGGCGCTGCGCGCCCAGCTGGTCCGACTTCGGGGCCAGACCCACAAGCTCATCTCGGCCGTCGTCCTCTACGAGGCGGGTCGCCCGGTCTGGCGCCATGCCGGCGAGGTGCGGCTCACGATGCGCGACTTTTCCGACGGCTGGCTCGAGGACTACATCGCCCGCAACTGGCAGACCGTGCGTCACTCGGTCGGCGGCTACCATCTGGAAGGCGAAGGCGTGCGGCTCTTTTCCGCCGTCGAGGGCGATTATTTCACCGTCCTCGGCCTGCCGCTGCTGCCGCTCTTGAATTATCTGGGTCAAAGAGGCTTCATCCCGACATGACGGAACACATGCGCATCCCGCTTGCGGGGGTGATCGGATCGCCCATCGCCCACAGCCGTTCGCCGGCGCTGCACGGCTACTGGCTGAAACGCTACGGGCTCAAGGGCCACTACATCCCCATGGATGTGGCCCAGGCCGACCTGCGCGAGGTGCTGGCCGCGATGCCGCGGATGGGATTCGTCGGCTGCAACGTGACGATCCCGCACAAGGAAACGGTGATTGCGCTGGCCGACATCGTCACCGACCGGGCGGCGCTGATCGGGGCGGCCAACACGCTGATCTTCCGCAAGGACGGCAAGATCCACGCCGACAACACGGACGGGGCGGGATTCACCGCGAACCTGCGCCAGAACGCGCCCAGCTGGCAGCCTCAGGCGGGGCCGGCGGTGGTCTGGGGCGCGGGAGGCGCCGCGCGCGCCGTGATCGCGGCCCTGATCGAGGTGGGCGTGCCCGAGATCCGGCTGTCGAACCGCAGCCGGGCGCGGGCCGATGCGCTGCGCTCGGACTTCGGGGCCAAGGTGCAGGTCTTCGACTGGGTTCAGGCGGGCAACATCCTCGAGGACGCGACGACGGCGGTGAACACGACCTCGCTCGGCATGATCGGAAAGCCGGACTTCCGGGTGCCGCTGGATGCGCTGAGCCCGAAGGCCGTCGTGACCGATCTCGTCTATACGCCTCTCAGGACGCGGCTTCTTGCCGAGGCCGAGGCTGCCGGCTGCCGCACGGTGGACGGGCTCGGGATGCTGCTGCATCAGGCCGCGCCGGGGTTCGAGCGGTGGTTCGGTGTCCGGCCCGAGGTGGACGAGGACACCCGGGCCGCCGTGCTGGCGACATGAGACCGTTCCGCCTTGGTCTCACCGGCTCGATCGGCATGGGCAAGTCCACCACGGCGGCCCTTTTCGCCGAGGAGGGTGTGCCGGTGTGGGACGCCGATGCCGCCGTGCACCGCCTCTATGCCAAGGGCGGCGCTCTGGTCGCGCCGGTGGGTGCGCTCTGCCCCGCCGCGGTGCTGGAGGGCGCGGTGGACCGTGGCGCCCTGCGGGACTGGATCGCGGCGGACCCCTCGGCCCTGCCCCGGCTCGAAGCGGTGGTTCACCCGGCCGTCGCGGCCGACCGGTCGGCATTTCTGGCCTGCACACAGGCCGACATCGTGCTGCTCGACATCCCGCTGCTGTTCGAAAAGGGCTCGGAGGCCGAGATGGATGCGGTGCTCCTTGTCACGGCGCCGCCGTCCCTGCAGCGGGCCCGCGTGCTCGCGCGGGGCACCATGACCTCGGCGCAGCTCGAGGCGATCCTCGCCCGCCAGATGCCCGACCGCGAGAAGCGCGCCCGCGCCACCCACATCCTCGAGACGCTGGGGCTGGAGGCCGCGCGCGCCTATGTCCGGGCGCTGATTGCCCATATCCGCGAGAGTGCCCATGCGTGAGATCGTCCTCGACACCGAAACCACCGGCTTCGAACCCTCCGAGGGCCACCGGATTGTCGAGATCGGGGCGGTCGAGCTGTTCAACCACATGCCGACCGGGCGGACCTACCACCAGTATATCAACCCCGAGCGGCCGATGCCGAACGAGGCCTTCGAGGTCCACGGGCTTGGCGACGAGTTCCTGCGCGACAAGCCGGTCTTTGCCGAGATCGGCACGGCCTTCCTCGAGTTCGTGGGCGAGGCGCGGCTGGTGATCCACAACGCCGCCTTCGACATGAAATTCCTGAACTTCGAGCTGGGGCGGGTCGGGCTGCCGCGCCTGCCGTTCGAAAGGGCGCTCGACACGCTGGCGCTGGCACGAAAGCGGTTCCCCGGCGCGCCCGCGACGCTCGACGCGCTCTGCCGCCGGTTCGGCGTGGACAATTCGGCGCGCGAAAAGCACGGGGCGCTGCTCGACAGCGAGATCCTGGCCGAGGTCTATCTGGAACTGATCGGGGGCCGGCAGCCGGATTTCGGGCTGGCCTCCGTCTCGGGCACGCGCACGGGCGGCGCCGAGGGCGAATGGCGCCCGCGTCCCCGGCCCGTGGCCCTGCCGCCGCGGATCACCGAGGAAGAGGCCGCCGCCCATGCCGCCTTCGTGGCAAAGCTGGGCGACGGCGCGATCTGGCTCAAGCGGGTCTGAGCGTCACTGGACGGGCTGGGCGGCCTTCTGCGCGTCGGCGCGGCGGGCCAGCTCCATCCGGTAGAGCGCGAGGAAATCGACCGTGTCGATGTTGAGCGGCGGGAAACCGCCGTCGCGCGTCACGTCCGAGATGATGCGGCGCACGAAGGGGAACAGCAGGCGCGGGCATTCGATCAGCAGGAACGGATGCATCTGCTCTTCCGGCACGTTCTCGACGTGGAAGATCCCGCCGTAGTCGAGTTCCAGCAGGAACAGCGTCTCGGCCGCGCCGGACTTGTTCTTCGAGGTCACCTTGAACTTGGTGATGACCTCATACTGATGTTCGACCGACCGCTTGCGGGCGTCGAGGCTCACCTGAACCTGGATGTCGGGCTGCACGTCCCCGCCCTGCAGGCCCTTCTGGGCCACCATGTTCTCGAACGACATGTCGCGCACATACTGCGCGAGCACCTGCATCCTGATCTGCGGTGCCGCCTCGGCGGGCGCTCCGTTGGCATCGGTCATCGTGTCTCTCCCTGGGTCACGGGCCATTTCCGGCCGGTGTATCAGGTCGTTGGCTGCGCCTCAATGCCGCGTCCAGCCGGAATTGCCCGGCGGCCGGGACGGCGGGGCCAGAGGATCGCGCGGGGCCGGGTCCACCTCGTGATAGTCGCCCTCGATCGGCCGGTCGTCCGTCATGGGGCCGCGCCAGGTGGTCGTGCGCACCTGCACATTGCGGCCGAGCCGGCGGATCAGCGCGCGCCGCAGCGGCGGGATCAGCAGCAGAAGGCCCAGGGTATCGGTGAAGAAGCCGGGCAGGATCAGCAGGCCCGCCGCCAGCGACACGACGGCCCCGTCCGCCATCAGCGCCAGCGGATCCATCCGCCGCGGCATCTGAAGGGCGGCCTGCATCTCGACCCCCCGCCGGCGCAGCAGGACGATGCCGAGGGCCGCCGTTCCGAAGATGACGAGCAGCGTCGCCAGCAGGCCGATCGCCCCGCCGATGGTGACGAACAGCGCGATCTCGAGGATCGGAAGGGCAAGGACGGCCGCGAGTGGCCACATGGAAGCCTCCTGTATCATGCGACTTGTCGGGCGCGGCGGTGGACTTGCCGCCAGCCCTCCCCTACATAGGGAAGGATCGCTATCCGTACCAACCCCGATATGCCGCGGGACTTCAGGCCCGACGCCCCCGACCGAGGTAAAAATGAGTTCGTCCCTGATCCAACTGCTGGTGCTGGCCGGGATCGCCGTCTTTCTGATCATCAAGCTCAAGAGTGTTCTGGGCACCCGCGAGGGGTTCGAGAAACCTCCGGTGCCGCTGGAAGACCCCAGGCCGCGGCCCCGGCGTGAGTTTGAGGTGATCGAGGGCGGACCCGACCGCGACATCATCGACCACGTCACCGACGGCAGCCCCTCCGCGAAGGCGCTGGCCGGTATGAAGATGGCCGAGCCGGGCTTTTCGGTGTCGGAATTCCTCACCGGCGCCCGCGGGGCCTATGAAATGATCGTGATGGCCTTCGAGAAGGGCGAGCTGGAGCAGATCCGGCCCTTCCTCTCGGCCGAGGTGTTCGAAAGCTTCGAGGATGCCGTCAACGCGCGCGAGGCCGAGGGGCTGAGCGTCGAGGCGAACTTCCTCGGCCTGCGCGAGATCGACATCCACGAGGCCTCCTTCGAGCGCGACTCGCGGATCGGGCAGATCGCCGTCCGCTTCGTGGGCGAGCTGACCTCGGTCGTGCGCAACCGCGAGGGCCAGGTTGTCGAGGGCAGCCCCACCGAGATCAAGCGCCAGCGCGACGTCTGGACCTTCGAGCGGCACATGGGCGCGAACGACCCCAACTGGCAGCTCGTCGCCACCGGGGAGTGATGCGTGCCCTGCTCTGCGCGCTGGCGGTCTGCGTCGTGACGGCGGCGTCCGGTGCCGCCTCGGCGCAGGTGCTCGACTTCGAAGAGCTGGACGGCTGGCGCGACGACGATCATTCCGAGGCGCTGGCCGTGTTTCGCCAGACCTGCGACCTGCTGAAGGGGCCCGAATGGGCCCCGCTCTGCCAGCTTTCGGCCGACATGGCGGGCCGACCCGAGGCCGCGCGAGAGTTCTTCGAGCTGTTCTTCCGGCCCGTTCAGGTGGGCGACCCGCCGGCTCTGTTCACCGGCTATTACGAGCCCGAACTCGAGGGCTCGCCCGTTCGCACCTCGCGCTTCAACTGGCCGATCTACGCCCGCCCCCCCGAATTGCAGGATGGCACCGTCTGGCGCAGCCGCGCCGAGATCGACGGCGGGTTCCTGTCCGGCCGCGGGCTCGAGATCGCCTGGCTCGACGATCCGGTCGAGGTCTTCTTTCTCCATGTCCAGGGCTCGGGGCGGATCAGGATGCCCGACGGCCGGGTACTCCGCGTGGGCTTTGCGGGCAAGAACGGCCATCCCTATGTCTCGGTCGGCAAGGAGATGGTCCGCCGCGGGCTGCTGCGGCTCGAGGAGGCCTCGGCCCGGACGATCCGCGACTGGGTGCAGCGCAATCCGATCGAGGGGCGGGCGCTGCTGGGCCTGAACCCGTCCTACGTCTTCTTCCGCAAGCTGCCGCAGCTGGCCTCCGACAAGGGGCCGATCGGGGCGATGGGCCGGTCGATCACCACGCTGCGCAGCATCGCGGTGGACCCGCTGTTCACGCCGCTCGGCGCCCCGGTCTGGGTCGAGAAGGACGGACGGCGCCCGCTGCGCCGGCTGTTCGTGGCGCAGGACACCGGCGGGGCGATCAAGGGCACGCAGCGCGCGGACATCTTCTACGGCACCGGCTCACGTGCGGGCGAGGTTGCGGGCGAGGTCAAGGACGGCGGGCGGATGATGGTGCTGCTGCCCATCGACCGCGCCTTTGCCATGCTGCCGGAACACTGATGGCCCGGCGTCGGACGCTCCGCCCGGATGAGGAAGAGCTGTGGCAGGCCGTCGCCCGGTCGGCCCAGCCTCTGCATCCTCAGCGCGTCCGCACCCACACGCCCAAGCCCGATCCCCTGCCCCATGCGCCCGAACCGCGGGTGCAGGTGCCGGCCTTTCCGCATTTTCACGTCGGAGAGAAGGTCCGGCACGCCTCGGGCCACGATCTCGTGCCTGCGCTGCGCGACCAGCTTGCGGCGCAACCCTTGCGCATGGATGCCAAGAGCTTCGCGCGCATGTCGCGCGGCAAGCTCTCGCCCGAGGCGCGGATCGACCTGCATGGCATGACCCTCACCGAGGCGCATCCCGAGCTGATCCGCTTCATCCTGAACGCCCACGCCGATGGGCTGCGGCTGGTGCTGGTCATCACCGGCAAGGGCAGCCGGAGGCCGGACGATCATGGCCCGATCCCACAGCGGCCGGGCGTCCTGCGCCATCAGGTGCCGCACTGGCTGCGGATGCCGCCACTTGGGGCGGCGGTGCTTCAGGTGGCCATGGCGCATCTGAAGCACGGCGGCGAGGGCGCCTATTACGTCTATCTCCGCCGCCCCCGCTGAGGCGCGTCCTTCGCGCTTCGTGAAGGGTCACGACCAGATCGCGGGATCCGCGAACTCGATCGAATTGCCCGCGGGGTCGCGGACATAGATCGAGCGCGCACCGTTCGGCCAGTGGAAGTCCGCCTCGATCTCCACGCCCGCCTCCTCCAGCCGCCGCCGCCACAGATCGAGCGCCTCGGGCGGGATGGCGAAGCAATAGTGCCCCTGCCCGCGCGTCCCGTGCGGCGGCACCGGCAGCGCGGGGTTTGTCGGGGGCTTGGCTGTTTCCAACGGGTTGAAGACCAGCAGCACCCCGTCTCCCACCCGGAAGAAGATGTGCCGGTTTCCCGCGCGGGCCAGCACCGGCAGGCCGATCAGCCCGTGATAGAAGGCCTCGGCCGCGGCCAGATCGTCGGTATAGAGCGCGGATTCGAGGGTGCCGAGGATCGGAGGATGGGTCATGGGGATGCTCCTGTGCCGCAAGGAGGTGCAACGCTCTGCCGCCGGATCAGCTCCACCGGCAGCAGCTCGGACGGGCCGCCGAGGGTGCGGGTGTCGATCATGGCCGACAGCAGCTCGCCCGCCCGGCGCCCGATCAGGCGGCGCGGCTGCCGGATCGTGGTCAGCGCCGGCGTGAGATGGGCCACCACCTCGATATCGTCGAAACCCACCACCGAAACATCCGCCGGAACCGCGATGCCCGCGTGCTGCAGGGCCCCCATGAAGCCGCAGGCCATCTCGTCCGAGGCGCAGAAGACCGCCGTGGGGCGGTCCTTCAGACCGAGCCATGTCATCGCCGCCGCCGACCCCGAGGCCAGCCCGAAGTCGCCGCGGAAGATCCAGTCGTCGCGCAGCGGCAGCCCGAGATCGCCGAGCGCCCGTCTCACGCCCTCGAGCCTGCTTTCGGTCAGCACGTTGCCCGCGGGGCCCATGACATGGCCGATGCGCCGGTGCCCCATCTCGTGCAGGTGCCGGATCGCGATCTCGGCCCCGGCCGCATTGTCCACCCGCACCGAGGGCAGCGCCTCGCCCATCCATTCGCAGGCCAGGATCACCGGCGGGCGCCGCCGCGTGGCCAGCGCCTCGAGGGGCAGGCTGCCGTCAAAGATCACCACTCCGTCGGCCAGCCCGCTCTCGAGATAATGGGCCAACCGGCCAGCCGGGTCCGTGTGCGTGTCCGCGATCAGAAGCCCGTAACCCGCAGGCGTCAGGACGGAGGCGAGGCCCGACAGGATCTCCGAGAAGAACGGATTGGCGAGGTTCGGCACCAGCGCGAGGATGCTGCCGGTGCGCCGCCGCCGCAGGTTCCTCGCCATCGAGTTCGCGACGTAACCCGTGTCGCGCACCGCGCGCAGGACGGCCTCGCGCGTGGTCTCGGCCACGCGCTCGGGGTGCGACAGGGTGCGGCTCACCGTGGCGGTCGAGACCCCCGACAGCCGGGCAACATCCTGAATCGTGGCGACTTTCTGCGGCATCTCACCCCCCGGTTCGGCGCCATCCTGCGGTGCAGGAGAATCGTTGTAAACGATTGTTGCGTGCCTATAGTGAATCTGCAAACGATTACATCAACGACAGCGGTCGCGATGGGGACGTTGCGCCGGTGGCGACCGGAGGGAGGAAAGCGCTTGAAGACGATCAAGGGGCCTGCGCTGTTTCTGGCGCAGTTCGCGGGCGATGCTGCGCCCTTCAACTCGTGGACGTCGATCACCCGATGGGCCGCCGACTGCGGCTACGCCGGCGTCCAGGTGCCGACATGGGACGCGCGGCTGTTCGATCTCGACCGGGCGGCCGAGTCGAAGGACTGGTGCGACCAGTTTCGGGGAGAGGCCGCCGAGGCCGGCATCGAGGTGACCGAGCTGGCAAGCCACCTGCACGGCCAACTCGTCGCGGCCCACCCGGCCTATGACACGATGCTCGACGGCTTTGCCGATCCGTCCGTGCGCGGAAATCCCAAGGCACGGCAGGAATGGGCGGTGGACCGGGTGATGAAGGGCCTGACCGCCTCGCGCAATCTGGGGCTGAAGGCGATGGCCACCTTCTCGGGGGCGCTGGCCTGGCCCTATCTCTATCCTTGGCCGCAGCGCCCGGCGGGCCTTGTCGAGACCGCCTTCGACGAACTGGCCGCCCGCTGGCGCCCGATCCTCGACCATGCCGAGGAGTGCGGGATCGACCTCTGCTACGAGATCCACCCGGGTGAGGATCTGCACGACGGAGTGACCTTCGAGATGTTCCTCGAGCGCGTCGGCGGCCACGCCCGCTGCAACATGCTCTACGATCCGTCGCACTATGTGCTGCAGGCGCTGGATTACCTCGACAACATCGACATCTACGGCAGCCGCATTCGCATGTTCCACGTCAAGGACGCCGAGCTGAACCCGACCGGGCGGCAGGGCGTCTATGGCGGCTTCCAGTCCTGGGTGAACCGGGCGGGGCGCTTCCGAAGCCTCGGCGACGGGCAGGTGGATTTCGGCGCGATCTTCTCCAGGCTCACTGCGCTCGACTTCGACGGCTGGGCGGTGGTCGAGTGGGAATGCGCGCTGAAACATCCCGAGGACGGGGCGCGCGAAGGGGCGGAGTTCGTGCGCAACCACATCATCCGCGTCACCCCCAACGCCTTTGACGATTTCGCGGGCGCGGGCACCGACGAGGCCGCCAACCGCGCCATGCTGGGGCTCGACCGATGAGCCGGTTTGCAGGGCGCGAGGGGCCGATCCGGCTCGGCATGGTGGGCGGCGGCAGCGGGGCCTTCATCGGCGCGGTCCACCGGATCGCGGCGCGGCTCGACGGGAAATACCAGCTGGTGGCGGGGGCGCTCTCCTCGACGCCCGAGAAGGCGCGCGAAAGCGCGGCGGCCCTCGGCATCCCGCGCAGCTACGACGATTTCACCGCCATGGCCAAATCCGAGGCCCGGCGGCGCGACGGGATCGAGGCGGTGGCGATCGTCACCCCGAACCACATGCACGGGCCAGTGGCGCGCGAGTTCCTCAAGCGCGGCATCCATGTCATTTGCGACAAGCCGCTGACGGCGACGCTGACCGAGGCCAAGCGCCTCCAGCAGGCGGCCGAGAAGGCGGACGCCCTCTTCGTGCTCACGCACAATTACACGGGCTATCCGATGGTGCGCGAGGCGCGCGCGCTGGTGGCCTCGGGGGCGCTGGGGCGGCTGCGGGTGGTGCAGGTCGAATATCCGCAGGGCTGGATGGCGGCGCCGGTCGCCAACAAGCAGGCCGAATGGCGCAACGATCCGGCGCGCAGCGGCGCGGGCGGCTCGACGGGCGATATCGGGACGCACGCCTACAACCTCGCCCGCTTTGTGTCGGGCCTGAAGGTCGAGGCGCTGGCGGCGGACCTGTCCCAATTCGTCGAGGGGCGGCAGAACGACGACAACGCCCATGTGATGCTGCGCTTCGAGGGCGGGGCGCGCGGGATGCTCTGGTGCAGCCAGGTGGCGGTGGGGCACGAGAATTCGCTCCGCCTGCGGATCTACGGCGAAAAGGGCGGGCTCGAATGGGCGCAGGAGAACCCGACCGAGCTTTGGCACACGCCCCTGGGCGAGCCCAAGCGCCTCATCACCCGCATGGGCGCAGGCGCCGGGCCCGAGGCCGCGCGGGTGAGCCGCACCCCCGCGGGCCATCCCGAGGGCTTCCTCGAGGCCTTTGCGACCATCTATTCCGAAGCGGCCGAGGCGATCGTCGCCTACCGCGCGGGCAAGGCTGCGCCCGAGGGCGTGACCTATCCGGGCATCGCCGACGGGTTGGAGGGCATGGCCTTCATCGACGCCTGCATCCGCTCGTCGCGGCGCAACGCCGCCTGGGTGGTGCCATGACCGACCCCGTGCTCGCGATCCGCAAGGTCTCGCGGCTGTTCGGGCCGGTCCAGGTGCTGTTCGATGTGGATTTCGACCTCTGCCCCGGCGAGGTCCATGCGCTGATCGGCGAGAACGGCGCGGGCAAGTCCACCACGATGAAGATCCTCGCGGGCTATCTCGCGCCCTCGGCGGGCGAGGTGCTGCTCGATGGCCGGCCCATCCACTTCCCCTCCTCGCGCGAGGCCGAGGCTGCAGGGATCGTGATGATCCACCAGGAGTTCAACCTCGCGACCCCGCTCACCGTCGAGGAGAACATCTTCCTCGGGCGCGAGCTGAAGCGGGGGCCCTTCCTCGACCGCCGCGCCATGCAGGCCGAAAGCCGCCGCCTGCTCGAGCGGCTGCACTGCGCGGTCGATCCGGGTGCGCGTGTCTCCTCGCTGTCGGTGCCGAACCGGCAGATGGTCGAGATCGCGAAGGCGCTGGGGCTGAAGGCGCGCGTCCTCATCATGGACGAGCCGACGGCCGTGCTGACCCACCGCGAGACCGACACGCTGCTCGAGCAGGTGGACCGCCTGCGCAGGGCGGGCACCGCGATCCTCTACACCTCGCACAAGCTGGATGAGGTGGCGCGGATCGCCGACCGAGTGACGGTGCTGCGCGACGGGCGGCGGGTCATGACGGTTCCGGCGAAGGACCTCAGCGAGGACCGGATGGCGGAGGCGATGGTGGGGCGCGAGCTGTCGGACCTCTTCCCGACCAAGGGCACGCCCGCGGCCGAGCCGGTGCTTGAGGTGACGAACCTCACCGTGCCGGGCTTCGTGCGCGACGCCTCGTTCACGCTCCGGCGGGGCGAGGTGCTGGGCTTTGCGGGCCTCGTGGGCTCGGGGCGGACAGAGCTGATGGAGGGGATCGTGGGCCTCCGCCCGGCCACGGGCGAGGTGCGCATGGCGGGCCACGACCTGCCCCACGGATCGGTTGCGGCGGCGCGCGCGGCGGGCCTCGTCTATCTGACCGAGGACCGCAAGGAGAAGGGCCTGCTTCTCGGCAAGCCCTTGACCGAGAACCTGACCCTCCTCGCGCTCGACCGCTTCGGCCGGGTGCTGATCGACAAGGCCGCCGAAGAGCGCGCCCTGACGCAGGCCATCTCGGACTTCGACATCCGCGCGGGCGACCGCGGGATCAGCGCGGGCAGCCTGTCGGGCGGGAACCAGCAGAAGCTGCTTCTGGCCAAGACCATGCTGGCCGAACCGCAGGTCGTCATCATCGACGAGCCGACGCGCGGGATCGACGTGGGCACCAAGCAGCAGATCTACGGCTTCATCGCCCGCCTCGCGGCCGAGGGCCGCAGCGTGATCGTCGTCTCGTCCGAACTGCCCGAGGTGATCGGCGTGGCCAACCGCATCGTGGTGATGAGCGCGGGCCGGATCGCTGGCGAGGTCGAGGGCGACGCCATTACCGAAGAGAACATCGTCCGCCTCGCGATGGGGCTGAACCACCGGAAGGCCAGCGCATGAGTGCCGTCACCGTTCCCCGTCCCCGTTTCCAGCTTTATGTTCTCGGACCGCTGCTCGCCCTCTTCGTGCTGATCGCGCTGGGGGCCTGGCTGAACCCGAACTTCCTCAGCTATGGCAACATCACCAACGTGCTCGCGCGCTCGGCCTTCATCGGCATCATCGCGGTGGGCATGACCTTCGTCATCACCTCGGGGGGGATCGACCTCTCGGTGGGCTCGATGGCGGCCTTCATCGCCGGCCTCATGATCCTGTCGATGAACGCGCTTCTGCCCCACATGGGCGCGGGCGTCCCGGTCATTCTGATGGGGGTACTGGTGGCGGCCTGCGCGGGGCTGCTCGCGGGCTGGCTCAACGGGTTTCTCATCGCCAAGGTCGGGATCGAGCCCTTCATCGTGACGCTGGGCACCATGGGCATCTACCGCTCGCTCGTCACCTGGCTGGCCGACGGGGGCACGCTCTCGCTCGATTTCGGGCTGCGCGGCCTCTACCGGCCGGTCTATTACGGCGGGATCTTCGGCATAGCCTGGCCGATCATCGTCTTTGCGATCGTCGCCATCCTGGGCGAGATCGTGATGCGCCAGACCGCCTTCGGCCGCCATGTGGCCGCCATCGGCGCCAACGAGCAGGTGGCGCGCTACTCGGCCGTCAAGGTGCCGCGGGTGCGGATCGCGACCTATGCGCTGCTGGGCCTGCTCGTGGGGCTGGCCACCATCATGTATGTGCCGCGCCTCGGCTCGGCCTCGGGCTCGACCGGCGTCCTGTGGGAGCTTGAGGCCATCGCCGCCGTCATCATCGGCGGAACGGTTCTCAAGGGCGGCTATGGCCGGGTCTGGGGCACGGTGGTGGGCGTCCTGATCCTCAGCCTGATCGACAATATCCTGAACCTCGCCTCGATCGTCAGCCCCTACCTGAACGGCACGATCCAGGGCGTCATCGTGATCCTCGCTGTCGTGCTGCAGCGGGAGAAGAAGGCCGCCGACGCGCGGTAGATCCTTGGGAGGTATGTGATGAAACGGAGACAATTTCTGACGAGTGCCGCCGTGGCCGGTGTGGCGGCGGGTGCCGGCGCTCCCGCGCTGGCGCAGGAGAAGGTCGGCACCATCGGGATCGCCATCCCGTCGGCGACGCACGGCTTCATGGGCGGGCTGAACTTCCACGCGCAGGACACGATCAAGCGCCTGCAAGAGGTCTATCCGCAGCTCGACTTCGTGCTGGCGACCGCGGGCAACGCCGGCAAGATGGTCAACGACATCGAGGACATGGTGGCGACGCGCAACATCAGCGCCCTCGTCGTCCTTCCGTTCGAGAGCGAGCCGCTGACCTCGCCCGTGCAGGCGGTGAAGGAGGCGGGCATCTGGGTGACGGTCGTCGATCGCGGCCTGTCGGTCGAGGGGATCGAGGATCTCTATGTGGCCGGCGACAATCCCGGCTTCGGGCGCGTGGCGGGCGAGTATTTCGCGCAGAACCTCGAGTCCGGCAAGAAGATCGTCGTCCTGCGCGGCATCCCCACCACGCTCGACAACGAGCGGGTCGAGGCCTTCAACGCCGCCCTCGAAGGGTCGGGGATCGAGGTGCTCGACATGCAGCACGGCAACTGGAACCGCGACGACGCCTTCAACGTGATGCAGGATTTCCTGTCGAAACATTCGCAGATCGACGCGGTCTGGGCCGCCGACGACGACATGGCGATCGGCGCGATGGAGGCCATCGCGCAGGCCGGCCGCACCGAGGAGATGTGGGTCATGGGCGGCGCCGGCATGAAGGAGATCATCCGGCGCATCGCCGATGGCGATCCGCAGCTTCCGGCGAACGTGACCTACCCGCCGGCGCAGATCTCGACCGCCATCGAGCTGACGGCGCTGAAGCTCGTCTCCTCGACGCCGGTTTCGGGGCGCTTCATCATCGGCTCGCAGCTCGTCACGCCCGAGAATGCCGAGCAGTTCTACTTCCCCGACAGCCCCTTCTGAACAAGGTGGAGCGCGGCACCCCCATGCCGCGCTCCGGCCGCCCTACTCGGCGACCTGGGCGAGCAGCGGCTCGAACCGCGCCTTCGCCGTCCCCTTCATCGGCACCCCCGCAACCTCCTCGTGGTTGACCGGCGCGCCCACCTGGATCAGCGCCACCATCCCCATCGAGAAGTGCGGGGCGCATTTGACGCCGTAGAGCCCTTCTTCCGTCAGCGTCACCGAGACGTCCTTGCCCATCTTGCCCTTGAAGGCCTCGGCCCCCTCGGGAAGCATGCCCTTGATCGTTTCGGCGTTGTGGCCCTTGTCGGTGGCCTTGAAGAGGATCGTGTCCCCGGGCTGGGCCGCGACGAAGGCGGGCTCGAACACCATGGCGCCGTCGGCGCCCTTGTTGAGCATGATCACCTCATGCGTGGCGGCTTGCGCCGCGGTGCCGAGAACAAGCATGAGCGTGGCCGCGGCCGTTATCTTCTTGAGCATCTGGCTTTCCTTCCAACTGATGCCCTTCGCATAACAGGCGCGGTTCCGGCCCTTGTTGTGCTGCCGCAAGTTCAAATTGCGAATCACGCTTGCCGCTTCACCGGGCAGCGAGTGGCCGTTCAGGGGCCAGTTCATGCGCAAAAACGGCTTATCATGCCGCGCTGCGCAGCATGCCGCCTCCCACGCCAATTTTCATTGACGCATTCTGCAAGAGTCCCCACCGTCTCGCCATGCGGCCAAAGTCGCAGCAGTAACGACCGATCTGGAGGATGAACATGACCAAACCGGCCGAGACTTCCCGCACCATCTACGACACGATGACCCATCTTCTCTCGAGCATGTCTGCCGCGCCAATGGGGGCGATCATGGCCAAGCGCGCGCTGGACATGCAGCAGGGCATCGCCGGCGAGATGAACCAGGCCGCGCATGACTGGCTCGACCGCCGTCAGGCCGCGGTCTCGAGCCTCGTCGGCACGGCGCACAAGGTGATGGACAAGGGCTTCTCCGACACGGCGACCTTCAGCTCGATGCAGGAATGGTATGGCGGCATGGTCGAGCGTCTCGCCGCCGACATGAAGAGCCCCTACGACCTCATGCTGGCCTGCAGCGCGCACATGGTTCCCCCCACGGCCAAGCCCGCCGAAAAGCCCGCATCGACGATCCGGCGCGCCGCCTGAGGCGCCCCACGACCGGATGCCGAAGCCTGAGCCCTTCGGCATCCGCCACGGCCCGGCGCCTTTGGGGCGCACAGGGTCCGGCTTCCCGTCCAGCGCATGACTGCCCCTTCCGCCGATCCGTTGGCGGGCCTCGGCCGCACGCCCGGCGGACCTGCGGCCAGCATGCAACAGGCATCCGTCCGCGATCGGAAACATATTCAAAAGTATATGTTTCCATACCTCAAAGAGATTGTCCGGCCGTCCAAACCTTATGTATGGTGAGAAAAAGTGGCCACGGAGCCGGCTTTTCCTGCTGGTTCGGAAGGCCGGGGATGGTCGGAATGAAGTTGAACATTGAGCGGTTGAACCGGGACGAGCTGTTGGACCTCTATGGTCGGATTTCTGCGGCGCTGGATGCCTGCGAAAGCCGTCAAATCGCCAGAAAGGCGAAGGAAGAGGTCGCCAGGATCACGGGTGAGGCAGGAGAGAGCGGGCCGAGGGTGAGTTACTTCAACCCCACCAACCGCTCCGTTTCATGGAACGGGCGTGGGCGCTGCCCGAACTGGTTCAAGGTCGCCATGGCTCAGGGTCGCACGCCGGAAGAACTGGCGGCGCTCTGAGCGACGGCGCCCTCGGATAATTCTCGTTTTCGCTCCCCCCGGTCGTCGGAGCCCGCCATCCGGCAGGCGCCGAGGACCGGGGGCGGCGTCAGAGCCAACCCTCGGCTCGGGTCTCGGCGGTGCAGGCAGAGACCGCCGCCTGATACTCGGCAATCAGACGGCGGCACAGATCGGCTGCCTTGGGAATGTCGCCGATCCCGCCGACGCCCTGCCCCGCCGACCACACGTCCCTCCAGACCTTGGCCTCGGATTCCATGTCGAGATGCGGAGACGCGCCCCCCTCGGGATCGATGCCCGCGGTGGCCAGGCTCTGGCGCAGGAAGCTGGCCGGGATGCCGCTGACCTTCGGCGTATAGACGATGTCGGCGGCCGTGCTGTCGGCCACCATCCGCTTCTGCGCCTCGGGCACCATCGCTTCCTCGGTCGCGAGGAAGCGCGTTCCGAGATAGGCCAGATCCGCCCCCATCATGCGGGCCGCCGCCACTTCATGGCCCCGGTTCATGGCGCCCGACAGGACGATCGTGCCGGGAAAGAAGGACCGGATCTCGGACACCAGCGCGAAGGGGCTGAGGGTGCCGGCGTGCCCGCCCGCCCCCGCCGCCACCGCGATGATCCCGTCCACCCCCGCTTCGGCCGCCTTGCGCGCGTGCCGCGCATTCACGACATCATGGAACACCAGCCCGCCGTAGCCATGAACCGCCGCCACCAGTTCGGGCACCGCGCCGAGCGAGGTGATGATCAGCGGCACCTTTTCCTCGATGCAGATGGCGAGGTCGGCCTCGAGGCGCGGGTTCGACTTGTGGACGATGAGATTGACGCCGAAGGGCGCGGCATCGGGCACCAGACGGCTGCGGATCGTCCCGATCCACGCGCGGAACCCGTCACTCGTGCGCTGGTTCAGCGCGGGGAAGGTGCCCAGGAGGCCCGCGTTGCAGGTCTCCACCACGAGGTCGGGGCCCGAGGTCAGGAACATGGGTGCGGCGATCACGGGCGCCTTGAGGCGGCCCTTCAGGGCCTCGGGTATGGGCATGGTCTCCTCCTCACGATTGGGCCGAGGTGACACCCGCTTGCCCGTGCGGGTCAACCGTTCCGCTGCGTCCTAGAGCGGCAGGAGCAGCGGAACGAGGCCCACGCTGACGATGAGGCACAACAGCGTCAGCGGCACGCCCACCTTGACGAAATCCACGAAGCGGTAGTTGCCCGGCCCCACCACCAGCATGTTCACCGGCGAGGCGACCGGCGTCATGAAGGCGGCCGAGGCCCCCAGCGCCACGATCATGGCAAAGGGCTGGGGCGAGGCGCCCAGCCGCTCGGCCAGCGCCACGGCCACGGGCGCCATCAGCACCGCCGTCGCCGTGTTCGAGATGAACAGCCCCAGCACCGTCGTCACGCAGAAGAGCGCGCCGAGGATCATCCGCGGCCCGGCATCGCCCAGAAGGTCGATCAGCGCCTCGGCCGCCAGATCCACGCCGCCCGTCCGCTGGAGCGCGATGGAAAAGGGCAGCATCCCCACGATCAGCACCAGCGTCTCCCAGCGGATCGAGCCGAGGGCCGAGCGCATGTCGATGCAGCGGAAGAGGCCGAGCAGCAGGCAGCCCACCAGCGCCGCCTGCACGTTGGACACGAGGCCCGAGATCATCAGCCCGACGACCAGCGCCAGCACGGCGAGCGCCGCCGGCGCGCGGCGCCGTTCGGGCGCAACATCGTCGGCCTCGCCGGGCAGGTCGAGCAGGATCATCTCGCGCTGCCGCCCCGAGAGCCGCCGGATCGCCCGCCATGGCCCGACGACCAGCAGCGTGTCGCCTCCCCGCAGCTTCTCGTCCGCCACGGGCGTGGTCAGGGGGTGCGCGCCGTGCTTCAGCGCCACCACGGCCAGGTTGTGGACCGACCGGAAGCGCAGATCGACGACGCTTTGGCCGACGAGGGGCGAGGTTGCCGGAATCATCACCTCGGCCATGCCGATGTCGGACACGCGGTCGGCGAAATAGTCTCCGGTCGGCGGCAGCTCCTCAAGCCGCCAGCGCGCGCAGAGCGCGGCCAGATCGACCTCGGTCCGCGCCGCATCCAGCAGCAGGATGTCCCCCGGCCGGAGCCGGGTCGATGCCGTCGGATGGACCAGCTCGGCCCCGAAGAGGCCGCGCCGCTCGATGGCGAGAATGGTCATGCCCTGGCTGGACAGCAGGCCCGTGTCCGAGACGGGACGGCCCGCGAGCCGGGAGGCAGGGCTCAGCCGCAGCCGTGCCTCATGCCCGGCAAGGCCATATTCCGACACCCAGTCCCCCAGATGCCGCCGTTCGGCCGGGGCCGCGCCGTCCGCCGACCCGAGGAACCGGCGGGCCACCAGCATCCAGAGGATCGCCATGACGAGGATCGGCAGACCGAAGGGCGCGAAGGCGAAGAACGAGAAGCCCTCGTGCCCGCTCCGAACCAGCTCGCCATGCAGGACGAGGTTCGGGGGCGTCGCCACAAGCGTCGTCATGCCCGCCGTCAGCGCCGAAACCGAGAGCGGCATCATCAGGCGGCCGACCGGAATGCCCGAGTCGCGCGCGATGCGCAGGACCACCGGAATGAAGATGGCGACCACGCCGGTGGAACTCATGATTGCCGACAGGGCCGCCACGGACAGCATCAGGAACACGATCAGCCGCGTCTCGCTGCCGGCGGCGCGGGCGATCACCCAGTCGCCGAGCCCCTTGGTGACCCCGGTCCGCACCAGCGCCTCGCCGATGACGAAGAGCGCGCCGATCAGGATCACGTTGGGATCGGCAAAGCCCGAAAGCGACTCCTGAAGCGTGATCGCTCCGGTGAAGGGCAGGGCAACCATCATGATGACCGCCACGGCATCCATGCGCGGGCGGTTCATGGCGAACATCACGACAGCGGCACAGAGCAGGGCGAGAACAAGCGCAAGCTCGAGCGTCACTGCAAGTCTCCTTCCGGGGTCGGAGACTGCCGGGAGGGCGGCCGCTTGTCCAGCCGCCTTCCCGCAAGGTCACGGCAACCGCCCGCGCGCGGGGCGCCGCGCGGGCCGTTGATATCAGCGGATGACCGCGCCTCCGACACCACCGACCACGGCGCCGGTGATCGGGTCGTCGGCCAGCACTTCGCCGGCCACCGCACCGCCGAGGGCGCCGGTTGCGACGCGCTGGGTCCGGGTCTCGCCGCAGGCGGCAATCACGAGGCTCGCCGCGAGGGCGGGCAGCAGGAACTTGGGCATGGTCATGGCAATCCTCCGTGTCGGGTCCGGGCGGTGGTGTCCGCCCGGATCATTACGCAGAGGAATGCGCGCAGCGACAGGAACGTTCCCCGCGGCGATCGATTTGAGCGGACAACCGCGAGTGGGGCCGTCAGGCCAGAGCGGCGCGTGGAGAGAAATGGGCAATTTCCCCACGGTGGAGGGCGCGCAGGATCACCTCTTCCTCGTCCGTTGCGATGACGGCTGCGGCCACGCGGCTGCCGGGGGCCGAGATCACCCCCTCGCCCGAAAGGTTCGCAGCCGGATCGGGGATTAGCCCCAGCCAGCCGAGCCCCGCCATCACCCGCGCCCGGATCTCGGGCGCGTGCTGGCCGATGCCGGCCGTGAAGACCAGCGCGTCGATCCCGCCCATGCCCGCCGCCAGCGCGCCGATCTGGCGCAGGACGAAGCGCACGAACAGCTCCACCGCCTCTGCGGCCTCGGGCCGATCGCTCTGCAGCAGGTCGCGCATGTCGGGGCTGATCCCCGAGACGCCCAGAAGCCCGCTCTTGCGGCCGAGGATCGCCTCGATCTCGGGCCCGGTCAGGCCCTGCCGCAGGAAGTGCAGGATGACGCCGGGGTCGAGTTGCCCGCAGCGCGTGCCCATCATCAGCCCGTCGAGCGCGCTGAATCCCATCGTGGTATCGACGCTGCGCAGGTTCTCCAGCGCGCAGAGGCTGGCGCCGCTGCCCAGATGCGCCACGATCACCTTGCCCCGTCCGGCCTCGCCCAGAACCTCGGGCAGGCGCGTCGCGATGTAATCGTAGGAGAGCCCGTGAAAGCCGTAGCGCAGGATGCCTTCCTCGGCCATCGCGCGGGGCAGGGCGTAGAGCCGGGCGAGGCGGGGCCGGTCGTGGTGGAAGGCCGTGTCGAAGCAGGCGATCTGCGGCACCCCCGGCCAGCGCGCCTCGACCGCGCGGATGCCCGCGAGGTTGAAGGGCTGGTGGCTGGGGGCCAGCGGCGAAAAGCTCTCGAGCCGTTCGATCACCTCGGGCGTCAGCAGCACCGGCGCGTTGTAATCCGGGCCGCCATGCACGACGCGGTGGCCGGCGGCGTGCAGCTCGAGCGGTCCGAGCCGCCCCTCGAGCAGGCCCAGCAGCCACAGCGTCAGTTCCTTTGCGTCGCGGGCATCGGCCGGCGCGCGCAACTCGAGAGTGCCGTCGGGCAGGCTGGCCTTCAGTCGCGGCGCAAGGCCGATCCCTTCGACCAGACCGCGCACGAGAGGGGTGGCGTCCTCCACGTCGAACAGGCCGAACTTGACCGTGGAAGAGCCGATGTTCAGGACGAGCCAGACGGGTTTCATTCGGCCACCGGCTTCGTGGGCCGCGCCTCGGCGTGAAGGCGAGCGAGGGCGGCCGAGGTGAGGCGCGCCGACGGGCCGTCGGCCCGGCTGGTGAGCATGATCGGCACCTTCGCCCCCAGCACAAGGCCCGCGGCCTCGGCGCCGCCCAGATGGATCAGCTGCTTGGCGATCATGTTGCCGCTCTCGAGGTTCGGTGCCACAAGGATGTCGGCCCGGCCCGCCACGTCCGACACGATGCCCTTGGCCTTCACCGCCTCGAGCGAGATCGCATTGTCATAGGCCAGCGGCCCGTCGATCAGCCCGCCCACGATCTGGCCCCGGTCGTGCATCTTGCAGATCGAGGCCGCAAGAAGCGTCGAGGGGATCTTGCCCGTGATGGTCTCGACCGCCGACAGAAGCGCCGTGCGCGGCGTCTCGATCCCCAGCGCCATCACGAGGTCGATGGCGTTCTGCACGATGTCCTTCATCGTCTCGAGATCGGGGGCGATGTTGATCGCGGCGTCGGTGATGAACAGCAGCCGGTCCACGTCCGGCACGTCGAGGGCGAAGACATGGCTGAGGCGCCGCTCGGTCCTGAGACCCTTGTCGCGGCAGAGCACGGCCGAAAGAAGCTCGTCGGTGTGCAGCTTGCCCTTCATCAGCGCACCCGCACGTCCCTCGCGCACCAGATCGACCGCCACCTCGGCCGCGGCATGGCTGTGCGGCGCGTCGATGATCCGGCTTTCGTCCAGCGTGACGTTGGCCGCCGCCGCCGTGGCGAGGATCCTTGCACGAGGCCCGACCCAGAGCGCGGTGATGATGCCCGCCGCCTCGGCCTGGATGGCGCCCAGAAGGCTCAGGTCGTCGCAGGGATGGACGATGGCGGTGGGCAGGGGCGGCAGGGCGCGCGCAGCGAGGATCAGGTTGGCAAAGCGCGCGCCGGGCGTGTGCAGCCGCACCTCGGGCAGGTGCGAGACCGGCCGGCGCACCTTCTCGCGGGGCGCCAGCACCAGCGCCTCGCCGGTGATGACCATCTCGCCGGACTGGTTGAGGCAGACGCAGTCGAGCGTGACCTTGGCCGAGGCCATGTCCTTTTCCCGCACCGTCACGCGGACAGTGATCTTGTCGCCGGGCGAGACGGGCCTGCGGAACCGCAGCGACTGTCCGAGGTAGATCGTGCCGGGGCCGGGCAGGCGGGTGCCCAGCACCGCCGAGATCAGCGCGCCGCCCCACATCCCGTGCGCGATCACATGGTGAAAGCCCGTCTCGGCCGCATAGGTCGCATCCAGATGCGCCGGGTTCACGTCGCCCGACATGACGGCGAACAGCTCAATGTCCTCGGGGGTGAGCACGCGGTCCACCTCGGCGCTGTCGCCGATCTGCAGCTCGTCCAGCGTCCGGTTCTCGACCGTGGTGATGGAAGGATCACATCCGAACATGTCGGCCTCCGTCGATATGGGTCACGGTTCCGGTGACGCCCGAGGCGGCATCGGAGGCGAGGAAGGCGGCCACGGCCCCCGCCTCGTCGATGGTCACGAGCCGCCGCTCGGGCGAGCGGGTCCGGGCATCCTCGATCAGCGCGTCGAAATGGTCGATGCCGCTGGCTGCGCGGGTCGCGATCGGGCCGGGCGAGAGAACATTGGCCCGGATCCCCTGCGGCCCCAGTTCGGCCGCCACATGGCGGGTGCAGGCCTCCAGCGCGGCCTTGACCGGGCCCATGATGTTGTAGTGATCGACCACCTTCTCGGCGCCATAATAGCTGACGGTCATCATGCTGCCCCCGGCGGCCATCAGCGGCTCGGCCAGCCGCGCCATGCGCAGGAAGGAATGGCACGAGATGTCCATCGCCTGTGCGAAACCCGCGGCCGAACAGTCGGTCACGCGGCCGTGCAGATCCTCCTTCGGGCAGAAGGCGACCGAGTGGAGCAGGAAGTCGAGCCGGCCCCAGCGGCCGCGGATGTCCTCGAACAGCGCCTCGAGCGCGCCCTCCTGCGCAAGGTCGAGCGGCAGGAGCGCCGCGGCCTTCACCTCTTCGGCCACCGGCCGGACATGGGGCAGGGCGCGTTCGTTCAGGTAGGTGAGCGCAAGCTCCGCCCCGGCCGCGGCGAAGGCGCGCGCGCAGCCCGCGGCGATCGACTGGCCGTTGGCGACGCCCACCACCAGCCCGTATTTTCCCTTCAGCATCGTCTTGTCCCCTCAGCGCTGCAGGATGTAGGCGCCGGGCGCGTCGCACAGCGGCGGGTAGCCGGCCGATGCGCTGCCCGTCGGCGGCAGTTTCGCCCTGGCCGAGGATCGCTCGGCCAGCCAGGCACCCCAGGCCGGCCACCATGATCCCTCGACCGGGGCATGGGCGGCAAACCACTCGTCGGCGTCCTTGTAGGGGTCGTCGCGTTGGGTGGTGGCGATGCGGAAGTGCCGCCGCGGATGGCCCGGCTCGGACACGATGCCGGCATTGTGCCCGCCCGAGGTGAGGATGAAGGTCGTCTCGGTCTCGGTCAGCCGCTGGATCTTGAACACCGACCGCCAGGGCGCGACATGGTCCGTCTCGGTGCCTACGGCAAGGATCGGCACCCGCAGCTCGGTCAGCGACAGCTTGCTGCCCTCGAGTTCGAACTTGCCCTCGGCGAAGCGGTTCTCGAGGAAGAGCTGGCGGAGATATTCCGAATGCATCCGGTAGGGCATCCGCGTGGAATCCCCGTTCCAGGTCATCAGGTCGTTCGGATGCGGCCGCTCGCCCATCAGATATTCGTGGATCATCCGCGACCAGATCAGGTCGTTCGAGCGCAGCAGCGTGAAGGCGCCGCTCATCTGGTCGCTGTCGAGATAGCCCTGATGCCACATCATGTCCTCGAGCAGCGCCACCTGCGCCTCCGAGATGAAGAGCGCCAGTTCCCCTGCTTCCGAGAAATCGACCTGCGCGGCAAAGAGCGTCATCGAGGCCAGCCGCTCGTCATGGTCTCGGGCCATCTGGGCCGCCATGATCGACAGAAGCGTTCCGCCGAGGCAGTAGCCCGCGGCATGGACCTTCGGGGCGCCGGTGATCGCCTGAATGGCCTTGAGAGCGGCCCGCGGCCCTTGGTCGATGTAGTCCACGAGGCCGAGGTCGCGGTCCTCGGGGCCGGGGTTGCGCCAGGAGATCATGAAGACGGTGAAGCCCTGCGCCACGAGCCAGCGGACCAGCGAATTCCGCTCCGTCAGGTCAAGGATGTAGTATTTCATGATCCAGGCCGGCACGATCAGAACCGGCTCGGGATGCACCTGCCGCGTGGTGGGCGTGTACTGGATCAGCTCCATCAGATGGGTGCGCGCCACCACCTTGCCCGGCGTCACGGCCAGGTTCTCGCCAACGCGGTAGTCGCCGGTGTCCATCGGGGCGCCGGTTGCGAACTGCATCATGTCGCCGGTGAAGTTCACCGCGCCCTGGATCAGGTTGGCGCCGCCGGTCTCGGCGGTGCGGGTCAGGATCTCAGGGTTGAAGAACGGCACGTTCGAGGGCGACCAGACGTCGAGGATCTGCCGGACCGAGAAGCTGAGGGCGGCCTCGTGCGCCCGGTCCATGCCGCGCAGCCCGGTCGTTGCCGCCTGCCACCAGTCCTCGGTCAGAAGGAAGCTGTCGCGCAGCGCGGCAAAAGGTTGACTGCTCCAGGCCTCGGCCGCGAAGCGGCGGTCCTTCACCGGCGCCTCATGCGCCTGAAGCCCCCCCTCCATGATCGCTGTCGCCGACTTGACGGCCTTTTCCCACAGCTCCGCCTGCTTGCCCGGTGCCGCCGCCAGATGCATCATCCAGTCCAGCGTCGCCGTCGCCAGCACCGACGGGGCAAGCCCCCGCGTCATGCCCGCGATCGTCGCCCGCGCCGCCCGATCAAGCGCCTGCCCATAGGCCGGCACGCCTTCCGCATTCCACTTCATGTCAGACATTGGTCTTTCCGTATCCGGTGCACCGGGAGTCGATCTTAACCTGATTTCATGAAAACGATGTAATGCAGCCGCAGCATTGAGGACTTGAGCAGGATCAACTTGCTCAATTGCCTTGATTTAAGGCGATCGCTGTGATGCTGCGTTGCAGCGCAATGACTTAGTCTGACCCTGTCGGGATCATGTGCGTCACGATGCCGCGCGACGCCATGAGGCATTGACGGAACGGTTTTGCGCTCTATCTGCCCGAATCACGAGTGAAGCGATTCTCCGACGCTTGCGGCAACGGGGAAGGGGCTGTCGAGTTCCGAGCGGTGGTGCATGTCCAGGATCCGTCATATCCGCCTGATCTTCGTGTTCAACCTCATGATCGCGGTCATGCTGGGGACGGGGTTGGCGCTCTGGACGCCGGATCTGCCGCGGGCCGAACTCGAGCAGCGGTATCTCGCCAATCCCGCCGATCTTGTGGAGGTCGAGGGCACCACGCTGCACATGCGCGACCGCGGACCGCGGGACGCGCCGGCCGTGATCCTGATCCATGGCTTCGGCTCCAGCCTGCACACCTGGAGCGCCTGGCAGGAGCGCATGGCCGGCAGCCGGCGCGTGATCAGCTTCGACCTGCCCGGCTTCGGCCTCTCTCCGCCCGATGCGACCGGGGATTATTCCGATGCCCGCGTGTCGCAGATCGTGCTCGGCATCATGGACCGGCTGGGCCTCGAGCAGGCGGATCTCATCGGCAATTCCATCGGTGGCCGGATCGCCTTCACCTTTGCGGCGGCCCATCCCGAGCGGGTGCGCAAGCTCGTCCTCGTGTCGCCCGACGGCTACGAAAGCCCCGGCTTTACCTACGGTCAGGCGCCCGAGGTGCCGATGCTGGCGCAGGCGGTGCGTTTCTGGCTGCCAAAACCGCTGCTGCGCCTCTCGCTGGGCATGGCCTATGCCGATCCGACCGTGATGTCCGATCAGATCGTCAGCCGCTACCACGACCTGATCCGGGCGCCCGGCGTGCGCGAGGCCCTGTTCGACCGGATGCGCCAGACGGTGCTGGTGCCGCCCGAGACGCTGCTGGCCGATGTCCGCGCGCCGACCCTGCTGCTTTGGGGGGAGGAGGACGCGGTGATCCCTGCGGCAAATGCCGGATCCTACGCCCGGGCCCTGCGCGATGCGCAGACGGTCCTTCTGCCCCGCATGGGCCATGTTCCGCAGGAAGAGGGACCGGCCCGGTCGCTCGCCCCCGTCGAAGCCTTCCTCGCCACCTGAGCGCCGCCTGACGGTCCTCCTGCCCGGCGCGAGCGGCGTCGGAGGAACCTCGCCGTCGGCGGGGCGTTGGCCGGGGAAGGTATCCCGCACAGGAGGACGGCGCAGATGGAGATGAATATGTTCCAACTTCGGGGCTTCGGGGGCCTGATCATCCTTGCGCTCGATCTGTGGGCCTTGGTATCCATTCTCGGCTCCTCCGCTTCGACGGGGCGGAAGGTGCTCTGGGCGCTGATCGTCATCCTGCTTCCCGTGGTCGGCTTCATTCTCTGGCTGATCCTCGGTCCGCGCTCGGCGTCGCGGGGGATCTGATCGGACCCGGATCGCCTCGGGCCACCCAGATGGAGGACGAGTTGATGGCCGGGATCAGACCCTTTGCCGCGCCGGAACCTGCGGCGCTGAAGGCGCTCGAGACGTTGCACCTGCGGTGCGTCGATGTCCTTGCCGGCTTCGAGACCATGGTGGGGCGGGCCGAGCCCGAGTTCCGCGCCACGGCCGAGCGGTTCCGCGACCTTCACCGCGCGCAGGCGCAGGAGCTTGCGGAAATGATCGCCCGCTTCGGCCGCGAGCCCGAGATCGACGGCAGCCTCATGTCCACGGTGAACCGGGCGGTCGTGTCGCTGCGGTCGCTCATCAACGGGATCGACGGCAGCATCCTCGACCAGATCCAGGATGGCGAGCAGCATGTGGTCGATGCCTTCGACGATGCGCTGGGCGCGGGGCAGCCCATCGACGTGACCGCCCGCCTGCGGTCCATGCGGCGCGAGCTGTGCCTCCTGCTGTTCGAGACCCAGGCGGCGGCGACGGGGCGCTGAACCCGGTTCATTCTCTGGAAAAAGCAAAAGGCCCGCCGAGGCGGGCCTTGTCGTCGTGGTGCCAGTGGTTCAGAGGCCGCGCATCCAGTCATCGACCTTGCGCTCGGCATCGGCCTTGTTGTCGCCATACTTGCGCTGGAGGAGGCCGACCATCCGCTCGCGGTCGCCTTCGACCTGATCGAGCTCGTCATCCGTCAGCTCACCCCACTTGGTGCGAGCCTGACCCTTGAATTCCTTCCAGCGACCGCTGATCTGATCCCAATTCATCTCACTTGCTCCTTGTACTGTTCCCTTATCGGGCTGCCGGAAGAACGCCTCGCGCAAGGCACGGGTTCCGCCTTGCCTCGCATCGACGGCCCGGTGCCGTGGGGTCAGGACGCGGCGGCCGCGCTGCCCTCGGCGTCCGTCTCGTTGCGGGCTTCCGCGTCGGCCAGTGGCCGGATCTCGAACCGCACCTTGAGGCTGTGGCGCGTCTCGGTCCGCTCGATGCAGACCTCGCCGCCGATCTGCTGGGCAAAGCCGGCCAGAAGCTGCGCGCCCAGCCCCGTGCCCATCGCGGCCGTCTCGGGCGAAGGGGGGGCGGTGCCCACGCTGTTCGTCACCTCGATCACCGCCATTGCGGCGTCCTCGCGCCGCAGCGACACATCAAGCCGCGGCGTCTCGCCCGGTGGAGCGCCCGCATATTTCATCACGTTGGTGAGGGCTTCGGTCAACAGGAGCGCCAGCGGCACCGCCTGATCCGGTGTCAGGCGCACATCGCCGAAATCGGTGTGGACGGCGATCCGCCGCCCCGGTCCGGTGGCGAGATTCACGACCTGCCGCACGATGTCGGACAGAAGCTCGTCGGCCCGGATGTCGGTGAGGCCGGTGGTCTGATAGAGCCCGCGGTGGATGGTGGCGAGGCTCATCACCCGATCCTGCAACCCCTTCATCAGCCCCTTGGCCTCGGGCGTGCGGGCCTGCCGCATCTGCATGTTCATGATCGAGGCGATGAGCTGGAGGTTGTTTTTCACCCGATGGTGGACCTCGCGCAGCAGGACCTCCTTCTGGTGGACCATGTCCTCGAGTTCCGCCTCGTCATGCAGAATCGTGTCCGTCATGCGGGCGAAGGACTCGGCAAGCTGCCGGATCTCTTGCGGCGCGTCGGCGTAGTCCTGCGGATCGACGACCCGGCTGCCCTTGGCAAAGTCGAGGATCGCCTTGCGCAGGTGCCGGATCGGCCGGACGATCATCCTCTCGGCCGCGAGCCATGTCACCAGCAGGCAGGCCAGCCACATCAGTGAGGGCAGGGCGAAGGACGGCAGGGCGCGGATCCAGAGCCCGGCCTCGCCCCCCGCGGGCCACGAGCCGAGGGCATAGAGCCGTTCGGGGATGATGGGAACGATCGAATAGACCCGCTCCCCGCCGTCTTCCGTGGGCGCGGTAAAGGCGATGCTGCGCGACTCCCCGGCGAGCGCGGCCAGTGCGCGGTCGCGCGGCAACAGGTGGCGGCCGGACTCCAGGCCTGCCGACGAGGTGAGGATCTGGCCGGCGCCGTTGAAGGTCACAAGGACCGGAGGGACCTGCCCCGAGGAGACGTTCGGCTGTCCGATCAGCGCGCTGTGCGCCAGCGAGATCGCCAGAATACCCAGTTGCCGCCCGCTCGAGTCCGTCACCGGATTGCTCGCGATCACCACCGACTTGCCCGAGAGCCGCCCGTGCGGGTTCACCTGAAGCAAAGGTTCGCCGGCCTGAAGGGCGAGCGCCGCGGCCTCGGAGTCCGACATGTCCCGTTCCTCACCGAAGGAAGAACAGGTCATCCTCAGGTCATTGCCGATGAAACCGATGACCTCGTAGATCTGCGACGCCTCGCGCACCTCCTGCAGCGCGTTGCTGCAGGCGTCGCCCGTGGCCAGAAGCGGCCGCACCACCTGGGCCAGGGCCGCCGCTGCGCCCTGCGCCTTCTGGATCAGGCGGACCTCATGCTCGGCCGCGCGCATCGTCTCGCCCGTCAGAGCGGCTTCGGACCGGGCCTCGGCCTCGCGCAGCACGGCATGGGACTGCACCACGGAAATCGCACCCAGCGGAAGCAGCGCCAGCGCGAGCAGGAAGGCCATGCGCGACCCGATCCTGTCCGCGTAGCGGCGCTGCAACCCGGAGAGGGATGTCATGCAGCCGTCATCCCCGACCGGGACATGACAGCCATCGTCTGCCCATCCACGCCGGAGAAGATCTCCTCGCCCTTCTCGAGGCCCAGAAGCTCGGCCAGACGGGCCCGCGCGCGGTTGGCGCGGCTCTTCACGGTGCCGACCGCCACGCCCATCATGGCCGCCGCATCCTCATAGGCAAAGCCGGAGGCCCCCACGAGGATCAGCACCTCGCGGTGTTCGGGCGACAGCTGGTCGAAGGCCGCGCTGAAGTCCGAGAAGGCCAGATGGCCGTCATGGGCGGGCTTCACATAAAGCGTCGCCGCATGAATGCCTTCGGGGTCGGGTACCTCGCGGCGGTGCTTGCGCTTGTCCGAATAGAAGGTGTTGCGGAGAATGGTGAAGAGCCACGCCCGCAGGTTCGTTCCTTCGGTGAACTTGTCGAAGTTCGTCCAGGCCTTCACGATCGTGTCCTGCACGAGGTCGTCGGCGACGGCCACGTTGCGGGTAAGGCTGATGGCGAAGGCGCGCAGCGCCGGGAGGTGTTCGGGCAATTCTTCCCGCGGATCACGACGCTCGGGCGGCGAAGTCTGCGTGCTGGTCATATCCCTGGCCCCTTCTGCCGCAGTTGGTCGAGCAATTGCGCAAAACGGTCCGGGATTTCCTGCACCAGGGCCTCCTCGTAAACGCGCCTGAGGTTCTCGTCGATCTGTCGTTGCAGCTCCTTCCGGTTGCCTTCTTTCGTCTTGCCCCGTCCCTTGACTGCCGCCTCGGCAGGCGATGCCTTGGGTTCCGTAGATTGCGTCATGGAAACTGCCACGCCCTTTACAAAAGTTGATAGAATCCCCGGAACCGAACGCTACGACCCGCGTTCGGTTCCCAAGAATGTTGCAGACAGGGGACCTTGTATATGACCTCCGACACGACGCCCGACCTCGCAAGTGTGATCGGGAGCAACCTGCCGTATCTGCGTCGCTACGCGCGGGCGCTGACCGGCAGCCAAGAGACCGGCGACCGGTATGCCGCCGCGACGCTCGAGGCCATTCTGGAGGATACGCATATCTTCGAGGCGACCGAAAGCCCCAAGGTGGCGCTTTTCCATGCGTTCCACCTGGTCTGGGCCAGCGCGGGCGCGCCCCTGGGCGAGCCGGACACGCGCCTGTCCCAGCGGGCGCAGGACCATATGGCCCGCCTCACGCCCAACACGCGCGAGGCACTCCTGCTGCACGCCATCGAGAGCTTTCACCACGACGAGATCGGCGCGATCATGCAGATCGACCCGTCCGAGGCGGCCGAGCTGATCGAGATCGCGCAGCGCGAGATGGCGAACTCCGTCGCGGGCCGCATCATGGTGATCGAGGATGAGGCGATCATTGCCATGGACATCGTGGCCATCGTCCGCGAGATGGGCCACGGCGTGACCGGCATTGCCCGCACGCGCACCGAGGCGGTGGCGCTGGCGGCCAAGGAGCGGCCGGACCTGATCCTTGCCGACATCCAGCTTGCGGACAACTCCTCGGGCATCGATGCGGTGAACGACATCCTCAAGCAGTTCGAGGACATTCCGGTCATCTTCGTGACCGCCTTCCCCGAACGTCTGCTGACCGGCAAGAGGCCCGAGCCCGCGTTCCTGATCACCAAGCCCTATTCGGAGGATCAGGTGCGCTCGGCCGTCAGCCAGGCGATGTTCTTCTCGTCCACCGAGACGCTGAACGCCTGACCCGTGCCGGCGCCGTCACCCCGCAACCTGGCCCCGCCGCTCATCCGCGGCGCGGGCCAGCAGGGCGAGGACGGCATCCGAGGTGAACGGACGCGAAAGCACCCACCAGTCCCGGCTGTCGCCCGCCGCTTCCGCCTCTTCGCCAAGCAGCACCAGACGGGTGCCCTGCTCGAGCAGCGCCCGGATCACCGGATGGGCGAGTGCCTTGTCCGGTGCCAGACCCACGAAGGCCACGCAGATCCGGCAATCGGGCGCGAGGTCTTCGGGGCGGCGCCCCAAAATCACCTCTGCCGTCGGGTCATGGTCAAGGATGGTCTGCGCAAGGTCCTGGGCGATGACAACATGCTTGAGGGCTATGAAATAACGGGCGCGCATCGGTTCAAACATTCATGAAGCTACAGACAAGGCACGCTATGCGCCCATTTCACCGCCCCTGCATTAAACTATGACATGTTGACGCCCGCTATAGCCCCCGGTGCGACTCCCTGTCGGAACTGCCCGCTGCGGCGCAAGCCGCTGTTCCTGCCCTTTTCCGATCGCGAACTGTCCTTCATGGAAGCGTTCAAGGTGGGCGAGCTTGTCGTGGGCCCGAACGTCATGCTGCTCGAGGAGGGGCAGGGCAGCGCCCACCTCTTCACCGTGCTGAGGGGGCTTGGCATCCGCTCGACCATGCTCGAGAACGGGCGGCGGCAGGTGATCAACTTCCTTTTTCCCGGAGATTTCGTGGGGCTGCAGGCAGGATTGGCGGGGGAAATGCGCCACTCGGTCGAGAGCACCACGCCGATGGTGCTCTGCGTCTTCAACCGCGCGGATCTCTGGACGCTGTTCCGCGAAGAGCCGGAACGCGCCTATGACCTGACCTGGATCGCGGCGGTCGAAGAGCACTTCCTCGGCGAGACCATCGCCTCGCTCGGGCAGCGGGACGCCACCGAGCGGCTTGGCTGGGCGCTGCTGCGGATTCACGAGCGCCTTACGGCGGTCGGTCTCTCCGAAGACGGCCGAGTGCCGATGCCCTGGCGGCAGCAGGACCTGGCGGACGCGCTGGGCCTGTCGCTCGTCCATACCAACAAGACCATCCGGCGCCTGCGCGAGATCGGCCTCGCGCACTGGAGCGCGGGCATGCTGTCGATCGACCGCGAGCGGCTTGCCGCCCTGGCCCTGACCGACCCGGATCGCCCGCGGCGACGGCCCCTGATCTGACGGCCGGAACCCGGAGGGAGGTTTTGCGTTGCTTGTCCACAGGATGGGCAACCGTTCCGCCCGAGTCCAAACTCAAGTTCGGAGATTCATTCTATGTATGGGAAGACCTTCGCGGCCGCCCTTCTGGGTGCGGCCCTGACTCTGCCTGCGCTGGCTTCGGCCGACGAACCCACGATCAAGTCGATCGATGTCGAGACCTCGCTGAGCGACCTGAGCAACGCCGAGGCCGCGGCCTACTGGAACTCGCTCGACACCGATCTCGAGACGGCGATCGCGGCCCTGCTCGTCGGCCGCCTGGCTGACGAGGGCATGGACATCAAGATCGACATGAACGAGGTGGCGCTCGCCAACTTCTTCGAGGCGGCGGTCGGAGCGGCCGAAAGCACCATGTCGGGCACGGTGAACGTGATCGACCTGAACAACAACACCAATTTCAAGACCTTCGACCTGACGGTGACGATGGCGCAGGCCGCGCCGATGCTGCCGCCGGGCGCCGATATCACCATCATCGCGCCGACCAGCGATGAGGTCTATTCGGCGATGGTCGCCACCTACGCGGCCGCCGTGGTGGATCGTATCGACAACTGATCCGGCTTTCCCGTCTTGACGGTCAGGGGCGGCACGTCGGTGCCGCCCCTGTTTCTTGAGTGGCGGGCACCCGCCAGCGAGAGGGTGGCGGCACTGCCAAACCTGTGGGTGAAAACGAGTTGCGCCGCCAGCAGGGGAGGGAAAACCCTGATGGCGGCGCTTGGCCCGTGGCAATTCAGGGCAAGGCGTCGGGGAAAAGCGCCAGCCACGGGATTGCCGGTTCAACCTCCGGCAGAGGTGGAAGTTCCACATCTTCAGAAAAAATCTTTCTGATCTTCAACCCCGCGCCGGATCGGCGAGAGAAAGCGCCCGCAAGCCCCGCAAGACGCCCGCCGACGGCGGAACCAGCGGGATCAGGCAGGCCTGAACCGCGTGATAGAGGTCGGGCTTGCCGCGAAACACCCGTTCCACCGGATGCAGCGCAGGATCAAGCTCGGCGAACCAGCCGCCGTGCGCGCGATCGAGGAAATGCGCCGCGACAAAGTCCCAGATCCTGCGATACCAGCCCTCGAACCGCTCGTCGCCGCCCGATTGGCGCAGCGCATGCGCCGCGCCGATGCCTTCCGCGCAGGGCCACCAGTAGCGGTCCTCGCGGTCGGGGCGGTCGCTCCAGTGCAGCGTGTAGTAGAAGCCGCCGTGGCGATAGTCCCAGCCGATGCGGGTCGTGTGCAGGAACAACGCCTCGGCCGCCTCCTGCAACCAGCCGTTGCGCCGCCCCCCGAGGTGCCAGAGTTGCACGAGCAGCCGGCTCCACTCCAGGGCATGACCCGGCGTGGTCCCGGCCGGGCGAAACATCGGATCGCCCGTGTAATCGCGGTTCACCTGCCAGCGGTCGTCGAAATGCTCGGGCACCCGCCATCCTTCGGCGCGCGCGTGGCGATCGATGAGAAGGAGCGCGATGCTCTCGGCCATCCGCAGCCACTCGGTCTCGCCGGTCGCCTCGAAGGCGGCCATCAGCGCCTCGGTCAGATGCATGTTCGAGTTCTGCCCCCGGTAGGGGCCGAGCGAATGCCAGTCCTCGGTGAATTCCTCGCGCGAGGCACCGGCGGAGGCGTCCCAGAACCGGGTGCGGATCACCTCGGCCACGTCCGACAGCAGCCGGTCCGCGTCCGCGTGCCCCGCCATTCGGGCCGATGAGGCCGCCAGCAGCACGAAGGCATGGCCATAGGCCTGCTTGGTGGCGTTGATCGGCCCCTCCGGCCCAAAGCTCCAGACATAGCCGCCGTGGCGGGCATCGCGGTGGCGGGTCCAGAGCGTCTCCATCCCGTGATCGATCATTCTCCCGGCCCCCGGCAGGCCCAGCTCCTGCGCGAGGGCGTAGCAATGGACCATGCGGGTCGTGTCATGGATCTGGCGCAGCGCACCCGCGGGCCCCTCCAGCGGCTGCCATTGCCGGTCGAGCGGCCGGAAGCCGCCCGCAGGATCAAGGGAGGGCAGGAAAAGATCGAAGAGCTGCCGCGCCTGATCCAGCAGCCACAGCCGATGCGCCGGCCGCTCCACCCAGTCCGGTCCGCCGTTGGCGATCGCGACCATCCCTGCCTCCCTCTTTACGGGCAGGATAGCCGTCCGCGCCCGGTCAGGCCAGAAGATGCCTCAAGAGGTCCGGCAGCTCGTCATGGTGGCTGAACAGGCCGTGATGCGGAAGGTCATGCACGGGCGCGTGCCGATAGCCCCCGGTGAACAGCGCAAAGCGCAGCCCGGCGGCCTCGGCGGTCGCCGCATCCACCTCGCTGTCGCCGACATAGAGCACGACCTCTTCCGTCAGCGCCGCCGCCGCGGCCCGCAGCGGTGCGGGATCCGGCTTGCGCTGGGGCAGGCAATCCCCGCCCACAATGGCGTCGAAGAGGTCGAGGATGCCGAAGTTCGAGAGGATCTGGCGCGAGGCCGCATAGGGCTTGTTGGTGCAGAGCGCGATGCGCCAGCCGTCGGCGCGGAGATGCCTCAGCGCGGCTTCGGCCCCCGGGTAGACGCTGGTCAGGGCGGTCGGATCCGCTTCGTAATGTTTCATGAAGCGATCCTGCATCTCGGCATGGCGATGCCCGTCGGGCGTCTCGCCGCGCGCGGCCAGCACCCGCTTGATCAGGACCGGCACCCCGTTGCCGATGAAACCGGTGATCTCGGCCAGCGAAAAGGGCTCCGCGCCCTCTTCGGCCAGAGCCCGGTTGACAGCCGCATGAATGTCGGGCGCGGAATGGACGAGCGTCCCGTCCAGATCGAAGACCACACCCGGCATCAGGCCACCGGCGCCAGAAGGTCGAGCCCGGCCAGCCCGCCAAGCTCGGACAGGCAGCCGACAAGCCGATCCGCCCCGGCAAATTCCTCGTGCCGCGTGTAAAACCCCGGCGAGACGATGCAGCGCAGCCCGGCACCCTTGGCCGCGCGCAGCCCGTTCAGCGAATCCTCGATGGCCACGGCCAGGTCCGGCGCCATCCCCAGCTCGCGCAGCGCCAGATGATAGACATCGGGGGCCGGCTTCTTCTCGGCCACCATGTCGCCCGCGGCGATGACGTCAAACACCTCGGTGGCCGCCGTGCCGAAACAGGCCCGGCACAGCGCCTCGACGTTGGGCAGGCTGGTCGTCGTCGCCACCGCAAGCCGGACACCCGCCCCCTTCGCCTCGGCAATGAGATCGGCAATGCCGGGGCGGAGCGCGATCTCGCCCTCGGCCATCAGCGCCACGAACCGCTCGGTCTTGGCCTTGTGGATGTCGGCGATCGGCAGCGGAGCGGGGTCTCCCTTCTGCTGGCGCAGGAAGCGCGCGATCCGCTCCTTGCCGCCCGTGGTGGTCAGCAGCTCGCGGTAGTCGTCGCGGTCCCAGAACCAGTCCACCCCGATCGCGGCGAAGGTTTCGTTGAACGCCCGGCGGTGCAGCTCCTCCGTCTCCGCGAGCGTTCCGTCCACATCGAAGATGATCGCTTCGATCATTTCGCCAGCGCCTCCGCCGCCCGGCGCTCGCTGTCGAGCCCGCCCCTGAAGACACGGCTCGCCCGGATGTCCGCTTCCTCGATGGTCGAGAGCGCCCGGGCGTCGAGCGGCCCCGAGGCATGGGTGAAGAGACGGTTGGCCTGCCGGAGCCGCGCGCGGTCGAGGGCGTTGCGGATCGAGCGCGCGTTGGCGAAATGCGGCTGCGCGCGCCGCAGGCCGATATAGTCCCGCAGCGCCGCCTCGGCGCCGGCCGTCATGTGATAACTCTGGTCGTCCAGCATGTGTCCTGCGATCTCGAACAGTTCGTCGTCGGTGTAGTCGGGGAACTCGATGTGGTGCGCGATGCGCGAGCGAAAGCCGGGGTTGGACTGGAAGAAATTCTCCATCCGGTCCGCATAGCCGGCCAGGATCACCACGAGGTCGTCGCGGTTGTTCTCCATCACCTGCAGCAGGATCTCGATGGCCTCCTGGCCGTAGTCGCGCTCGTTGTCGGGGCGGTAGAGGTAATAGGCCTCGTCGATGAAGAGCACGCCCCCCATGGCGCGCTTCAGCACCTCCTTGGTCTTGGGCGCCGTATGGCCGATATACTGCCCCACCAGATCGTCACGTGTGACGCTGACGAGATGGCCCTTGCGGACATAGCCCAGCCGGTGCAGCAACCCCGCCATCTTCAGCGCGACGGTGGTCTTGCCCGTGCCCGGATTGCCGGTAAAGCTCATGTGCAGCGTCGGCGTCTCATGCGCCAGACCCAGCTTCTGCCGCGCCCGCTCGACCAGCAGCAGCGCCGCCGTCTCGCGGATCCGGTCCTTGACCGGCTTCAGCCCGATCAGTTCGCGGTCGAGCTCCTCGAGCACCTCCTTCGCGCCCGAGCCCTCATATTCGGCATGCAGGTCGATCGAGCTGGGGGCGGCTGCCGCGTCGTTCATCTCGAACTCCGGTGTTGTCGTTGCATCTGAGAGTAGCCCACGCGGGTGCGGGTCAAGCCAAGCCATTCGTCGCAGGCGGCCGCCCCTCTCTTCATTCTCGTTCAAATATCCCGCGGGGGGACCGGGGGGCGCGAAGCCCCCCGGCCTTGTCCGTCCGCCGATCCGTGGGAGGAGCGGCTCAGCGGACGATGCCGTGCGTGTAGCGGATGGACCGGCCGTCCACCTCGGTTCGGTCCATGCGGATGGTCGGCTCGACCTTCGGGCGGTTGACGATGAAGCTCATCGTCACGGTCTCGAAGCCGCGGGTGGAGTCGAAGGCGTTGATGCGGATGTAGTGGTCGGCGAAGGCCTTGCGGCATTCCTCCAGCTCCATCATCACGCCCTTGGGGTCGCGCAGGTCGAACATCGGCATCCCCCACATCTCCCAGTAGGTGTTCCGGGGATGGGGGGCGTCGGTGTATTCCAGGCTCACGGCCCAGCCGCGCGACAGGCAATATTCCACCTGCGCCGAGATCTGTTCGTCGGTCAGGTCCGGCAGGAACGAAAAGCAGCCCTGGGTGATGCGCATGTCCGCTCTCCTTACATCGAGACCGAGGCCGTCGGCACGAAGTCCGACGTGTCGGTGGAGGTGTAGTTGAAGGTGATGTTGCCCCAGACATCGAGCGCCGCTTCCAGCGGCTTGCACCATTTTGCGGCGGCGCGCAGGATCTCGGGGCCTTCCACGTCGATGTTGCGGCCCTCGTTGCGGGCCAGGACCATCGCCTCCAGCGCCACGCGGTTCGCCGTCGCGCCCGCCTGAATACCCATCGGGTGCCCGATGGTGCCGCCGCCGAACTGCAGCACCACATCATCGCCAAAGAGGCTCAGCAGCTGGTGCATCTGCCCCGCATGGATGCCGCCCGAAGCGACCGGCATCACCTTCTTCAGATCCGCCCAGTCCTGCTCGAAGAAGAGGCCGCGCTGCAGGTCCACCGTGTTGAAGGGCTCGCGGCAGACGTTGTAGTAGCCCTGAACGGTCGGCGGGTCGCCTTCCAGCTTGCCCACGGCCGTTCCGCAATGCAGGTGGTCCACCCCGGCCAGCCGCAGCCACTTGGCGATCACGCGGAAGCTGATGCCGTGGTTCTTCTGCCGGGTGTAGGTGCCGTGGCCCGCGCGGTGCATGTGCAGGATCATGTCGTTCTGCCGGCACCACTCCGAGATGGACTGGATGGCGGTATAGCCGATGATCAGGTCCACCATCACGATGACCGAGCCGAGCGACTTGGCGAACTCGGCCCGGCGGTACATCTCCTCCATCGTGCCGGCGGTGATGTTGAGGTAGTGGCCCTTGACCTCACCGGTCTGGGCCGAGGCGAGGTTCACCGCCTCCATCACATAGAGAAACCGGTCGCGCCAATGCATGAAGGGCTGCGAGTTGATGTTCTCGTCGTCCTTCATGAAGTCGAGGCCGCCCTTCAGCCCCTCGTACACCACCCGGCCATAGTTCTTGCCCGAAAGGCCGAGCTTCGGCTTCGTGGTAGCGCCCAGCAGCGGCTTGCCGAACTTGTCCAGCCGCTCACGTTCCACGATGATGCCGGTCGGCGGGCCCTTGTAGGTCTTCACATAGGCGACGGGGAAGCGCATGTCCTCGAGCCGCGCGGCCTTGAGCGGCTTGAAGCTGAAGACGTTGCCGATGATCGAAGCCGTCAGGTTGGCGATCGAGCCTTCCTCGAACAGGATCAGGTCGTAGGCGACGTAGCAGAAATACTGCCCCGGCGTGCCGGGCACGGGTTCGACCTTGTAGGCCTTGGCGCGGTAGCTGTCGCAGGCGGTCAGCCGGTCGGTCCAGACCACGGTCCAGGTCGCGGTCGAGCTTTCGCCCGCCACCGCGGCCGCGGCCTCGATCGGGTCCACCCCCTCCTGCGGCGTGATGCGGAACAGCGCCAGCACGTCGGTGTCCTTGGGCTGATAGTCCCCGTCCCAATAGCCCATCTGGGCGTATTTCAGGACGCCCGCCTTGTAGCGTTCCTTGCCCTTGATCTCGGTGTTCTTGGTGTCCATCTCACTCCCTCCCTTCATGCGGCCTTGGCGGTCTGCACCGCCGGATCGAGCGCGCCGCTCGCGTAGCGCTTCGCCATATCATCCATCGGGATGACGGTGATCTTCGAGGCATTGCCCGCCGTGCCGAACCGCTCGAAACGGTCGCGGACGAGGGTTTCCATTTCCTTCATCGCGGGGATGAGGAACTTGCGGGGGTCGAACTCCTTCGGGTTCTCCATCGCGACCTTGCGGAACTGGCCGGTCAGCGCCATGCGGCAGTCGGTGTCGATGTTGACCTTGCGGACGCCGTGGCGGATGCCACGCTCGATTTCCTCGACCGGGACGCCGTAGGTCTGGGGCATCTCGCCGCCATACCTGTTGATTAGATCCTGCAATTCCTGCGGCACCGAGGACGAGCCGTGCATCACCAGATGCGTGCCGGGCAGGCGCTTGTGGATCTCCTCGATCACCGACATGGCGAGTATCTCGCCGTCGGGCTTGCGGCTGAACTTGTAGGCGCCGTGGCTGGTGCCCATCGCGATCGCCAGCGCGTCCACCTTGGTCGCCTGCACGAAATCGACCGCCTGGTCCGGGTCGGTCAGCATCTGACTGTGGTCGAGCTTGCCTTCCGCGCCCGAGCCATCCTCGGCCTCGGCCTCGCCCTTCTCCAGCGAGCCCAGCACGCCCAGTTCGCCCTCGACCGAGGCGCCGACCCAGTGGGCGGCGTCCGTCACGCGGCGGGTGATGTCCACGTTGTAGTCGTAGGAGGCCACCGTCTTCATGTCCGCTTCCAGCGAGCCGTCCATCATCACAGAGGTGAAACCGTGCCGGATCGCCGAGAGGCAGGTCGCCTCGTTGTTGCCGTGGTCCTGATGCAGGCAGATCGGGATCTGCGGATACATCTCGGCCAGCGCCTCGACCATGTGACGCAGCATGATGTCGCCGGCATAGCTGCGCGCGCCGCGGCTGGCCTGCAGGATCACCGGCGCGTCGCAGGCCGCGGCGGCCTTCAGGATCGCCAGACCCTGCTCCATGTTGTTGATGTTGAAGGCGGGCACGCCGTAGCCGCGCTCTGCGGCATGGTCGAGCAATTGTCTGAGCGTGATCAGGGCCATGGTTTCCTCCCGGGCGTCAGGTCAGTTCAGGACGGATGAAGTCAGGTCAGGTCAGGTCGGATCGCGTCCGGCCCGAGGGTGCGGGCCGGGGAAGGTCGGTTTCGCGTCAGGTCAGGCCGCGGCGGTCCGGGGATCGGGGGCCGCGGGGCAGGGTCAGGCCACCATGCTCTCGCGCACGAGGCGCTCGATCAGCGGCGTGAGGATCAGTTGCATCGCCAGATCCAGCTTGTTGCCGGGCACCACGATGGAATTCGCCCGGCTCATCCACGAGCCGTGGATCATCGAGGTCAGGTAGGGGAAGTCGATCCCGCGCGGATTGCGGAAGCGGATCACCACCACGCTCTCGTCGGCCGTGGGGATCCACCGCGCGATGAACGGGTTCGAGGTGTCCACCACCGGCACGCGCTGGAAGTTGATGTCGGTCTGCGAGAACTGCGGCACGATGCAATGCACATAGGCGTGCATCCGGCGCAGGATCACATCCGTCACGGCCTCCGTCGTATAGCCGCGGGTGGCGCGGTCGCGGTGGATCTTCTGGATCCATTCGAGGTTGATGACCGGCACCACGCCGATCTTCAGATCGGCCAGCGCGGCGATGTTGACCTCGCTGTTGACCACCGCCCCGTGCAGCCCCTCGTAGAACAGGAGGTGGCTGTCGGGATCAAGGTCGCGCCATTCGGTGAAATTGCCCGGCGCCACGCCCGTCCGGGCCGCTTCGGCATCGTCATGCACATAGGTGCGGGTGCGGCCGCGCCCCGTACCGCCATATTCGCGGAAGACCCGCTCCAGCTCCTGCAACTCGTTGGCTTCATAGGAGAAGTGCGAGAAGGTGGCGTCGCCCGCCGCATAGCGCCGGTCCAGCTCGGCCTTCATGTCGGCGCGGTTGAAGCGGTGGAAGGCGTCGCCCTCGATCGAGACCGCCTTGACCCCTTCGCGCCGGAAGATCTGGTCGAACGTGTGCTTTACGGTCGAGGTGCCCGCGCCGGACGAGCCCGTGACCGAGATGATGGGATGTTTCTTGCTCATGGTGGTTCAGCTCCGGAACAGGCCGCGATTGCCGAAGAGGGCCGACGTCTCCTGCTCCGGCAGGTCGTGGTAGGCCGTGATGCGGGCCACCTTCTCGGCGGACCCGAAGATGAAGGGCGTGCGTGCATGAAGGCGCGTGGGCGTCTGGCCGAGGATCGGGTTCTCGCCGTCCGTGGCGCCACCGCCCGCCTGGGTGATGACGAAGGCGATCGGCGCGCATTCATAGAGGTAGCGCAGCCGGCCCTGTTCATAGCCCTTGCGGCTGTCGCGCGGGTAAAGGAACACGCCGCCCCGCGCGAGGATGCGGTGGGTCTCGGCCACCAGCGAGGCCAGCCAGCGCATGTTGAAGTTGCGCCCGCGCGGACCTTCGGTGCCGGCCACGCAATCGTCGATGTAGGCGCGGATCGGCTTCGGCCAGTGGCGGTAGTTGGAGGCGTTGATGGCGAACTCGGTCGAGGTGGGCGGCACCTTCACGGCACGATCCACCAGCACGAAGCTGCGGCTGCCGGGATCGAGGACATATTTCTGCGTTCCCTGGCCAAAGCTGACCATCAGGCAGACCTGCGGGCCGTAGATGATGTAGCCGCCCGCGATCAGATCGGACCCGGGCCGCAGGAAGCTTGCCTCGGGCGTGGCGGCGGCGGGCCAGATGGCGAAGATCGTGCCGACCGAGAGGTTGGTGTCGATGTTGGAGGAGCCGTCGAGCGGATCGATCGCCAGGGCGAGCGTGCCGGCCTCATTCAGCGTCACGGCCTTCTCCTGCTCTTCCGAGGCGTAGAACCTGACAGCCGAACCCTCGAGCGCCGCGCGGAAAGCGTCGTCGGCAATCACGTCGAGCGCCTTCTGCCCGTCGCCGTCGGTGTTGGTTCCGCAGAGGCCGGCCAGATCCTCGTCGATCCCGCCGCGGGCGATCCGGGTCGCAACCTCGATCGCGACCGAACCGAGGCGATCCATCACGTCCTGCAGATCGGCCGGTATGGCGTCGGGATGGGTGGCAAAGGGCTTCACTTGCATCTCCTCCACGGGTCGATGCGCAGCTTGCCTCAAGCCGGATTTTATGGAATTTAATAAGACTGAAGTAATCTTTCAGAAATACGAAATGGTCCGCCTCGACGCCATCACATTGAAGCAGCTTCGGGCCCTGTCTGCGGTGACGGACTGTGCCTCCCTGACGGGTGGCGCCTTGCGGCTTGGGCTGACGCCTCCGGCAATCCACAGCCAGATCAAGAACTTGGAGGAAGCCTTCGGCGTGCCTCTGCTGCACCGCCCGCCCGAGGCCGGGGCTTTCACCCCGACTCTTGCAGGAACCACCGTCCTTGAGGCGGCGCAGCGGATCGAGGTCGTTCTGTCGCAGTGCTCATACCAAGTGATGGCGGTCAGCGAGGGGCGCGCGGGTCAGGTGACGCTGGGCGTCGTCTCGACCGGGCGCTACTTCGCGCCGCGGCTGGTCAAGATGCTGAGTCTCGCCTGTCCCGAGATCCGAATCGCGCTCCGGGTGGGCAATCGCGAGCAGTTGATCGACGATCTGGCGCGGCATGTGGTGGATCTGGCCATCATGGGCCGCCCGCCTCGCCAGCCCGAGGTGGCATCCGTGGCGCTGGGCATCCATCCGCACGGCATCGTGGCCCCGCCCGACCATCCGCTCGCGGGTCTGGCCGAAGTGCCGGTCCAGGATCTGCTGGCCCAGACCTTCCTCGCCCGCGAGGAGGGGTCGGGGACGAGGCTTCTGATGTCGCGCTATCTCGACCGGCTGGGCGAGGGGCAGGTGGTGGAGCTGATCGACATGGACTCGAACGAGACCATCAAGCAGTCGGTCATCGCGGGTCTCGGGATCGCCTTCATGTCGCTGCATGTGGTGATGGACGAGCTGCGCTTCGGCCAGCTCGTGCAGCTCGCGGCGCCGGGCCTGCCGATCGAGCGTCACTGGTTCCTTGTCCATCCCGTCGATCGTCAGCTCAGCCCGGCGGCGCAGAGGTTGCAGGAAGAGATCGCACGACTGAAGGGCACCTACCTGCCTGGGGCGCCGGTGCAGCCCTGAGGGCTCTTCAGACCCCGACATAACGGGCGAACTGCGGCGCGGCGGCCGTGAGATCGGCGGCGGGCAGGGTCTCTGCCACCCGCCCGGTCTCGACGAACGCCACCCGGTCGGCGAGTTCGAGGACCGCCTCGATCCGCTGTTCGACCAGCACCACCGCCACGCCCATGCCGCGCAGCGTCCGCACCGTGTCGCGGATCAGCGCGATCATCGAGGGCTGAAGCCCTTCGGTCGGCTCGTCGAGCAGCATCACCTTGGGCTCGAGGCAGAGCGCCCGCCCGATGGCCAGCATCTGCTGCTCGCCGCCCGAGAGGGTCGAGGCGGTCTGCCCCAGACGCTCGCGCAGGCGCGGGAAGAGGTCGAGCACCCGCTCGCGCACCCGCGGGCCGCGGCCGCGGGTCATCAGGCCGATCTCGAGGTTCTCGGCCACCGTCAGCGGGCCGAAGAGGCGGCGGCCCTGCGGAACATAGCCGATCCCGAGTTGCGGGATGCGATGCGCCGCCAGCCCGTCGAGCCGCTGCCCGTCGAGGGCGATGCGGCCCCCGGTCAGAGGGATCTGCCCCATGATCGCGCGCAGCATGGTGGTCTTGCCCGCGCCATTCCGGCCCATCACGCAGGTCACCTCGCCCGCCTGTGCCGCGAACGAGAGGCCGCGCAGCACCTGCACCCGGCCGTAGCCCGCATCCACGCCTTCGAGGGTCAGCATCTCAGCCTCCGAGATAGGCGGCCTGCACCGCGCGATCGGCCCGGATCTCGGCGGGCGTGCCCTGCGCCAGAACCCCGCCGTTGTTCAGCACCGTGATGCGCTGGGCGAGGTCCATCACCACCTCCATGTTGTGCTCGATCAGAAGCACCGTGACCTTGGGCACAAGACCTCGCACCAAGGCCTTGAACCCTTCGATCTCGCCCGCCGCGAGGCCCTGCGTCGGCTCGTCGAGGATCAGCAGGCGCGGCTCGAGCGCAAGGCCCATCGCGATCTCCAGGAGGCGCTGATGCCCGTAAGAGAGGGCGCCCGCCATCCAGTCCGCCTCGGCCTCGAGCCCCACCCGCGCCAGCGCGGCCCGCGTCGCGGCGGCCAGATCACGGGCGCCCGCGCGTTGCACGGCCAGAGCCACATTGTCGAAGGTCGTGAGGCGGGGATAGACCGAGGTGATCTGAAAGGCATAGGCGATGCCGCAGCGCACCCGCGCGTGGGCGGGCAGGCGCGTGATGTCGCGCCCGTCGAAGCGGATCGTGCCCTCCTGCGCCGGGACGCGGCCGGAAAGGAGCCCCACCAGCGTGGACTTGCCCGCACCGTTCGGCCCGATCAACGCGTGGATCTCACCGGATGCGAGGTCGAAATCCACCCCGTCGATCGCGCGAAGGCCACCGAAATGGCGCACGAGGCCACGGGCCTCGAGGAGGCTCATGGCAATCTCCGCAAGGCATGGTCACGCACGAGGCCCAGCAGGCCGCGCGGGGCAAAGAGGACAAGCAGGATCAGCACCGCGCCCACCACGAACTGCGAGGCCGTGGTGACGGATGAGGCCCAGTCGATCAGGTAGAACATGAGCGCCGTGCCCAGAAGCGGGCCCAGAACGGTGCCCGCGCCCCCGAGCAGCACCCAGATCAGCGGCAGGATCGAATACTGGATCGAGGCGAACGAGCCGCCGACATAGCCGAACATCAGCCCGTAGGTGGCCCCTGCCGCCCCGGCGACAAGGCCCGAGAGCGCGAGGGCGAAGAGCTTCGCGCGGAAGGTGTCAAAGCCCAGCATCCGCGTCCGCTCCTCGTTCTCGCGCACCGCGACCAGCACCCGGCCCGTGCGCGAGCGCGCCAGCGCGAGGCAGCCGAGCATCGCGGTCCCGAACAGCAGGAAGGCCGCGGCATAGCGCGTCGCAGGGTCGGCGAGGTCGAAGGCCCCGATCCGCCGCGCGGCGCCTGACAGCGTGAAACCCTCGTCGCCGCCGGTGAAGCGCCCCCAGTAGAGGATGGCCAGGTGGAACGCCTGCGCGAACATGAGCGTGACGATCATGAAGGCGGGCCCCGCCGTCCTCAGCGCGAGCAGCCCCACGGCTGCGGCCAGCGCGCCCCCCGCAAGGGGCCCCGCCACCAGCGCCATCCAGGGCTGCCAGCCGCCCTGGTCGATCAGAAGCCCCGTCGCATACATGCCCCCCGCAAAGAAGAGCGCGTGGCCCAGCGACAGGAGGCCCGTGTAGCCGAAGGCGATGTTGAACCCGATCGCGTAGGTCGCGAGCACCATGATCCGCGCCGCGTTGGTGTGATGGTAGGCCGGCAGCACGAACTGGAGCGCGAAAAGCCCTGCGAGCACGGCCAGATGAAGGGCGATCATCCTCATGCGCGCGCTCCGAACAGGCCCTGCGGGCGGAAGACCAGCACCAGCGCCACGAGAAGCGTGGCGAGGATCTTGGCCAGCGTCGGCTCGAAGAAGGTCGAGATCACCCCGTCGGACACGCCGATCAGCAGCGCCGCGACCAGCGTGCCCCGAAGCGAGCCGAGGCCCCCGATCACCACGACGATGAAGGACAGCAGCAGCGGGTCGCCTCCCATCAGGTAATGGGCCTGCTGGATCGGCACGATCAGCACGGCCGCGATGGCCGCAAGGCCCGCGCCGAGCGCGAAGGTGGCCGCATAGACACGATCCACGTCGATGCCGAAGGCCGTGGCCGTTTCGCGGTCCACCTGCGTCGCCCGCATCACAAGGCCGATCCGGCTCCGTGACAGGAGAAGCCACAGGCCCGCCAGAACCGCGCCCGCCGCCCCGATCACGAAAAGCTTGTAGCCCGACCAGCCGAACCACGGCAGCTGCATCCGCGCCTCGAACGGCGGCGGAACAGGCCGCGCCTCGGGGCCATAGAGGCTGAGCGCCGCCTGTTGCAGGATGTAGAGAAGCCCGATGGTCGCGATGATCGTGGCCTCGGGCTCGTAGGCGAGACGCTTCAGCACCAGCCGGTCGGCCAGCGCCGCAAGCCCCGCCACCAGAAGCGGACAGGCCACCAGCGCCACGGCAAAGGCCGCGGCGGGCGGTCCCGGCACCCATTGGCTCACGAACCAGGCGGCGACCGCGCCCAGCATGAAGAACTCGCCGTGGGCCACGTTCACCACCCGCATCACGCCGAAGACGAGGCTCAGCCCTGCGGCCGTCAGCGCGAGCACCGCCGCGCCGACCAGCCCCTCCATCCCGGCGAGAAGCAGGAAGGGTCCGAACTCCATCCTCAGAAGGAGGTGGCGGTGTAGTCAACGTCGCTCGGATAGAGCCCGTCCTCGATCGAGGTCTCGTGGACCTTCACGAGCTTGCCGCCCTCGAGCTTGCTGATGAACTGGTGCCCGAACGCCTGATGCAGCTGCGCGTTGAAGACCTTGGCGCCCTGCGGCCGCTCGCGCCCCGCGGGCATGTCGGTGAAGGCCTCGACGGCCTCGACGAAGGCCTGCCGGTCCTGCGGGCCGCGCCAGCCGCAGGCCTCCATGCCCTGCTTGATGGCAAAGAGCGTTTCCCAGACCGAGAACATGTGCCCGTAGCACGAGACATTCTTCGGATCCTCGATCGCCGCGCCATTGGCATCCACGCCCACCGCGTCGCGGTAGAAGGTCTCGGCCTCGGAGGCGTCGGGCTGCAGCATCCGGCACTGGCCCTCCCAGAAGTGCGAGCCCTCGAGGAACTCGAGCCCCGGGCTTGCGATGTCCACCGCCTCGAGCGAGTCGATGAAGCCGAAGATCTCGGGCTTCGCGCCCGATCCGTAGAACTCGCCCAGCTCCTTGACGAAGGTGAGCACGGCCGGCCCCACCATGACGTGGTAGAGCACTTCGGTGTCGCGCGGGATGCGCGGGAAGTAGCGGGTGAAGCTGGTCTCGGTCGGCGGGATGGCGATCTTTGCGATGACCTCGCCGCCCTGCGCCGCCACGGCCTCGGTGAAGAAGTCGCGGTGGTCGTGGCCGAAGGCGTAGTCGGGGAAGATCATCGTGACCTTCTTGCCGAGGTTTTGCGTGACCCAGGGCGCCATCGCCGTGACCTGCGCGCGCACGTCGGTGATGCCGGGCTGCAGGGTCCAGCGGTTCAGCTTGCCCGAGGCGACATGGTAGCCCTCGGAGCAGACGAGATAGGGGATCTTCAGTTCGCCCGCGCGCGGGGCCGAGCCGATCACCACATGGCTGAAGAGCGGCCCGAAGATCAGGTCGACCTTCGCCTGCGTCGCCAGCTTCTCGACCACCTCGGCGCCGCGGCGGGGGTCGGTCGCGTCATCCTCGAACAGGATCTCGACCGGGCGGCCCGCGATGCCGCCGGCCTCGTTCACCACCTTGAGTGCGGCCAGCGCCGTCCGCTCGTACCAGCGCCCGTAGACCGCGCCGATCCCCGTGCGGTGCAGCTGGAAACCGAGCCGGATCGGCTCCGAGCTTTGCGCCTGCGCGTAGCGCGGCAGGGCTGCGGCCGTCAGCGCGGCGGCACCGCCGGCAAGCAGCGAGCGGCGGGTGGGGTGAAGGATCGTCTCGCGAGTCATGGGCGTCTCCGCGGTGGCTGAGCCTTGGGGTTGAATTGCTGCAACGCAAAACACCGCGGGCGCCGATTTTCAAGCAAGAATATTGCGTCAGCCGAGGAGATCGGTGGCCGGATTGCCGGTGATCTCCACATCGTCGTAATACCGCTGCGCCTGCGCAACAGAACGGTGCAGCGAAAGCCGCATGGCAGCCTGAATGGGTGCCCCGTCCAGCGCGGCCTGCGTGAGAAAGCCCGAGCGCAAGCCGTGCGGGCTGGCGTGATCGGGCGGCAACCCGGCCAGCGCAAGGCGGTGGACGAGGATCGTGCGGATCGCATCCGGCGCCAGCCCCCGTGCAAGCGGCCGCCCCGCCTTCGAGATCGGCCGGAAGAGCGGCCCCTCCTCGGCGCCGAGCGCGAGCATCCAGCCCATCACCGCGCGCGCGGCCCGCCCCTTCAGCACCAGCCGCGGCGCGGTGCCCTTGGCCGTCGTCTTGGTCTCGAGCAGCCGCAGCCAGAGGGTGCCCTGCCCGGCGAAGTCGTCCGTCCCTATGTCCTCGATCCTCAGCGCGGTGATCTCGGACCGCCTGCGCCCGCCGCTGGCAAAGCCGAGCGACAGGATCGCCCGGTCGCGCAATCCGCGCATCGTGGAATCGCAGGTGGCGAGAAGCTGATCCAGCAGCGGGCGGGTGATGGGCCGCGCGCTCTTGGGCCGGCGCGGCCGGGCCGCGGCACGGCGGGCCTTGGCGCGGGCCTGCCGCACGAGGGGCGCCTCGAAGGGCGAGACGAGGTTTCGCATCCGGTGGAAGGTCTGCCAGCTCGCGATGCGCCGGTCGAGCGTGGCCGGGGCGGGGCAGTCGAGCGACCGGCGAAGCCCCGCGGCTACAAGCGCCTCGGCCACCCGCCGCCCCGGATCGTCGGCGGCCGCGAGGCCCAGATCGCGCGCGTGATCGGTCACGAAGCGGAGGGCGACCGCCTCGCTCTCGGGCCAGACCAGGGGCTGACCGAACGCCTCCTGCTTCCAGGCGGCGAGGTAGATCAGGTCCCTCTCATAGGCGCGCAGCGTGTTGGCGGGCGTGCCGCGGATGAACAGATCCGTCAGCGCGGCCTCGTCGGCGGCCGAAAGGCTCGGCACCGTGGGCGCCGGAAGGGAAGCGGGTCGCATCATGCCGGAGGCCGTGTCATACTGGCTGCACCCTAGCCCGCCACCGGCCGCCGCGGAAGCCCCGCCGGGTCGGTCAGCGGCCCATCCCGTAGAACTCGGGGTTCGCGCGCATGTCGGTCGCGTTGGCGATCCGGTTCGACATCCCGAAGAAGGCGGCGATCGCGGCGATGTCCCAGGCATCCTCGGCATCGAAACCGTGCGCGGCCAGCGCCTCGTGATCCTCTGGCCCCACCCGATGCGACGCCTGCGAGACCTTCATCGCGAAATCCAGCATGGCCCTCTGTCGCGGCGTGATCCGAGCCTTGCGGTAGTTGACCGCCACCTGATCGGCGACCAGCGGGTCCTTGGCCCGGATGCGCAGGATCGCGCCGTGGGCGATCACGCAATACTGGCAGCCGTTCGCGTTCGAAGTCGCCACCACGATCATCTCGCGCTCAGCCTTGGTGAGGTTGCCGGGCTTCTCCATCAGCGCGTCGTGATAGGCGAAGAAGGCCCGGAACTCGTCGGGCCGCCGGGCCAGCACGAGGAACACGTTCGGGACGAACCCCGATTTCTCCTGAACGGCGAGGATGCGGTCGCGGATGTCCTCGGGCAGTCCCTCGATGTCGGGAACGGGGTAGCGGCTGATCGGTTCGGCTGTCATCTGTGGTCCTCCCGGTTGGATGGTGGCACGGCTGGCACCGCGACACGAGACCCGCTTGCGCAGGATCAAGGCGGGTGACGCCGCGTCGGGGCAGAGAGGGCCGATGAACCAGAGCGACATTCCCGACGAGCGGCTTCCGATCGCCGCGCTGCCGATCCGCCCGGACACGCCCATCGACCGGCTTCTGGCCGAGGTGGTGGCCGACCTTCAGGCCGCCGGGCTGCGCATCGCGGGCTTTCTGCAACGCGACGGGGTGCGGCTCGAGGATCTGATCACCGGCGCCTCCTATCCGATCAACCAGAGCCTTGGCCCCGGCTCGAGCGGCTGCCGGCTCGACCCGCAGGGGCTGGCCGTCGCCGCCGCGGCCGCCCTCGCGGCGCTGGAGGAGGGACCGGATCTCCTCCTGATCCCGCGCTTCGGCAAGGCCGAGATGGAGGGCGAGGGGATGCGGGCGGTGATCGCGCGCGCCTGCGAGCGGGATGTGCCCGTTCTCGTCGCCGTCCGATCCAGCGCCGAGCCCGCCTGGGAGGCGTTTGCCGGTGGGCTCTCGCACTGGCTGACGGTCAAGCGCGAGGCGGTGACGGGCTGGTGCCGCACCGCCTGCGCAGAGCGCGCCTGAGGTCAGATGTCGAACCGGACCCCCTGGGCCAGCGGCAGCGCCGCCGACCAGTTGATCGTGTTCGTCTGCCGCCGCATGTAGCCGCGCCAGGCGTCCGACCCGCTCTCGCGCCCGCCGCCCGTTTCCTTCTCGCCGCCGAAGGCCCCGCCGATCTCGGCGCCCGAGGGGCCGATGTTGACGTTGGCGATGCCGCAGTCGGACCCTGCCGCCGAGACGAAGGCCTCGGCCTCGCGCAGGTTCAGCGTGAAGATGCAGGAAGACAGGCCCTGCGGCACGGCGTTCTGCAGCGCGATGGCCTCATCCAGCGTCTCGTAGCCCATGACATAAAGGATGGGCGCAAAGGTTTCTTCGCGGACGACGCCGGTCTGGGCGGGCATCTCGACCAGCGCGGGCTGGATGTAGGCGCCGCCCGGCACGCCCTCGACCACCTGGCCACCGTGGACGGTGCCGCCTTCGGCCCGCGCCCGGTCAAGCGCCGCCACCATCCGGTCGCGCGAGTCCGCGTCGATCAGCGGGCCCACGAGGGTTCCCTCTGCGCGCGGATCGCCGATCCTCAGCGAGCCGTAGGCCTTGACCAGCCGCCCCACCAGCTCTTCGCGCACCGAATGGTGCACGATCAGCCGCCGGAGCGAGGTGCAGCGTTGCCCGGCCGTGCCCACCGCCGAGAAGACGATGGCGCGCACCGCCATGTCGAGATCGGCCGAGGGCGCCACGATCATCGCGTTGTTGCCGCCCAGCTCGAGGATCGGGCGGCCGAAGCGGGCCGCCACCCTGGGCCCGACGATCCGCCCCATCCGGGTCGAGCCCGTGGCCGAGACGATCGGGATCTCGCTGGACGACACCAGCGCCTCGCCGATCTCGGGGCCTCCGATCGCCAGCTGCACCAGCCCCTCGGGCGCATCCCCGAAACGCGCCAGGGCCCGCTCGAGGATCTTCATCGAGGCGATGGCGGTCAGCGGCGTCTTTTCCGACGGCTTCCAGATCACCGGGTTGCCGCAGACCAGCGCCAGCGCCGCGTTCCACGACCAGACGGCGACCGGGAAGTTGAAGGCCGAGATGACGGCGCAGGGCCCCATCGGGTGCCACGTCTCCATCATCCGGTGGCCCGGCCGCTCGGAGGCGATCGTCAGGCCATAGAGCTGCCGCGACAGGCCCACGGCGAAGTCGCAGATGTCGATCATCTCCTGCACCTCGCCGAGGCCCTCCGAGGTGATCTTGCCCGCCTCGAGCGTGACGAGGGCGCCGAGGTCGTCCTTGGCCGCCCGCAGTTCCTCGCCCAGCAGGCGGACCAGCTCGCCGCGCCGGGGGGCGGGCACCTCGCGCCAGACGCGGAACGCCTCCTGCGCCCTGAGGATCATGCCCTCCATCGCCGCGGGATCGGTGGTGCGGACGCGGCCGATCTCGGCCCCGTCGATGGGGGACCGGACGGAGAGGCTCCCTCCCGTCGCTTCGTCCGCGATGCCGAGGGCGGTGAACAGATCTGTCATGTGGGTCCTCCTGTGACGAGCCCGCGCTGGTCCTCGCGCCCCATCGCGATGAGGAGAGGGCTCTCGGCCTGCCGGGTCTGGAAATCCTTGCGGTCCTTCATCCCGCGCCAATCGGCGAGGATCAAGCTCTGGGCGACGGCGCCGCCCAGCGTGGTGCCGGGGCCGAGCACCACGAAGGCGTCGGGCGCGAACTCGCGCGCTGCGACCGTGATGGCGCGGGTGAAGTCGTAGGGCTCCGTGACCTGATGGCCAAGCGTATAGGCCCGCAGCGCGGCCTCGTCGGTGGCCCTGGGCCACCAGACCGCGCCGCGCCCGTCGATCAGCGGCAGCCGGGGCTGGCGGAACAGCTGTCCGGGCAGCGCCGCCTGCCCGCGCGCGGCGACCGGCGCCTGAAGGGCGGTGTGGAAGGCCGCGTGATTGGCCAGCCGCATCGGAAAGCGGCCCTGCTCGGGCGGCACCTCGGCCTCGAAATCGGCCAGCCCTTCGGCATTGCCCGCCAGCACCAGCATCCCGCCGAGCGCGATGGAGAGGCCGAGGGTGCGGCCCGGGCGGGCGTCGATCTCGGCCACCTTCTCCAGCAGTTGCGCGCGGCGGTCGGGGTCGGGCCGCCAGTCCTCGCCCATCGCCGGATGGACGATCTGGCCGCCGATCAGCGCCTCCTGCATCAGCCTGCCCATCGTGTTGACGACCCGGAAGCCGTCCTCGTCCGAGAGGGCGCCGCCGCAGGCCAGCGCCGTGTACCAGCCCATCGAATTGCCGGTGACGGCCACCACCTCGACGCCCGACAGCGACAGGAAGTCCGCGTAGCTCGCCGCGTAGATCAGCGCCGAGGCGTTGTCGCCCCGGGTGTGGCGCGCGACGGAATAGCTGGCGGCCCCGTCGAGATCGGCCAGCGTCTCCTGCCCCTCGGCCCGGCGCTGGGCGTCGAACCGGGCGAAGAGCGCGGCCTTGTCGGGATGGAGCCGGCCGAGCGAGCCGAGTTCGGTCTTGGTGTAGGTGCCGCGGCCGGGGCAGACGACGACGACCCTCATGCCCGCACCAGCGCAAGCGCCGCTTCGGCGATCCCAGCGGCCGAGGGCAGGGTCGCGGCATAGGCGGGGCCGGTGGCGATGAAGCTGTCCTCGGCCGTGACGCGGGCGATGCGGGTGCGGCCCGCCTCGGCCAGCGCCGTCATCAGCGCCTCGGCCGGCCCACCGGCCGAGCGGCGGCATTCGTCCACCACGAGGACGGCGCGGCAGTCGCGCGTGGCCTCGAGCATCGCCTCGAGCGGCAGGGGAGCGAGCCAGCGCAGGTCGAGGATCCGTGCGGCCACCCCATTTTCGCGAAGCGTGAAATTCGCCTGCTGCGACAGATACATGCCGTTGCCGAAGGTCACGATGGCCAAATCCTGACCCTCGCCGTGGCACCCGATCTCGCCGAAGGGGATGCGCTGCGACGGGTCGGGATAGGTCCGCATCCAGCCCCCGTCCTTCTCCTCCGTCAGATCGCGCATCGGATAGAGCGCGATGGGTTCCAGGAAGACCACCAACCGCTGCTCCTCGCGGGCGAGCCGCACGCATTCGCGCAGCATCATCGCTGCCTCGGCCCCGTCCGAGGGGCAGGCGAGGATCAGCCCCGGAATGTCACGTAGGACGGCGATGGAATTGTCATTGTGGAAATGGCCGCCGAAGCCCTTCTGGTAGCCGAGCCCCGCGATCCGAAGGACCATCGGGTTGGTGTATTGTCCGTTCGAGAAGAAGGGCAGGGTGGCCGCCTCGCCGCGGATCTGGTCCTCGGCGTTGTGGAGATAGGCGAGGAACTGGATCTCGGGGATGGGCAGGAAGCCGTTGTGGGCCATGCCGATCCCAAGGCCGAGGATGGATTGTTCGTCGAGCAGCGTGTCGATCACCCGGTCGCAGCCGAAGCGGGTCTGGAGCTTCTGGGTCACGCCATAGACCCCGCCCTTGCGGCCCACATCCTCACCCATCAGCACGATCTCGGGGTGCGCGAGCATGAGGTCGGTGAGCGCCCAGTTGATGAGGCGGCTCATCGGCTGCGGCTCGGCCATCGCCTTGAGGTCGGCTCCGAAGGCCGCGGCGCGGGCCTCGGACGAGGGGCCGTTGGTGGGCGCGCAGGTCCGCGGCGGGGGGATCAGGCTTGCCATCACGTCAGCGGCCGCCTTCAGGCGCGGCCGGGTGACGGCTTCGGCGGCCACACGGTCCACCCGCTCCTGCGTCTCGAGATAGATCGCCAGCGCCTCATCGGGCGACAGCGCGCCCGCGTCCTCCATCAGCCGGACGGAATGGAGCAGCGGATCGTTGGCCTCCTCGGCCTCGACCTCCTCGCGGCTCATGTAGGTGGTGGGCAGGTCCGCCCCGGCATGGCCATAAAGGCGGACCGTTCCCAGATGCAGGAAGGCAGGCTTGCGGCGGCTGCGGACATAGGCCGCGGCCTCGGCCGCCACGGCGTAAGCCTCCGTAATGTCGAGCCCGTTGGCGCGGAAGTAGCGCAGGCCGGGGCGGGCGCGGAAGCTCGCCTCGATCCAGCCGCGCGGGGTCCTGGTCGAGATTCCGATGCCGTTGTCCTCGCAGACGAAGAGGAGCGGCAGCGGCACCGACTGGAAGGCGGTCCAGCCCGCGGTGTTGAAGGCGCCCTGCGCCGTGGAATGGTTGGCCGAGGCGTCGCCGAAGCTCGCCATCACCAGCGCATCCTCGGGCAGGGCGCGGTGTTCCGGCGGGCGGCGCCGGGCCAGTCCCAGCGAATAGGCGGCGCCCACCGCCTTCGGCAGGTGGCTCGCGATGGTCGAGGTCTGGGGCGGAATGGCGAGCGCCTTCGAGCCCAGCACCTTGTGGCGCCCGCCCGAGATCGGGTCCTCGGAGGAGGAGGCGAAGGACAGGAGCATGTCCCAGGCGATGCTCTGGCCGAGCTGCGCCGCGCGGGCGATCTGGAAGGCCGCGTCACGGTAATGCAGGAAGGCCATGTCGGTCGGGCGCAGCGCATGGGCGACGGCCGCCATCCCCTCGTGCCCCGAGGAGCCGATCGTGTAGAAGCCCTGCCCCGCCTTCTGCATCGCCCGGCTGGTCCGGTCGAGCGCGCGTGACAGGCACTGGCTGCGGAAGAGCGCCACCATCTCGTGCGGCGCGAGGCCCGGGGTGGGTGGGGCGCCCGCCGGCAGGTCGCGGGCCTTCACGCGGGACAGGAAATTCTCATGGACGATGAGGGAGCGGGGCATGGGGCCTTTCCGTCCGGCGGAGGCTCCGGGGAACGGTCGGAGCCTCCGGCGGGGATATTTTTGCGAGAATGAACGTCAGAAGAAGGCCTGCAGCCCGGTAATCGCGCGGCCGAGGATGAGGGCATGGACGTCGTGGGTGCCCTCGTAGGTGTTCACCGTCTCGAGGTTCGCCATGTGGCGCATGACGTGGAAATCCTCCTGGATGCCGTTGCCGCCGTGCATGTCGCGGGCGTGGCGCGCGGCCTCGAGCGCCTTGCCGCAGTTGTTGCGCTTAACGATCGAGATCATCTCGGGCGCGGCGTTGGCCTCGTCGAGGAGGCGGCCGACGCGGAGGCTGGCCTGCGCCCCCAGCGCGATGTCGGTCATCATGTTGGCGAGCTTGAGCTGGTAGAGCTGGGTCTGGGCCAGCGGGCGGCCGAATTGCCGGCGGTCGAGGCCATACTGGCGCGCGGCATGGAGGCAGGCCTCGGCCGCGCCGAGCACGCCCCAGCTGATGCCGTAGCGGGCGCGGTTGAGGCAGCCGAACGGGCCCTTGAGCCCTTCGACACCGGGCAGGAGGGCCTCCTCGCCGACCTCGACCGCATCCATCACGATCTCGCCGGTGATCGAGGCGCGCAAGGAGAGCTTGCCGCCGATCCTGGGTGCCGAGAGGCCCTTCATCCCCTTCTCGAGCACGAAGCCGCGGATCTTGCCGCCGTGCGCCTCGGACTTGGCCCAGACGACGAAGACATCGGCGATGGGGGCGTTCGAGATCCACATCTTCGAGCCGTGCAGGACGTAGCCCGTGGCGGTCTTGCGGGCCGTGGTCTTCATGCCGGCAGGATCGGAACCTGCGTCAGGCTCGGTCAGGCCGAAGCAGCCGATGAGCGCGCCCGTCGCGAGACCGGGCAGATAGCGGCGGCGCTGTTCTTCGGACCCGTAAGCGTAGATCGGATACATCACGAGCGAGGATTGCACCGACATCATCGAGCGGTAACCGGAATCCACCCGCTCGATCTCGCGCGCGATGAGGCCGTAGGAGACGTAGGAGGCGCCGAGCCCGCCGTACTCCTCGGGCACTGTGGCGCCGAGCAGGCCCATCTCGCCCATCTCGCGGAAGATGGCGGGATCGGTCTGTTCCTCGCGGTAGGCGGCGGTCACGCGCGGCATCAGCCGCTCTTGTGCGTAGGCGCGGGCGCCGTCGCGGAGCATCCGCTCTTCTTCCGAAAGCTGAAGCTCCATGCGGAAGGGGTCCTCCCAGTCGAAGCGGCCGAGATCGGGGGCATCCTTGGCCTTCAGGTCCTTCATGGCGTCCTCCGGAGATATGCGGTTTGCGGGCAGATACCGCTTCATGCCGGCCGAGGATAACGCTAATTTCGCCGGAGTTCATGCAGGGAGTGCATCAAGTGGCTTTTGCGCGGCGCTACCTGCCCCCGGTGGGGCAGCTTGCGGCCTTCGAGGCGGTGACGCGGACGGGCTCGACCGCGGCGGCCGCGCGCGAGCTGGATCTGACGCAGGGCACGGTGAGCCGGCTGGTGCAGGGGCTCGAGGAGCAGCTGGGCGTGGCGCTTTTCCAGCGGCAGCGGAAGCGGCTGAAGCCCACGCAGGCGGCGCTGGCCTATGCGGCCGAGGTGCGGCGCGCGCTCGACATCATCGGGCGGGCCTCGCTGCGGCTGGCCTCGGACCCGGACGGCGGGGTTCTGTCGCTGGCGATCCTGCCGACCTTCGGGACGCACTGGCTGGCTCCGCGTCTGCCGGGGTTTCTGAGGGCGCATCCGGGGGTGACGATCAACCTCGCCACCCGGCTGAAGCCGTTCGAGTTCGAGGGCGAGGAGTTCGACGCCGCGATCCACTTCGGCAGCCCGACCTGGCCGAGGGCCGGGCACATGCGGCTCTTTGGCGAGGGGGTGGTGGCGGTCGCGGCGCCGGAGTTCCTTGCCGCGCATCCCGTGGCGGGGGCTGCGGACCTGCTGGGCCTGCCGCTTCTGACGCTCGAGACGCGGCCGCGGGGATGGACGGGGTGGTTTGCGCATCATGGGGTGACGGCGGCGGTGCCGCGCGGGATGGTGTTCGACCAGTTCGCCACCATGATGCAGGCGGCGATCCACGGGATCGGCGTGGCGCTCCTGCCGGAGTTCCTGGCCGGACCGGCGCTGGCCGAGGGGGTGCTCGCGCCGGCCTTCGGTGGGGCGGTCGAGGGGCGGCACGCCTACTGGCTGGTCTGGCCCGAGGACCGCGGAGACCACCCGCCGCTTGCCGCCTTCCGGGACTGGCTCAGGGTCGAGACGGAAGCTCTCGCCTGACGCCGGCGCGCCAGATGCCGGTGGGGCGCAGGTCGGGCGTGAGGAGCACGAGGTCGGCGGGCGTGCCGGGCGCGATACGGCCGAGATCGGGGCGGCCGATCGCGCGGGCCGGGGCCGAGGTCGCCATGGTCAGCGCGCGCTCGATGGGGGCGCCGAAGCGCAACAGGTTGCGGATCGCGGCGGGCAGCGTCAGGTCGGCGCCGGCGAGCGTGCCGGAGGCGAGCGTGAGCTGGCCGTCGCGGCGGAGGATGCGCCGGCCGTTGAGCTCGAACTCGTCGAGGTCGGTGCCCGCCACCGCCATGCAGTCCGAGACGAGGAAGAGCCCCTCGGGCTTGGCGGCAAGCGCGATGCGGATCACCTCGGGGGCCACATGGCGGCCGTCGGCAATGAGGCCCGTGGGCACCGCCGAGGTGAGGGCCGCGCCCGGCAGACCGGGCGCGCGGTGGCCGAGGGCGCTCATGGCGTTGAACAGGTGGGTGACGCAGGAGGCGCCCGCGGCGAAGGCGGCACGCGCCTCGGCCATCGTGCAGTCGGTGTGTCCGAGACTCACGACGATGCCCGCCGCGGCGAGGGCTGCGATCTGCCGCGCGCTGGCCGCAGCCGGCGAGAGGGTCAGCATGAGCCGGGGCAGGGTTCGGGCCGCGGCGAGGTAGAGTGCGAGGTCCGCCTCTTCCATCGGGCGGATGAGGCTGCCGTCGTGCGCGCCCTTCCGTGCAGGATCGAGGTGCGGCCCCTCCAGATGGAGGCCAAGGAGGCCGGGCGTGCCGGCTGCGTCCCGTGCGGCCCCGATGACGCGCGCGACGGCTTCGGGCCGGTCGGTGATGAGCGTGGGAAGGACATGAAGGACGCCCAGAGCCTCCTGGCTGTCGCAGATCCGGGCGAAGGTTGCAGGAGTGGCCGTGCCGTCGAGCGTGACGCCACCGCTGCCATTCACCTGAAGGTCGATCAGGCCGGGGGCGAGGATGCCCTCGATCTCCTCGACCGGCCCGCCCGCCACCGCGCCCGGCGGAAGGATCTCGACCACCTTGCCCTCGCGCAGCACGAGCGCGCCCTCGCGGAAGGAGAACCCGTCGAAGATCCTGGCGCCGCGGAGGATCAGGGGCATGGGGTTCCCTTTCGAAATCAGGATTGGCGGGCGCGCGGCCGTCTTTGACGTTCGCTTGACGCCTCGATCACGCGCAGGGGCTAAGGATCGTTTCCGAAGTCGTCAAGGAGGGACGGGATGTTGTCCTGTGCCATCGCGGCCGCCGCTCGTCGGCCCGCGCCGGTCATTCGCGTTACTGCTTTACCCGAGCCCGTCCCTCGGTCACTCTGTCGTGATCGGACGGATGCCGGGGCTCCGTCCTGCGGAGTGGTGGTTGACCGGATGACGGGCGTGCCTCCTGCCTTGCGGATGTATCTCTTCGGGCCCTTCACCCTGCTGGGGCCCGAAGGCGAGGAGCTGACTCCGAAATCCCGCAAGTCACGAGCGATCCTTGCCATGCTGGCGGTGGCACCCCGTGGCTCGCGCTCGCGCGTGTGGCTGCGGGACAAGCTCTGGAGCGATCGTGGCGAGGATCAGGCTTCCGCGAGCCTTCGGCAGGCGCTGCTCGATATCCGCAAGTCACTGGGGCCGCGCGCGGCCCATGTGCTGACGGCCGACAAGAACACCGTCTCGCTCGATCTGGCGGCGGTGTCGGTCGATGCGCTCGAGTTCGCCTCGCGCGAGCGGCGGGGAGAGGAGGCGGGCACGACCGAACATTTCCTCGAGGGGATCGACGTGCGCGATCCCGAGTTCGAGGACTGGCTGTCGCTCGAACGGCAGAGCTGGTTCGCCCGGCTGGAGGAGGCGGGATTCGAGGCTGACCTTGCCCCGCGGCCCGCGCCGTCCGAGGCGCGCCGCGAGGCCTCGCAGGCCGTGCCGCGCACCTCGCCCCCGGCGATGCCGCAGGTGCCGCCGCAGGGTCTGCTCCGGCAGGAGGATGAGGCGGGCTGGCGCGTGGCGATGATGCCCCCCGTCATCCTCGGCGGTGATCCCGCGGCGGCAGTGCTGCAGGCCGACGTGCAGCGTGCGTTGCGCCGCGCGCTGATGGAGACCGGCGACCTGCGCCTCGTGGAGATGGGGCCCCTGGGGTTCGGCGAAACCGGCCTGGCCGGAGGCGCGCTTGCGGCACGGCTGCCCGAGCTGATCCACCTGAGCGTTCAGGTCCGTGTCCTGGCGGACGTCAGCTATTTCCGTCTCGGGATCGTGCTGCAGAACCCGGCGGACAACGGGCTGGTCTGGGCCGACGAGATGGTGGTGCCCCGCCGGGAAGTGGCCACCGAGGCGAGTTTCGTCATGCCGCTGATCGTGCGCGCCACGGAGGAGGCCATGCTGTATTTCCTCCGCCGGCAGGGAGGAGAGGCGGCCGAGGCCGACGGCCGCATCGCCGCCGCGGTGGCCTCGATGTTCCGGCTGGCGCGCGGTGATCTGGACCGTTCGGAACAGATCCTGCGCCGGCATCTCGACCGGACGCCCACCGCGCAGGGTTACGCCTGGCTGGCCTTCCTGAACACCTTCCGCGTGGGCCAGCGGTTCAACCCCGCCGACGCGCCGCTGATCGAGGAGACGCAGCACCTCGCCCGCCGGGCACTTGCGCTCGAGCCGAACAACGCGCTGGTGTCGGCGCTGGTCGGCCACATCCACTCCTACCTGTTCGGCGAATTCGACTATGCCGCGGCGCTGTTCGAGCAGTCCTTGCGGGTCAATCCGGCGCAGACGCTGGCGTGGGATCTGTATGCCATGCTGCACGCCTATGCGGGTCAGCCGAAGCGGGCGCTGGCCATGGCGCGCTGGGCGCGGCATCTGGGGGCCTTCAGCCCGCACCGCTACTATTTCGAGACGACGCGCGCGATCACCGGCAACTTCTCGGGCGATCACCGGACAGCCATTGACGCCGGCCAGTCGGCGCTGGCCGAACGGCCGGACTTCAACTCGTTGCTGCGGGTGCTTGTCTCCTCGAACGCCCATCTCGACCGGCCCGACGAGGCGCGGCTGTTCCTTGAGCGGCTGTTGCAGGTCGAGCCGAACTTCTCGATCGCCTCGTTGCGCGAGGCGGGCTACCCCGGCCTCGACACCGAGGGAGGACGGCATTTCCTGGACGGGCTGATGAAGGCCGGCGTGCGCAGGCACTGAACCGAACATCTTGCGGAGGATGAGGGATGTGTGAACCCGGAGGAGGGGGCGTGGCGGCCTTTCTGAACCGCCATCCCTATGAAGTGAACGCCGAGCGCGTGCTGCCGCTGGACGGTGGGCCCGCGCATCCGGTGGGGGCCGACGGCTCGGCCGTGGGCGATGTGCCGATGGGAGGGGCCGCATTGTCGGCCCTGAACAAGTCGGTGCGGAACAAGTCCTCGCTGAACAAGAACAAGAATAAAAACAAGAACAAGAACAAGATGGCGGGGGCCGGCGGCGGGGGAGCTGCGCTCTCCAGCCTCATGCCCGCACTGGAGTTGCGGCGCCTGCATCAGCTGCCCGAAGCCGACCCCTTCACGGTGGCGCGGCGCTTCGTGTGGGAATGTCTCGACATCTGCCTTCCACCGGGGCCCGACTTCACACGGCTCGAGACGGCCGTGCTGCTTGCCATGCAGACCCGCGACGCCGAGCGGATGCGGCGGCTGCCCGACATCGAGGCGCAGGCCGCCTTTTCGGTCGAGGAGTTCCTGCGCCCGCTCGGCATCTCGGAGGTGGCGGGATACGAGGCGACCGAGGGGCTGTTCCTGAACATCCTGCAGGCCACGGAATATGTCGGGCTGCTCTACAAGGGCCGGATCGACCGCGACCGGCCGAATGTGGTCGAGCCCCGCCTGCGGCCGCTGCTGTCGGTGCCCGCGCACCAGAGCTTCCCCTCGAACCACGCCTTCCAGGCCCATTCGATCGTGTTCGCCTTCAACGCGATCCTGCCCGAGCATCCGGCCACCGAGGAACTGCAGCGCATCGCCCAGAACGTGGCCGAGAACCGGGAGTGGGCGGGGCTGCACTATCCGTCGGACACGCAGGCGGGAAAGGAGCTGGCACGCCGCTTCGCGCCCTACCTGCGCGATGCCTTTGCCGCCGGCTTCCTCGCGGCCCAGTCGGAGTGGCATTGACATGGAACGGCAGACGATGACCCGCCCGGTTGCGCCCCGCTATTACTGGCTCTGGCACCTTGCGGCGCTGAAGGTGATAAACGCGGACTTTGGCCCGGTGATGGACCCGCTCCCGCCGCTCTCGGAGAGTGCGCTGCGCGAAGTGCCCGCGCCCCGGATCCGCTCGACGGTCTGGGACCGGATCAAGGGCGGCACGGCGACGGTGGCCCTGATCGATACGGGCGTCAGCCGCACCCACCCAAATCTCGCAAGCCGCGTCGATGCCGACCGCTCGATCGACTTCACGACCCATCGGTACGGCGCGCAGAGCGTTGCCCTGGGGCAGGCCACGCCCTGGACGCGCGAAGGGCGGCGGGCCTTCTTCCGGGATCTGGATCTTGACGGGCTGCATCCGCTGCAGCTCTCGTCCCACGAGCAGGATTTCCTTGAGGCCCTGGTTGAGGATCTGCGCCAGTCGCGGGGTGTGACACGCCCGTTGTCCGATGGCGACGAGAGCTTTTCGGCGCATGGCACCGCCTGTGCCGGACTGATCGTCGGCGAGCCTGCGGCGGTGGCGCCGGGTTCGGCCGAGCCGCTTCCGCCTGAACAGGCCTTTCCGCATGGTGAGCCCAGTCCGAATGGCAATCTGCTGCCCTATTTCGGGGTGGACCCCTTCTCGCGCCTGATCTCGATCCGCACCTCGTTCGAGAGCGATCCCTACCAGTACATCAACGCCTTTCTCTATGCCTGGCAGCACAAGGTCGATGTGATCGTGCTGCCGCGCGGCCTGCCCGACCCGGTGCGCGGCCCGCTGCGGCCGAAGGAGGATCTGAAGGCCGACCTCGAGACCTGGAAGAGCCGTCATGCGGCCGACCTGTTCGCAAGGCTGGAGGTGCTTGGGAACGGGGTGGGCGATCCCTTCGCGGCGCAGCCGGGGTTTCAGCCCGACCGGCCGTGGAAGATCCTCAGCCATCTGATGCAGGCCATCTCGTGCCACATTCCGGTGATCTGTGCCGCGGGGAACGACGGCGAGAGCCAGCTGATCTATCCGGCCAGTCTGGCCGACGATTCGAACGGCATCATGGCCATTGGCGCCGTGACGGCCGAGGGGCTGCGAGCGGGCTATTCCAGTTACGGCGAGCGGCTGACGCTGGTGGCGCCTGCGGACGACTACCCCGTCTACAACCGGCACCAGATGCGGTTGAACCGGTTCGACCCGCTGATCGCGCTGCACGATCATTCCGTGGGCGCCGGCAAGGAGCATGTCTTCTGCCCGTTCGCACTGGTGACGACCGACCTTCCCGGCGTCTTCGGCTATGAGAGCGGCTCTCGACCCTGGTCCTCGGTCATGCCTGCCCAGGGCAATCCGGGGCTGGGCGGGGGCTACTACACCGCCTTCGGGGGCACATCCGGGGCCTCCGCGCTGATCGGCGGGCTGGTGGCCCTGGTGCAGCGCGCGCGGCGGGCTGCAGGCAAGGCCCCGCTCGACGGATTGCAGATCAAGCGGCTGCTCGTCCGATGCTCCTCGACCGCGTCCGTGGTCGAGCCGGGTTGCCGTCCCCTCACGCCCGACACGATGAACGCCGACGACGAGCATCACCTCGGGCATGCCGCCTTCTTCGGCGCCGGCCTGCCGGACGCGGGCGCCCTCGTGAGGGCCGCCCTTGCGGAGACCTAGCCGGACAGGCCGCGGTTTTGTCGCACGAACGGAGCGGCGATTTCGGGGCGGATCATTGATCTGGCGGTTTGACGCATGTTTGACGTGTCCGTTACGGTGAAGTCACACCGTCGGAGGCAAGCTGACCGCAGAGAAACAGGGAGCAAGCCATGTCTGCCACAGTGACATCGTCGTGCCGAGTGCGTGTAACTCTCCTGTCCGCGCCGCAGCGGTCCTCCATTGCGGCCGGCCTTCTGGTGCAGCATCTGGGCCTGGACCGTTCCCTCGCCAGCCGCCTGCTGGCCCGCGAGGGCGGCGTGCTGGCCGAGTCGGTGCCCGTTGCGCAGGCAGAGCGGCTGGGGCCGCTGCTCGACGCGCTGGGCGTGAAGGTGCGGCTGGATCCCGTGGGCGCTCCCGACGTTCCGGCGATGGTCGAGCTGGCGATCCAGCCGGTCCGCCGCCCGTCCGAGGGCACCGTCGCGCGGGTCGCGGCGCATCTGCGCCGGCCCTGCCCCGAGGTGCGCGAGGCGCTGACCGATTGCCAGGGGCTGGTGCTCAGCCTTTGCCGCCGCGAGGCCGAGGCCCTGCGCCAGGCCTTCCGCCGTGACCGGAGCCTGCGCATCGTCCTCTCGAACCCCTATGCCGCAAGGTTCGACCTGTTCCTGAGGCCGGAGCGCGCCCTGAGCCCCGGCCTCTCGCGGTTGCTGCGCCGGCTGGGGCTTTCGCCTTGCCCGTTCAGCGGTGCGGTCGGTGCCGCCCTGGACACGCGGACGGCCCGGCTGGTGACGGCCCGGCACGGCGACATCGTCGAGGCCCTGAACCGCGACTTTCAGCGATTTGACCTGTTTCTTGCCGGTGGGGGCGGTCTGGCGCGGCCGGACCTGGCGGATTTCCTTGCCAGCCGGGCCCGGATCGAACGGGCCCGGCTTTCGGCCGCGGCCGGGCTGCACAACATCCGGCTCGAGGCAGGGCTCAGCCGGGCCGCCGCGCGGCGCTTCCACGCCGATTACGCCACCATCGGCCTTGACACGCGGATCGCGCTGGCCTGCCGGCCTTCTCCGTTGAACGATTAAAATCCCGCCGGTTAAGGCGCCATTCATCCGACGCCTCTAGTCTCGGACCCGGGTGTGTAGGAACGGGTGGACGGAATGGCCGGGCAGTCAAATGCTGCGCCAGTCGTCATCAAACGGAAGAAGGTCGTGCAGGGCGGCGGGCATCATGGCGGTGCCTGGAAGGTTGCCTATGCCGACTTCGTGACGGCCATGATGGCCTTCTTCCTTTTGATGTGGCTGCTGAACGCGACGACGGAAAAACAGCGCAAGGGTCTGGCGGATTACTTCAATCCGACAATTCCGATGAACCGGGTCTCTGGTGGGGGCGACGGGGCCTTTGGCGGCGATTCCGTCTTTCACGACCGGACGATGACCCAGACGGGCACCGGCGCCGTGGACGAACGCGCCACGGCTGAGAACAAGGCCCGCGGCGAACGCGGAGAGACGGGCGAAGCCGCGGAAGAGCAGGCGCGTCTCGAAGGGGTCGAGAAGCTGCTCAAGGCGCGCACCGGCGAAAGCATGACGATGGAGCGCCTCTTGCGCCATATCGTGACGCGGATCACCGACGAGGGACTCGTGATCGAGATCTTCGACCTGCCGGACGTGCCGCTGTTCTTTGGCGATACCGACCAGCCCGAGCCGATCCTGCCGCAGATCGCGCGACTTCTGGCCGAGGTTCTGCCGATCACCACCAACAGGATCGCGGTGAGCGGCCATGTGCGGAGCTATCCGATCACCCTCATCCGCAACCCCGCCTGGGACCTCTCGGCGGTCCGGGCCCAGCGGATGCGGGAACTGATCGAATCGGCGGGACTCCCGGGTGAACGGACGCAAAGGATTTCGGGCTTCGCGGATCGCAAGCCCGCCACGCCTGATCCCACGGCGGTCCGAAACAATCGACTTGAAGTAATTCTCCTCAGAAAGGACCGGTAAGCGCCTCGGTCGGGCGCTGATGTTAGCGCGGTGTTAAGGCGCCGCGCGCAGTTTCGGAAGGACAAGGCCCGAAGCAGCAGAAAGGCGCTTTCCTCCATGACCATCTCATCCTCGCTCAACGCGGGAGTGGCCGGACTTTATGCCAACGCCACCAAGCTCGCCAGCATTGCCGACAATATCGCGAACTCCGGCACCTATGGCTACAAGCGCGCCGACGCCGATTTCGAAAGCATGGTGATCACCCAGTCGGCGAATTCGGGCACCTATTCGGCGGGTGGCGTCCGGGCGAACACCCTGCGACTGGTCGAGGAGCGGGGGGCGATTGTCTCGACCTCGAATGCGATGGACATCGCCATTTCGGGCCGTGGCATGCTGCCGGTTGTGCGTGAGACATCGCTGGGCAGCACGACGGGAAATGACGCGCTGCTCATGACCCGTACGGGGTCGTTCAAGACGGATCCCAATGGCGTTCTGAAGACGGATACGGGGCTTGTGCTGCTCGGGTGGCCCGCCAACGCTGACGGGACGGTCCCCACGATGTCGCGCGACTCCATCTCCCAGCTTCAGCCGGTGGTCATCGCGGCCAATCAGACGGCAGCCGATCCGACGACGCGAATGAACCTGGGCGTCAATCTTCCTGCTGAGCGGACCAAGCTGGGCGCGTCCGCCTCTCCCCTGACGGTGGCGGTCGAATATTTTGGCAACCTGGGCACGTCCGAGACCCTGCAGGTGAGCTATTATCCGACGGTCCCGACGACTGCAGCGGACTCACCCACCAACAAGTGGACAATGGTCATCCAGGATTCGGCCAGCTCTGACCGGACGATTGGTATTTACGAGTTGCAGTTCAGTGACGCGCGGAGTGGCGGCGGCACGCTTCTCGATCTCTCGGGAGCCACGCCCCCCGGGTCTCCGGCCGTCACGCCGCGGAGCACCTTCTCTCCGGTTGCAGGGGTCACTTTCGATGTGGATCCCTACGGAACAGGCACCCCCACGGCCTCCCCTCCCTATAGCAGCACCACGGGCCAAGTGACGCTCGCCGTCGGCGGCAGCGCGGCCAACACGCTTGATCTGACGCTTGGCAGACCGGGCAGCGCCAGTGCCCTCACGCAGGTTTCGGGCGACTTCGCGCAAACCGGCATCACCAAGAATGGATCGCCCGTAGGCAACCTGACCGGCGTCGAAATCGATGCCGGAGGCTATATCAAGGCCACCTACGACACCGGATTCACGCGGGTCATCTATCAGATCCCTCTGGTGGACGTGCCGAACTACAACGGGCTGACGGCGCTCAACAACCAGACCTTCGCGATTTCGCCGGATTCGGGCTCTTTCTATCTGTGGGACGCGGGCGACGGCCCGACGGGTGACGTCGTGGGGTATGCACGCGAAGGTTCGACAACGGACGTGGCGCAGGAGTTGACGAACCTCATCCAGACCCAGCGCGCCTATTCCTCCAACGCGAAGATCATCCAGACCGTGGATGAAATGCTGCAGGAAACCACCAACCTCAAGCGCTGACGGGGCTGAGAGATGAGCATCACCACCGCCCTGTCGAGCGCGCTTTCCGGTCTCACCGTCACGTCGCGAGGGGTCGAGAATACCGCGAACAACATCGCCAACGCCCTGACCGAAGGCTTTGCGCGGCGCGAGCTCGAGGTGTCCGCCCGGGCTTACGGCGGCGAAGGGCAGGGCGTCCGGGTGGTGGGCGTCGATCGCATCATCGACATGACCTTGGTTGGCGATCGACGCCTTGCGGACGCGACGACGGGCGACCGCAACACGCGGTCTGCCTTTTACGCGACCGTTGCAAAGGTCGTGGGGGACACAGCGGAAGGCTCTCTGCTTTCCCGCATCACGGACCTCTCGGCCGCTCTCGCCTCGGCCGCCAGCCGGCCTGAGTCGACGGTTCGGCTGCAGGATGTGCTGGACAAGGCTCAGGCGCTGGCATCCGGCCTGAACGCGGCGTCCGACGCGGTGCTGACGGCACGTCGCGACGCGGATGCCTCGATTGCGGATCAGGTGGACCAACTGAACGCGGGGTTGGAGCGTGTGAGGGATCTCAACCTCCGCATCACACGCCTCCGGGTGACCGGGCGCGACAGTTCCGCGCTCGAGGATGAACGGCAGCGGGTGGTGGACAGCATGGCCACCATCGTGCCGCTGCGCGAAATCGAGCGGGAGAATGGCCAGATCGCGCTCTTCACCACGGGCGGGGCCGCCCTGCTGGACGGGCGCGTCGCGGATATCGGCTTCACGCCGACACCGGGACTGGTCTCGGCGTCTTCGTCCCTGGGCGGTCTGACCATGAATGGCAGGCCGATCGGCGTGCCGGGCGATCCGGGCCTGATGGATGGCGGCTCGCTCTCGGCGGCCTTTGCCGTGCGCGACACGCTCGCGCCGAACGAGCAGCAAAGGCTCGACATGCTGGCCCAGGACCTGATCGAGCGGTTCACGGCTGCGGACTCCAGTCTGTCCGCCGGGGACGCAGGTCTCTTCACCGACGACGGTCTTGCCTTTGACGCGGCAAATACAAGAGGGCTGGCCGGCCGCATCAGCGTGAACGGTTCGGTTGATCCAGAACAGGGAGGGGCGCTGCGATATCTGCGTGACGGTCTCCAGTCGCCAGGCGGCAGCACGGGAGACGGCACGCTCTTCAACGCCATGAGTGCGGCCCTCGATCGTCGTGTTGTCTATTCCCCGGCGGACATCGAGGGCAGTTTCAGCTTTGCAGGCCTCGCGACCGAGATCGTGTCGAGCCTGTCCTCCTCGCTGCTTTCCGCCGATCGGGAGGCGAGCTTCGCCTCGGCGAGGCGCGACGAGCTTCAGGTCCTCGTCCTGGGGGACGGTGTCGATACCGACAAGGAACTCGAGCAGCTTCTCCTGCTCGAGCGCGCCTACGCGGCCAACGCCAAGGTGGTCACGGCCTGCGATGCCCTTCTTCAATATCTGCTGGAGATGTAGATGAGCGCTGTTTCCCTGGGCGATCTCGCGCGGAACTTCATGCTCCGGCGACAGAACGTGGCCCTGAAGACCGACGCGCAGCGCCTGTCGACGGAAGTGATCACGGGCCTTGCGGCGGATACGCGCAGGAAGGTCGGTGGCGACCTCGCCGTCCTCAACCGCATGGATTCCAGTCTCGCTCTCCTCGCCGCACGCTCTTCCATAACGGCCGAGACAGCGATGACCGCCTCTGCCATGCAGACGGCGCTCGCGCAGATGGACGGAGTGGCTTCCGGGCTCTCGCTCGATCTTCTGAGCCTGACGCCTGGCGGCTCGAGCATGACGATCGATCAGCTGGGTGAACAGGCCGAAGAAGCCTTCCGAAGCGCCGTTTCGGCCCTGAACACCCAGGTCGGCGACCGCTCGATCTTTGGAGGTACCAGACCGCAAGCGGCCGCGGTGATGGACGCCGACGCTCTTCTGGGCCTGCTCGAGACCGTCGCGGCAGGTGCGACAAGCGCCGCCGATGTCCAGGCGGCAATCGGGAACTGGTTCGACAGCCCTGCCGGATATGCGACCCTCGCTTATGGCGGGGGGGATGTGCTGGCCCCGGTGACTGTCGGTTCCGGTGAGAAGGTCACGCTTGATGTGACGGCAAACGATCCCGCCCTGCGGGAGACATTGAAGGGGCTGGCCATGGCGGCAATGCTCAACCGGGGCGCCTTGGCGGGCGCGTCGGCCGACCGGGCGGAACTGGCCCAGATTGCGGGCAATGTCCTTCTCCAGGGTCAAGGCGAACGTGTGGATCTGGCCGCGCGTCTGGGCCGGACGGAAGCGAGGATCGAGCAGGCTGCCAGCGCTGCAGCCGCGGAGGCGACCGCTCTCAAGATCGCGCGCAAGGACTTGCTGGGGATCGACGAATATGAGGCGGCAAGTCTGCTGCAGGCCACCCAGTCCCAGCTGGAGACGCTCTACAGCCTTACCGCGCGCCTGAGCCGCCTGAGCCTGACGGACTATCTGTGATGCTGATCCGGCTGTTTGTCCTGCTTCTCTGCCTGACATCCTCGGCCTCCGCCGGGCAGATCCGGATCAAGGATCTGGTCCGCTTTGACGGTGTGCGCGGAAACGACCTGGTCGGCTACGGGCTGGTCGTGGGCCTCAACGGAACGGGCGACGGGCTGCGCAACTCGCCCTTCACCGAAGACATCATGTCCAACCTGCTGGAACGGCTGGGTGTCAACGTGACTGGGGAGGAGTATCGACCGAAAAACGTCGCCGCCGTTTTCGTCACCGCCACGCTGCCGCCTTTCGCGAGGGCGGGGGCGCAGATCGACGTGACGGTCTCGGCAATGGGGGATGCCAAGAGCCTTCTGGGCGGCACGCTGGTGATGACGCCTCTGAACGGCGCCGACGGGCAGATCTATGCCGTGGCGCAGGGCGCCATCATCGCGGGTGGCATCGCGGCCGAGGGGCAGGCTGCGCGCGTGGTCCGGGGTGTTCCGACCGCCGGCATGATCCCCGAAGGCGCGCGCGTCGAACGCGAGGTGGATTTCGATTTTGCGAGCCTGAACAACGTCCGGCTCGCCCTGCGGACGCCCGATTTCACCACGGCCGGTCGCATCGAGGAGCGGATCAACCGAGAGCTTGGTCGCGGTGTGGCCGCCATGCTCGACGCCGGCACGGTCTCGCTCGATCTTGCGCGGGTGCGCTCGCCCTCACCCGCCCACACGCTGGGCCGCATCGAGAACCTTGCGGTCGAGCCGCAGATGGTTGCGCGAGTCGTCGTGGATCAGCGGTCGGGGACGATCGTGATCGGCGAGGATGTGCGGATCAGCCGCGTGGCCGTGGCACAGGGCGGGCTCACGTTGCGCGTCGAAGAGCAGCCTGCCGTTGTTCAGCCGAACCCGTTCAGTCAGGGCGAAACGATTGTCGTGCCCCGCACGCGCGCATCCATCGAGGAACGGGAGGGCACAGGGCTTGCCGAGATCCCCTCGGAGACCACCCTGTCTCGCGTTGTCGCCGGCCTGAACGCTCTCGGGGTGGCCCCGAATGACATGATCGACATCCTCAAGAGCATCCATGCCGCCGGAGCACTTCATGCCGAGTTCATCGTGAAATGACCTCATCTGCCAGGAGCCGCGCCACGCACTCGAGCATGGCCTCGTCTCCGAACGGCTTGATCAGCACGTCGGCGTGCGGCCTGAACTCGAGATCGGGGATCTGGCTGTCGCCTGTTGCGAACAGGATTGGCAGGTCCGGGTGGATGGTCCGGGCCGTCCGGGCCAATTCGAGGCCGCTCATGTCAGGCAGGCCGAGATCCACGAGCAGCATGTCCGGGGCTTCCTGCCTGATCTGCATGAGGGCGGCGCCACCTGCGCCTGCCTGAGTAACGCGGTAGCCGGCCTCGGCCAGCGTCTCGGCAAGGTTCATACGGATGATGACATCGTCCTCGCACACAAGCACATGGCGCGCGGGTGCCAGCGGCGAGCTCGGAGAGCCGCCCGTCGAGAGCACTTCGCGGATCTTCCGTGCCAGGGCCTCCTGCGTGTAGGGCTTGCTGAGCAGGTGCACGCCGCTGTCAAGCCGGCCCCCGTGCACGATGGAATTCTGCGTGTAACCCGAGGTAAAGAGCACGGGAAGACCGGGCCTCAGCATCCGGGCCTTCTCTGCCAGCTGCCGGCTGTTCAGCTGCCCGGGCATGACGACATCGGTGAAGAGCAGATCGATGCGTGCGCCACTTTCGACGATCGTCAGCGCGCGATCGGCATCCCGGGCCTGCAGGACCGCATAACCCAGATCATGAAGTAGGCCCGCCGCGGTGAGACGCACCTGCTCGTCATCCTCGACCAGCAGAATCGTCTCGTCGCCACCGGTCATGGGACCGATCGCCGGAGGTCTCGCAGCATCTTCCGCATCGAGGGAGCGGGGCAGGTAGATCTTGATCGAGGTGCCGTTGCCGACCTCGCTGTAGATCTTGATATGTCCGCCCGACTGCTTGACGAATCCATAGACCATGGACATTCCCAGCCCCGTGCCGCGCCCTTCCGCCTTCGTGGTGAAAAAAGGTTCAAACACGCGCTCGATGATGTCGGGGGCCATGCCGCAGCCGGTGTCGGTCACTGCCAGCATCACATACTGGCCCGGTGCCAGATCCTGGATCCCCTTGGTGTAGGCATCGTCCAGCCAGGAGTTGCCGATTTCAATCGTGAGGTGCCCGCGGCCGTCCATGGCGTCGCGCGCATTGATCGCGAGGTTGAGGAGAGCCGTCTCGACATTCGCCGGATCCACGCAGGTGTTCCACAGCCCGCCCGCCACGACCGTCTCGACCTCAATGCCCTCGCCCACGGCGCTGCGGACGATATGGTCGGCGTCCCTCAGCAGCCGGCCTAGATTGATCACGCGGGGCGCCAGGGGCTGCCGGCGGCCAAAGGCCAGCAGCTGCGACGCCAAAGTTGCACCGCGCCCGACGGCGCTCAGGGCCTGGTCGAGGCGGGGGCGGGCCGCATGTCCTTCGTCCAGCGATCGAAGAGCCAGCTGCACGCTGCCCGTGATGGTCTGCAGCAGGTTATTGAAATCATGTGCTATTCCACCTGCGAGATTTCCGATGGCCTCCATCTTCTGGCTCTGCCGCAGCGTGTCGCTCAGTTCCTCCAGCTCGCGGTTGCGCTGCTCGACCCGTTCCTCGAGCGTGGCGTTCAGCCCGGCGATCGCTTCCTCGGCAAGCTTGCGATCCTCGATATCCGTGTTCGTGCCGACCCACCGCAGGATGTGTCCCTGGTCGTCACGGATCGGCAAGGCCCGCGAGAGGTGCCACCGATCGGCACCGTCATGTCGCCGGATGCGGACCTCCTGCTCGAAGGGAACGCCCTGCGTCAGCGAGCTCGACCAGGCTTGCAGTGCGCGCTCCCTGTCGTCGGGACGCAGGATGGACATGGGCGCCGCTCCCACCAGGTCCTCGGCCGGGAGACCGCAGTAGTCGCGCAACCGATCATTGATCCAATCGAGCCTGCCATCGGTCCTCGCCGTCCAGACGTGGTTGGGCATCGTCTGCGCCATCAGCCGGAACCGCTCGCGCGTCTCGATTACCTCGGCTTCGGCCAGCTTCTGACCGGTGACGTCATGGCCCTCGACGAAGACGCCCCGCACATCCCCATCCGGCCCCCGAAGCGGGCACATGATGAAATCGACATATCTGCGGTCAATCTCGGCGCCGTTGCGCAGCAGGACCGGCGCGGCGCGGCGGGTGAACGCCCGGCCGGTCAGGAACACTTCGTCCAGAAGTTCAAAGAACCCCTGGCCGTCGAGTTCCGGCAGCGCCTCTCGCACCGTGCGATGCACCAGGTCGCGACGCCCCACGAGTTGCAGGTACGCCTGGTTCACGATGCGAAAAACATGATCCCGGCCCTCGAGCACGACCATGAAGCTCGGCGCCTGGTCGAACGCGCTGCGGAAGAAATCGATCGCGCTTCCGAGTTCGAGGTTCTCGCGCGTCACCGCCTCGGCGCGCCGGATCATCCGCGCCTGATCCGAAGGTTGCGCGCCGACCCCGTCCTCACGATAGAGCGCCGTGATGTCGTTGGTGTTCTGCAGGATGAATTCGACCTGCCCGTCCGCATCCTTGATCGGCGTGTTCGTCGCGCTCCAGAACCGTTCCTCCTTCCGGCCGTCGGCGCTCGTAATCGGGTAGGGAATGAGCGGCAGATGGTCGGGCCGCCCCAGCTCGATCACCCTGCGAAAGGAGCCGCGGAGCATCTGGTCAGGGATGGAGTCCGGGTCGGCCGGAAAGACCTCGGTCATGCACTTGCCGATGATGTCCTCGCGCGTGCGCCCGGTTGCACGCAGGTAGGCGGTATTCGCCCAGATCATTGTCAAATCGCGCTTCAGAAGAACGTAGGGTGATGGATCTTCGGCAAAAATCTTGTCAAGTGCGACGAGCATCGGGCTCTCCGTGGAACTTCTCCGGTTCGGAGACTGGCGCAGGATGCCGATGTTCCCCGGCAGGGTAAAGACCACTTGTGTGGCAATGGGACGCACCCTCCCTTCGCTCCCGCAGCGGTGGTATGCTGGCACGATGAAGCGGCCCCAGTGCGATCCCGATGAGACCTTGCCGTCCCTCTACGACCGGGCGACGGCTGACGATGACCTCTGGTTCGACCCCTGCAATCTCGACGAGGAGGAGCCGTCGCTTTGCGCGCCCCTGCCTCAGGCTGATCGCAAGGATCTGTTGCGGGCGGCGGAGTGGCGACGTGCCGAATCGGCGCTCGCCCCCGAACTCGCGCGGGCTGCCCAGCGGTTCGGAGCCCTGGATGAGCGGCTGCGGGCTTCGTCTCCGGGGGCGCGCGAACGCCTGGCGGTTCTCGAGGCTTCGGAGATCAGCTGGTGGGTCGGTGATCGTGTGACGGCAGACCGACTTTCGCTCTGGATGGCGCTCCGGTTGGGAGCGGCGCACGAAGACAGCCTTGCCCTGTCGCGTGCCGCATGGGCTGCCCGCCGTCTGGTTTCCGGCCCCGGTCCCGAAACCGGCCTCGCTGCCTTTGTCGGGCGACCCGAGGAAGCGGACTGGCTCATGGACTGGCGTGATGTGGAGGGGGCTTCGCTCGGGCTCCATCCCATCACGCGGGCCGCCATGGGATTTCACGGCTGGACGCTGATTTCCGGCGGAGCCGAAAGCCGGCGCATGGAAGCGGCCGTGGTCGCGGCCCGCGCGGCGGCCGTGGAAGGCCGGTCGCAGGCCTTTCTGCCCCTCGCTTCCGGAGGAGCCACGGCCCTTCGGCCAGGAGGCACGCCGGAAGAGCGCCTCGCGCGCTGGTACGCCGGAGCGAATCAGGCAACCTGGTCGCTCCTGCGGCTGCTGGACCGGCTGGACGACTGGCGCACGAGCGCGCTTGCCCGCATCTCCGGCCTGTCCGGCAGGACACCACCCCGACTGATCGAGGCGCTCTGCCGTTGGCCACTGCTCTCCGCCCCGGTCGCGGAGGCCGAAACCGGCTCGTCCCGCGCGTCCGTCCAGCGCAACCTCGAGCGTCTGACCGATCTTGGCCTGATCCGCGAGGCCACCGGGCAGGAGCGCTTTCGGCTCTGGACGGCGGAGTTTCAGAAGTAGCTTCGCACAAGAGCGCCGGAGATCAGGCTCCAGCCGTCACCAACGACGAAGAAGGCCAGTTTGAAGGGCATGGAGACGACAGCGGGTGGCACCATCATCATCCCCATGGACATGAGGACGGCAGCCACGACCAGGTCGATGATCAGAAACGGCAGATAGATCAGGAAGCCGATCTCGAAGGCGCGCTGGATCTCCGAGAGCAGGAACGACGGGACGAGCACCGAGAACGGCGCATCGATTGGCGGCGAGATCTCGCCCGGCCTCAGCGCCTGAAGCGTCGAGAACGTCTCGAGGTCGAGACGCGCGGCCATGAAGCCCCGAAACGGGGCGCTGGCCAGGACGAGCGCCTGCTGAATGTCGATCTCGTTTCGGGTGAGCGGCTCGATGCCCCGGGTCCAGGCCTCGGTGAAGACGGGGTCCATGATGTACCAGGTCAGAAAGAGCGCGAGACTGACAATGAGCATGTTGGGCGGCGCCTGCTGCAGCCCGATCGCCTGCCGCAGAATCGAGAGCACCGTCACGATGAAGGGAAAGCAGGTGATCATCATCCCCAGGGCAGGCACGAGGCTGAGGAGTGTGATGAGCACGATGAGCTGGATGCTGCGCGTGGTGAGAGAGCTTCCGTCACCGAAATCCACCGAGAGGGACTGCCCCGCCGCCGGTGCAGCCGTGGCGGCTAGCAGCAGCAGGGGCATGAACATGCGCGTCACAGTCCGCCCCGAAGGTTGGCGACCTCGGTAAGCCGAACCGCGAGCTGCCCTGCCTGATCGCCCTCGAGTTCGGTCAGCTCGCCCCGCCCGATCAGCCGGTCGCCGACATAAAGGTCAACGGGATCATCCACGCGCCGATCGAGCGCCAGGACCGCGTCTCGCTGCAGCTTCAGCAACTCGCGCACGGGGGGGCGCGCTCGGCCGACCGAGATGGTGATCTCGATCGGGACCTGGCTGAAGGGATTCTGGTCGGCCTCATCCATGACGGATCTCCTTTTCGTCGAGATCGAAGAAGCTGCGCACCGCGCCCGCGATCTCATTCACCGCACGGTCCAAGTCCACACGTGTCTCCGCCTCCCCCAGACGCAGCGACACCTGCCCGTCTCCCAGGCTTGGCTCGTCCACAAGGGACAGCGGGAGTCCCGTCGCCTGGCCGAGCAGCGCCTCGATCTCGGGGCGCACCGAGGGATTGACCAGGAGGGTGACGGGCGTCTCCGCCATCTGCTCGGCCAAGGGCATCAATGTCTCGAGCACCACCGGAGCCAGCGTTTCCCGCGCCATCTCGGGCAAAATGCGGCCAACGAGCGCCTCCATCAGGGGCTCCAGGGCGCGCAGAACATGCATTCGCGCTTCGTGGAACGTGAAGCCCAGAGCCTGCATGTTCCTTGAGAGCTCGCTCTGCAGGCGCGCCTGATCCGCCGCCTGCGCCTTGACCGCGTCCTCCCAGCCGGCGCTGTAACCCTCTTCGTAGGAGGCAAGGCGGCCGTTCTCGATGGCCGTTGTGTCCGTCACGACAAGATCCGATGCCTCTTCAGCCTCGACCTCGAATGTCTCGAGCCGGATCGCCATCACGGAGCCTCACGCTGCGGTTCCATCCAGCCGCGCAGGATTTCAACCGACTCGGCCTGCCGTTCCTCGATCAGTCGGCGCAGGCGCGCGACGGGATCGGGTTCATCGTCGAAATCGAGCGGAGCCGAGGCCACCATCGGGAAATCGGGCAGATCGGTGCTGTCGTCGATTTCCCCCGTCAGTGCCTCGTTGCTGCCGCCGTAGCCGGGCAGGGCGAGCGGGGGTGCTCCCGACGACAGGGCCTGCTCGCGCCGCGCTGTCAACACCGGTCGCACGACGAAGAGGCCCAGAACCAGCGCCACGAGCGCCAGCACCGCCATCTGGATCAGGCTCATCAGGTCGAAGCTACCCAGGCGACCCAGCACTCCAGCCTCAGCCAGTGTCCCGAGTTCCGGCGGAGCCTCGAAGATCAGCGACCGCAGGGTCAGATTGTCGCCGCGCGAATCGTCCAGCCCGACGGCCGCACCGACCAGTTCGCGAAGCACGGCCAGTTCCTCTTCGGGCCGAGGTTGCCAGGTCAGCTGTCCATCCTCTCCGGCAGTCCTGATGCCATCGACCAGCACGGCGACCGTGAGGCGCCGGACCGTGCCAGGCTGGCGCAGAAGCTCGCGCTGCGTCTGCGATACCTCGTAGTTGGTTGTCTCGCGCGTCTCGCTCGAGTTCGACTTGCCGGCAGAGCCACCCGCGGCATCGCCTTCCGGCAGGTTCGAGGCCACCGTCACATCGGGCGCGGGCTGTGTGGAGGAACTGGTTTTTTCCTGCGACTCCGATGAGATGGGCACGCGCCCCTTCGGATCGAAGGTCTTCTCCACGATCGTCTCGCTCGCGGTCTCGACATCCACGCTGACTTCGACGACCGCACGGCCCGGACCCACCCGCGCCTCGAGCAGGCGCTCCACGTTGCGGCGCAGTTCTGCTGCGCGGGTGCCGGCTGCGCCCGCGATGCCGTCTCCGGTGTCACCCGCACGGATAAGGCCGCCAACCGTGTCGATAACCGAGACATCCTCAGGCTGCATTCCCGCCACGGCGGAGGCGATCAGGTGCTTGAAGGCCCGCGCCTGTTCCATGGTGAGGGTGCCGCCCGATGTCGTCACCGTGACGCTGGCCGTGGGCCTGCGCTCGCGCTGAAACAGCTGCGCGGCCGCTTGCGCGATATGCACACGCGCCGCCTTGACCTGCGGACTGGCGAGGATCGTCCGGGCAAGCTCTCCTTCCTTCGCGCGCAGATAGGCGGCGTCGAACATCTGCGACGTCGTGCCGAAGCCGGACAAGCCGTCGAGCAGCTCATATCCCGCCGTGCCCGTGGCAGGCAGCCCCTCACCCGCCAGCTTCATTCGCAGCTCGTCCCGCCGGCTCGCATCGACATGGATCGAATCGCCCTGCACTTCATATGCCACGCCCTGCGCTTCAAGAGCCGCGACGACCTCGCCCGCGGCCGCGTCCTGCAGGCCCGCATAGAGAAGGGCCATGTTCGGCTTGTTCGCGAACTGCGACAGGCCGAAGATGGCAAGGAACATGGCCAGCGTCGCCCCGACGACGATGGCGCGGCGGCGCCCGTCAAGATCGTTCCAGATGGAAATCAGATTCTGCACTTCGGTCTCCGACTTGGGGCTTCTGCCTCGCCGGACAATCAATGACGGATGTGGCTTAACAATCGGTTAGGAGGATCTCGCCTATAGATCGACTGCGAGGGAAGGAGTCGATCATGGCGGATGCGGCGGCGGATCAAGTCGAAACTGGAAAGAAGCGGTCACTGATGCCGTTGATCGGCGGCGTTGTCCTGGCCCTGGCGCTGGGCGGTGGGGGATTCTACGCGACCTGGTCGGGCCTGATCCTGTCCAAAGGGCACGGCGGTCCCACGGTGGAGGCGGGGCCGGTTCCGCTGCCCGATATTGCCTTTGTGCCCATCGATCCGATCGTCATCAGCCTGGGCCGCGACTCGACGCTCTCCCATCTGCGATTCACCGCGCAACTCGAGGTTGCGAAGGCAAATGCGGCCGATGTTGCGCTCCTCATGCCGCGGATCATCGATGTCATCAACGGCTACCTGCGGGCTGTGGCCGTCTCGCGCCTGGAAAATCCCGGCGCTCTGGTCGAGCTGCGCGCGCAGATGCTGCGCCGCATCCAGATGGTCACCGGAGAAGGCCGCGTGCGTGACCTGCTGGTGACCGAATTCGTGCTGAACTAGGAGGCGAGAATGGATTTCATTGCGGACATCCTGATGGCCGGCGGTGCATTCGGCGCCGCCCTTTACTGCTATGTGCTGTCTCAGCGGCTCAAGCGGTTTGCGACGCTCGAGGGGGGAATGGGCGGTGCGATCGCCGTGCTGTCCTCTCAGGTGGACGAGATGACCCGCGCGCTGGAGAAGGCGCGCGGTGCGGCCATGGTCTCGGCCAGTTCCCTCGAATCGCTGACGGAGCGGGCCGAGGCGGTTGCGGCCCGACTCGAGCTCTTGCTGGCCTCGATGCACGACCTGCCCGACACGGGTGGGGATCCGCGGGCCGAGCAGGAGGCTGAGGCCGAGCGACGTCTCCGCTTCGTGCGCCGCCGATCCCACCGCGATGAAGCCGAGGCGCGCGCATGACCTCCCGTCGCTTTCGCGCGCGCGGGGCCCTCGTGCTGCTCGCGTTGCTGCTCGCGTCCTCAGCCGCGATGCGCCTGGGCTCGGGGATTGGTGCCGCGATGGCGCGGGTCCCGGAGAAATCGGTGTCCGATGCGCCTCTCAACTGCCCGGAGCCGCCTCTCGCCCTTGCCGAGGCATTGCGCGAACGCGCATCGGAGGTTCGGGCGCAGGAGCGGGCGATGGAGGACCGCAGGGCCGCACTCGACGAGGCGGAAGTGCTTGTACGAGAGCGGCTTGCCGAACTGGCAGCAGCCGAGGCTTCCCTGAGCGAGACCATCGCGCGCGCCGACGGGGCTGCTGAGAATGATGTGGCCCGCCTCACCAGCGTCTACGAATCCATGAAGCCGAAGGAGGCTGCGGCTCTGTTCGAAGCCATGGCTCCGGAATTTGCGGCGGGCTTCATGGGCCGCATGCAGCCCGAGGCGGCCGCGGCCGTCATGTCCGGCATGTCGCCGGAGGCGGCTTACAGTGTCAGCGTCCTGCTCGCGGGGCGGAATGCGCTCGCGCCCACCGAGTGAGGCTTTCTTAACGTCGCCCTGCGAAGGTCGGCCGCACCACAAGCAGGAGGTTGGTCATGTTCGGGATCGTCGGCGTCATCGTGCTGTTCGTGATGGTGTTCGGCGGCTACATGATGGCCGGCGGAAAGATCGGCATCATCCTGAAGGCGTTGCCGTTCGAGATGATCATGATCGGCGGCGCCGCGGTTGGCTCCTTCCTGCTCTCCAACGACCTTTCTGCGGTCAAGCAGACACTCAAGGACGTCGGAAAGGTATTCAAGGGGCCGCGCTGGAAACCGACGGACTATCGGGACCTGCTGTGCCTGCTGTTCGAGCTTGTGCGGATTGCCAAGGCCAATCCTGTCGGCCTTGAGGAGCATATCGAGAACCCGGAGGCGTCCCCGGTCTTCTCGCGCTATCCGAAGATCCAGCACGATCACGACGCGATAGAGCTGATATGCGATACGCTCCGCGCGGCCTCGATGAATTACGATGATCCGCATCAGGTCGAAGAGGTGCTCGACAAACGGGTCGAGAAGGCGCAGCACCACGCCCTTCACTCCAGCCATGCTCTGCAATCCATGGCGGATGCACTGCCGGCCCTCGGGATTGTCGCCGCCGTTCTGGGGGTGATCAAGACCATGAGTTCCATCGATCAGCCGCCGGAGGTTCTGGGAAAGATGATCGGCGGTGCCTTGGTGGGAACATTCCTCGGCGTATTCCTGGCCTATGGCCTCGTCGGTCCGTTCGCGACCCGGGTGCGGGCCGTGATCGAGGAGGATGGCCATTTCTACAATCTGATCCGCGAGGTGCTGATTGCGAATCTCCACAATCACCCCGCGAACATGTGCATCGAAGTCGGGCGGCAGAACACGCCGCATCATGTCCGGCCCAGTTTCACGGATCTCGAGGAAGCGATCCGCGCCCTGAAACAGGAGGCGGCATGACAAGGATCGGCATGGGCTCCGTTCTCGCCCTCCTGGCCGCAAGCTCTGTCGCAGGTGCAGAGCCGGTGACGGTCCGTACGGGAGAGCATCCGGGTTTCACCAGACTTGTTGTGGAGGATCCTAGCATCCGGTCCTGGCAACTCGGCCGGTCGAGCGAGGGCTACGCCCTCCGCCTGTCACCGGGAAATCGCACGTTCGCCTTGTCGAGCGCCTTCCGCGTGATCACGCGCCAGCGCCTCGGGTCGCTGGAGCCGGCTCCGAATGGCGACCTCAGGATTGGCCTTTCCTGCGCCTGTCACATCAAGCCCACCGAGATTCGGCCCGGCGTGATCGTCCTTGATATTCATGATGGGGCAGCCCTTGCGGGGGCTGCCCATGAGCGGCCCCTGCCGCAGCCCGGCATGTCCGAGACCAGGCCGCGTTCGCGTCCCGTTTCCTCTCCGCCTCCCTACGATTGGCGGACAGCCGACAGGCGGCCGTTCGAAGCTGCGCCCGCGCTGCCCTTGGAGCAACCGTTCCTAGCGGCCATGCGTCAATCGCTGGTCGAGCAACTCAGCCGCGGCGCGGCCGCCGGAGCTGTCGATTTCGTCGAGAAGCCGCCGCCGGCGGAAAGTGCCGCACCTGCGACCGATGCTGAAGCGAATGTTCGGATCCTGCCGGAGCCAGGGTATGGAATCTCGGCGCTCGAGCACGATCCAGCAAAGCTCACCGCCACGGGCGCCGAATGTCCGGGCGATGAGAGGATGGATGTTGCTTCCTGGCTGGACGATCGGCCTGTTGCCGAGCAAATGAGTGCGGCGCTTACGGGCCTGGCCGGTGAATTCGACCAGCCTCAGCCGGAGGCCATTGCGGCCGCTGTCCGCTTCTACCTCGGTCTCGGCTTCGGAGCAGAGGCCCGGCTCCTGCTTGAGACCTTCACGTTCAAAAGCGCCGATCGCAAGATATGGGAGACGATGGCGCGTGTTCTCGACGGAGAAAGACAGCCGGGGGGGCCCCTTTCCTCGATGGCGACCTGCGATACGGCCGCCGCGCTCTGGTCGGTGCTCGCCGATCCGCCCACGAGCCGCCGGGCTGCCAATGCTCCCGCCGTATTGCGCGCCTTCTCCTCGCTGCCGCGACACCTGCGCCAGACGCTCGGCCCCGGGTTGGCCGAGACATTCATGAACCAGGGCGATCTCGCAAATGCCGAAGAAATCCGGCAGATCATGATGCGCGGCAACAAGGACCCAAGCGCGGGCGTGACCCTGACGGGTGCACGCCTCATGATGGTCGCAGGGGAACCTCTCCCCCTCGCTGACCTTGAGCGCGTAAAGGCAGAGCCGGGTTCCATGGGCGGTGAGGCACTCGCGCTGCTGATCGAACAGAAGGCCGCTGATGGGGAGGCGCCGAGTGCAGACGACGTGCTGCAATTGGCGGCCATGCATCATGAAGCTCGAGGTACCAGACTGGAGGCGGTGCTGGGCCGAGCTTACCGACTTGCCCTTGCTTTGAGCGGTGACTTCGATCAGGCCTTTGCGCGTCACGACCTTGCCCCTGAAACGGACGAGGACATCTGGCGTCTCCTCGCTGCGTTCGGTCCCGACAGCAGCCTGCTCGAACATGCCGTTGTGGCGGACTCCGATGGGCTGCCAACGTTGCCTCAGGCCACGCGCCAGGGCTTGGCGGACCGGCTGCGCCGTCTCGGCCTGGAGGCATCAGCCGACCGATGGTGGAGAGGGGGTGATGTGTCCCCGAATGGCCTTGCCATCATGCCCGTGGAACTGCCGCTTCAATCGGAGACGCAAGAGACTGACCACGCCATCCCGCCAGTTACCGCTCCTGGCCCCCGAGCTGCAGATCGTCCGAATGATGAGGTGACGCGAGAGACAGACGATGCTGCGCCTCAGGCGGCCTCTGCAGGCAAGGTGGTCGAGGCGCTGGAGAAGACCGCTGTTTCTCTCCATGACGGTCGGAACGTCCTCGAAGAGAGCGTTCGTACGCGGCAAAAGATTGAAAACCTGCTGCGCCCGCTCCGGTGAGTTCCTGGCCCTCGCCGCCGCGCGCCGCCGATGACATCGTCGGCGTGTCTGGTCCAGATGACGTGCGCAGCAGGTCAAGCTTCGGCTTGTCCCGCCGCGAGAATGGGAGACAGACTGCCTCCATCCGGCCGATGCCGTCAGCGGCTCGAGATCCCGCACGCGAGCGAAGTCGCGTTCGGGTCACGAAGCCGCCGGCCCGGGCCCCGGTTACTGGGCGGCCCTCTCGAGAGCCATCATGTCGTTCAGGTATCCCGAGAACTCTTCGCGCAACTCGGGCCGGGCGAGACCGAAGGCCACGGTCGCCTGCAGGAAGCCCGCCTTCGAGCCGCAATCGTACCGCTGGCCGCGGAACCGGAAGCCATACACCTTGCCCGAACCCTCGATCTCCTCGGCGATCGCGTCTGTCAGCTGGATCTCGCCGCCGGCACCTTCCTTCTTGCGGTTCAGGTTGTTCAACACCTTGGGCGTCAGGATGTAGCGCCCGATCACCGCGAGGTTCGAAGGCGGATTTTCCTTCGGTTTTTCAACCATCCCATTGACCTTGACGATCGAGCCCATGTCCTCCTCGACCGAAAGCACGCCGTAGGCCGACGCCTTCTCTGGCGGCACCTCCATCGCGGCCACCATGTTGCCGCCGGTCTGCTCGTAAGCCTCGACCATTTGCTGGAGGCACGGCTTTTCCGCCGCAATCACGTCGTCGGGCAGCATCACGGCGAACGGCTCGTCTCCGATCAGCCGCCGGGCGCACCAGACGGCGTGCCCGAGGCCCAACGCCTTGTGCTGACGGACGTAGGCGATGGCGCCGCTTTCCATGTTGGTGCTTTCCAGCACCTCGAGCAGATGCTCCTTGCCCGGCTTCTTCAGCGCCGCCTCGAGTTCCGGGGCATTGTCGAAATAATCCTCGAGCGCGCTCTTGCCGCGCGAGGTGACGAAAATGAATTCCTTGATGCCGGCCGCCCGCGCCTCGTCGATCGCATACTGGATCAGGGGGCGGTCAACCAGCGTCATGATCTCTTTCGGGATCGACTTGGTCGCCGGCAGAAAGCGCGTTCCAAGCCCGGCGACCGGGAAAACGGCTTTGGTAACCTTTTTTGTTGTCATAGCTCTCACTCTGCTTCGCCTGCCCTGATCCGCAGGCACCGTGCAACTTACACGGAGTTGGAACCCACCGCACCTTATTGCGGCGATATGTCGGCAATTTGGCGCCGGTAGGGAAAGTTCCCTCCTGTGGATAAGATTCTACAGAATATCCACCGGTCGCACATCCAAAAGTCGCAGGTGCGCAGCCTTGTTGCAGGCGGCAAGCCGACCGGCCGAAAGGCGTAAATCTGCCGTCGCAATCAGGCGCGGCTTCATCCCGCCTGCATCTCGGAAAGCATGGCCTCGATTCGGGCCACGTCCTCGGGATTGTTCAACTCCCAGAACTGCCGGCCGCGGGCCTCGACCTCGACGCAAAGCACCCGGCGGCCGTTCTCGACGAAACGGAGCTGCTCCAGCCCCTCCAGCTCTTCGAGTGGGCCCGTGGGCCAGTCGGGATAGAGCGCCAGCGCCGAAGGGCGGTAGGCATAGACGCCCACATGATGGAAGACCGGCGTCGCCTCGGCGTCGGCATAGGGGCGGCCGGTGTAGGGGATCACTTCCTTGGAGAAGTAGAGCGCGTGGCGCGTCACCCCGAAGACGGCTGTCGTGCCGCCCACGCGGCCGGCGCGGCGGTCGGCGAGAAAGCTGTTCAGCGCCCGCCCGTCGCAGCGCAGGACGGGTGTGGCCACCTCGGCCGAGGGATCGGCGCGCAACCCTTCGATCAGATCCTCGATGAACCAGGGCGGGGTCAGCGGCGCATCGCCCTGCAGGTTCACCACGATCTCGGAGCCGGGCAGCGCCGCGGCCACCTCGGCACACCGTTCGGTGCCGTTCCGGCAATCCGAAGAGGTCATCACCACTTCGGCGCCAAAGCCCTCGGCCGCGTCCAGGATTCGCGCATCGTCGGTGGCCACGACCACGCGCGCGATGCCGCGGACGGCCATCGCGGCCTCCCAGCTGCGCTGGATGAGGATCTTTTCGGTGCCGTCCGGGTCGCGCAGGGCGACGAGCGGCTTGCCGGGATAGCGGGTCGAGGCGTAGCGGGCGGGGATCACGATCAGGACGGACATGGCACCTTCCGGGGCTGGAACGGCGGGCGCCGTGCCCGCCGCAATCTCGATGGAGCCGGGCCGGAGGGGGCCCGGTGGCGCATCAGCCGTGCAGGGTCACGCCCGGCGCGTAGGCGATGAAGAAGGGATTGTCCCAGCCCTCCTTGCCGTAGCCGAGCGGTTGATGGTCGTCGAACCGCACCACCGCACCCCCGGCGCCGCGCAGGACCGCATCGCCGGCGGCCGTGTCCCACTCCATCGTCCGGCCGAGGCGGGGGTAGAGATCGGCCTCGCCGGTTGCCACGAGGCAGAACTTCAGGCTCGATCCCGCGCTCGTCATGTCCTTGACGGCATATCGGGCGATGTAGTCGTCGGTCGCCTGGTCGCGGTGCGACTTCGAGGCCACGACCATGAGCGCGCCGTTGTCCGGCCTGGAGACCGAGAGGCGGCGGAGGTTGCCGGGCTTCATCTTGTCGAGGGCGCCGGTCTCCTCCACGGCCGTGCCATCGGCCTGGGTGTAGAACAGCCGCCCCTTGGCCGGAGCATAGACGACCCCGCGGACCGGCACGCCCTCCTCGACATAGGCGATGTTCACGGTGAAGTCGCCCCGGCGCTGGACGAACTCCTTGGTTCCGTCGAGCGGGTCCACGATCAGGAAGGTCCGCGCGCTCAGCCGGTGCGACTCGGCCTGTTCCTCGGTGATGAGGGGCAGGTCCGGGTAGGCCGCCCGCAGCCCGGCCGAGATCAGCCGGTCGGCCGCCTCGTCGGCCTCGGTCACGGGGCTGGCGTCGGACTTGGCCTTCACCTCGAAGTCCGGGCTGTTGTAAACCTCCATGATCCGGTCACCCGCTTCCAGCGCGAGACGGCGGATGAGGGCAACGAGTTCTTCGTGGTTCATGGAGACCTCTGGAAATGTGGATCGGCAGGGATTGCGACCTTATCCCCGCTCGGCCGACAAACGGCAAGGTTTCCATACCGGGCGAGGATCGTGCGGGGCGCCGCCTGTCAATCGGCGCTTGCGTCGAACGGGGTTTGGCCCTATACGCGCCTTCATAGCGGCGCCTCGGCCTCCAAACCCGACGGCTCCACCGATGATCGCAACGGGCCGCTCGGCCCGTTTTTTCGTTTTGGGGTTCCCATGTCCGACCTCGTCGCCAAGACCGCCATTGACCGCCGCCTCGCCGACATCGTGACGCCGGTGATCGAGGGCATGGGATTCGAGCTCGTCCGCCTCCGGCTGATGAGCGGCAAGACCCGCACGCTGCAGATCATGGCCGACCGGCCGGATGGCGGCATCGTCGTGGACGAATGCGCCGAGATCTCGACCGCCGTTTCGGCCGTGCTCGATGTCGAGGACCCGATCGAGGACAATTATACGCTCGAGGTCTCCAGCCCCGGCATCGACCGCCCGCTGACCCGGCTCAAGGATTTCGACGCCTGGGCGGGCTACGAGGCGCGGATCGAGACGGCCGAGCTGATCGACGGCCGCCGCCGCTTCAAGGGCGAGCTGGCCGGCACCGAGGGCGATGAGGTTCTCATCACCATCGAGGACGGCAAGGACGGCTTCGTGACCATCGGGCTGAAGTTCGACTGGCTGTCGGATGCCAAGCTGATCCTCACCGACGAGCTGATCGCCGAGATGCTGCGCCAGAAGAAGGCCGGCGGCACGTTCGACGAGAGCCAGTTCGACGAGATTCAGGAAACCGAAGGCGAGGAGGCCGACGAGGCCGAGACGCCCATCACCCGCCACTGACCGCCAACCCGGAGCACGCCCATGGCAATCACCTCTGCCAACCAGCTTGAACTGCTGCAAACCGCCGAGGCGGTCGCGCGGGAGAAGATGATCGACCCCGATCTGGTGATCCAGGCGATGGAGGAAAGCCTCGCGCGGGCCGCCAAGTCGCGCTACGGCTCGGACCTCGACATCCGGGTGAAGATCGACCGCAAGACGGGTCGCGCCACCTTCGCGCGCATCCGCACCGTGGTCGAGGATGAGGCGGTCGAGAATCACCACGCCCAGATCACGGTGAAACAGGCGAAGAGCTACAAGTCCGATCCCCAGATCGGCGACGAGATCATCGACGAGGTGCCTCCGGTGGACCTCGGCCGGATCGCCGCCCAATCGGCCAAGCAGGTGATCCTGCAGAAGGTCCGCGAGGCCGAGCGCGACCGGCAATTCGACGAGTTCAAGGACCGCAAGGGCACGATCATCAACGGCGTGGTCAAGCGCGAGGAATACGGCAACATCATCGTGGACATCGGCCGCGGCGAGGGCATCCTGCGCCGCAACGAGAAGATCGGCCGCGAAAGCTATCGCCCGAACGACCGCATCCGCGCCTACATCAAGGACGTACGCCGCGAGGCCCGTGGCCCGCAGGTCTTCCTGTCGCGGACCGACCCGCAGTTCATGGCCGAGCTCTTCAAGATGGAAGTGCCGGAAATCTACGACGGCATCATCGAGATCAAGGCCGTGGCCCGCGATCCGGGTTCGCGCGCGAAGATCGCCGTCATTTCCTACGACAATTCGATCGACCCGGTGGGCGCCTGTGTCGGCATGCGCGGCAGCCGCGTTCAGGCCGTCGTGAACGAGCTTCAGGGCGAGAAGATCGACATCATCCCGTGGAATCAGGACCAGGCCACGTTCCTCGTGAACGCGCTGCAACCGGCCGAAGTGTCCAAGGTCGTGATCGACGAGGAAGCCGGCAAGATCGAGGTGGTGGTGCCCGACGAGCAGCTCTCGCTCGCCATCGGCCGCCGCGGCCAGAACGTCCGGCTCGCCAGCCAGCTGACGGCGCTCGACATCGACATCATGACCGAGGCCGACGAATCGGCCCGTCGCCAGGCCGAATTTGCCGAGCGGACGAATCTCTTCATGGAGACCCTTGATATCGACGAGATGATGGCCCAACTTCTGGTGTCCGAAGGGTTCACGAACCTTGAGGAAGTCGCCTACGTCGATCCTGAGGAACTCCTTTCGATCGATGGATTCGACGAGGATACGGCCGCCGAACTTCAGGCCCGTGCCCGCGACCATCTGGAAGAAGCCAACCGCAAGGCGCTCGAATCCGCCCGCGCCCTCGGGCTCGAGGATTCTCTGGCCAATTTCGAGGGGCTGACGCCGCAGATGCTCGAGGCGCTGGCCAAGGACGGCATCAAGACGCTGGAAGATTTCGCCACCTGCGCCGACTGGGAACTGGCCGGCGGCTGGACCACGGTGAACGGCCAGCGGGTGAAGGACGAAGGTGTCCTCGAGAAGTTCGACGTGAGCCTCGAGGAAGCGCAACATCTGGTGATGACCGCGCGCGTCATGCTCGGCTGGGTCGATCCGACCGAGCTTGAGACGGCCGAAGAGGAAGAAGAGACGGAGGGCGAGGCCTGAGCCTCGCGAAGCCGATGACTCGCGGGGGCCGGGACGACATGCGGGACGAGCCGGAAAGGCGCTGCCTTGCCACGGGCGAGAGCGGGCCGAAGGCCGGCCTGATCCGCTTCGGGCTGGGCCCCGAGGGCGAGGTGGTGCCCGACATTCTCGGACGCCTGCCCGGGCGGGGCATGTATGTCTCGGCCGACCGCAAGGCGATCGAGAAGGCCGCGGCAAAAGGTCTTTTCGCCCGTGCCGCGCGCCAGCCGGTGAAGGTGCCGGAGGGGCTGGTCGATCTGGTCGAGGCGCAGCTCGCGCGGAGGGTGATCGATCTGATCTCGCTTGCTCGCAAGGCGGGAGAGGCGGTCGCCGGATACGAGAAGGTGAAGGACTGGCTGACCAAGGATGAGGCGAAAGTTCTCATCCAGGCCAGTGACGGGTCGGAGCGCGGCAAATCGAAGCTGCATCCGCCCAGTGGAAAGAGGTCGTTCATCGGCTGTCTGACTGCCCGGGAATTGGGTTTGGCATTCGGCCGTGAACATGCGATACACGGCGCGCTCGCGGCTGGTGGACTCACGACGCGCGTTCAGGATGAAGCGGCCAGACTGGCCGGGCTTCGCGGGCAGATCGGCGGCAGGGCCGCCGGAAGGGATACGAAAGACGCATGAGCGATACAGACGGCAAGAAACCCCTCGGCCTGGGTGGCGGCTCGCGTTCGGGCCAGGTGAAGCAGAGCTTCAGCCACGGCCGCACCAAGAGCGTCCTGGTCGAAACGAAGCGCAAGCGCGTGGTCGTTCCGAAGCCGGGTGCTTCGGGGTCTTCGACCACGACGAGTTCGCCGTCGCACCTCGGCGACCCGGCGAAGCGCCCCGCCGGCATCTCGGATGCCGAGATGGAGCGTCGCCTCGCCGCCCTGCGCGCTGCCAAGCTGCGCGAAGTCGAGGACGCCAAGCGCCGCGCCGACGAAGAGCGCCAGCGCGAGGAAGAACGCCAGCGCCGGCGCGAAGAGCTCGAGGCGAAGGAGCGCGAAGAGCGTGAGCGCGCCGAAGCCCTGCGCCAGAAGGCCGAGGAAGAGGAGCGCGCCCGCCGCGAGGCCGAAGAGGCCGCTCGCCGCGCCGAAGAGGCCAAGCGTGCGCCCGCCCCGGCTCCGGCCGCAACGCAGCCGAGCGCGGCCGACTCGCGCGCTTCGGCGCCGACCTCGGCCAAGCCGGGTCTTCCGCCCACGCGCAAGGAGCGCGAGCGCGAGGCCGATCGTGACCGCACGACCAAGAAGGACGATTCGCGCCGCTCGGGCAAGCTGACCCTGAACGAGGCGCTTTCGGGCGAGGGCGGGCGCACGCGCTCTCTCGCCGCGATGAAGCGCAAGCAGGAGAAGGCCCGCCAGAAGGCGATGGGCTTCGGCCACAAGGCCGAAAAGCAGGTGCGCGACGTGCAGCTGCCGGAAACCATCGTGGTGCAGGAACTCGCCAACCGCATGGCGGAGCGGGCGGCCGACGTGGTCAAGGCGCTCATGAAGATGGGCATGATGGTCACGATGAACCAGTCCATCGACGCCGACACGGCCGAGCTGGTGATCGAGGAATTCGGCCACCGCGCCGTCCGCGTCTCGGACGCCGACGTGGAGCATGTGATCGACACGGTCGAGGACAAGGCGGAGGATCTCCAGCCGCGTCCGCCGATCATCACGATCATGGGCCACGTTGACCACGGCAAGACCTCGCTTCTGGACGCGATCCGCAAGACGAGCGTCGTCTCGGGCGAGGCCGGCGGCATCACGCAGCACATCGGCGCCTATCAGGTGACCACCGAGAGCGGCGCGGTGCTGACCTTCCTCGATACGCCGGGCCACGCGGCCTTCACCTCGATGCGCGCCCGCGGCGCGCAGGTGACGGACATCGTCGTGCTGGTGGTGGCCGCGGACGACGCGGTGATGCCGCAGACCGTCGAGGCCATCAAGCATGCCAAGGCGGCCAAGGTGCCGATGATCGTCGCGATCAACAAGATCGACAAGCCGGACGCCGATCCGAACAAGGTCCGCACCGACCTGCTTCAGCACGAGGTCATCGTGGAGAAGATGTCGGGGGACGTGCTCGATGTCGAGGTCTCGGCGAAGACGGGTCTGGGGCTCGATGAGCTGCTCGAGAACATCGCGCTTCAGGCCGAGCTTCTCGACCTTCGCGCCAACCCCAAGCGGGCGGCGCAGGGGGCGGTGATCGAGGCCAAGCTCGACGTGGGCCGCGGCCCGGTCGCCACCGTGCTGGTGCAGCACGGGACGCTCAAGCGCGGCGACATCTTCGTCGTGGGTCAGCAGTGGGGCAAGGTCCGCGCACTGGTCAACGACAAGGGCGAGCGTGTGGACGAGGCCGGTCCGTCGGTCCCGGTCGAGGTTCTGGGTCTGAACGGGACGCCGGAAGCCGGTGACGTGCTGAACGTGGTCGAGACCGAGGCCCAGGCCCGCGAGATCGCCGACTACCGCGAGAAGGCGGCGCGTGACAAGCGTGCGGCTGCGGGCGCGGCGACGACGCTGGAACAGCTGATGGCGAAGGCCAAGGCCGATGCCGACGTGGCGGAGCTGCCGGTGGTCATCAAGGCCGACGTGCAGGGCTCGGCCGAAGCGATCGTCCAGGCGCTGGAGAAGGTCGGCAACGAGGAGGTCCGCGTGCGCGTCCTCCACTACGGCGTGGGCGCGATCACCGAGACCGACATCGGCCTCGCGGAGGCGTCGCAGGCGGCGGTTATCGGCTTCAACGTCCGGGCCAACGCCTCGGCGCGTCAGGCCGCGAATCAGAAGAGCGTCGAGATCCGCTACTACAGCGTGATCTATGATCTCGTGGACGACGTGAAGAAGGCTGCCTCGGGCCTGCTCAAGGCCGAAGTGCGCGAGCATTTCATCGGTTATGCCCGGATCCAGGAGGTCTTCCGCATCACCGGCGTCGGCAACGTCGCGGGGTGCCTGGTGACCGAGGGTGTGGCGCGGCGTTCGGCCGGCGTGCGCCTGCTGCGTGACAACGTGGTGATCCATGAAGGCACGCTGAAGACGCTCAAGCGCTTCAAGGACGAGGTCAAGGAAGTGCAGTCCGGTCAGGAGTGCGGCATGGCCTTCGAACGCTACGAGGACATCCGTGCCGGAGACGTCATCGAGATCTTCGAGCGTGAGGAAGTCGAGCGCAAGCTCGCCTGATCCGCAGGTCTTCTGCCGAAAAAGAAAGGCCGGGCGCTTGCCCGGCCTTTTCCTTCAACACTCCGGGCCGCCCGCCCGCAGGATCATCAGGCGGCGCGTTTCGATGGAATCGGGTATCCGACGAAGGTCTTTTCATCGACCCGGACCATCACCTTGCCATCGGCGAGCTGACCGATGAGAAGACCCTGAACCGAGACGCAGCTTCCGATCGTGATCGTCCTGAGCATCTGCTTTCCCCCAAAGAAGCATGTTTCCCCACGGACAGGTTAGTTACAAATCGATAAAGAAACACGCAGGATTTTGGTCGTAGAGCCTTATTGGGGTGCGGCAAATAAACGATTGATACCCTTCTGCCACAGGGACGTTACAGCCAGTCGCGCAGGATCGGGATGAGCGGCAGATCCGCCGGCGGCATCGGATAGTCGCGCAGCGCCTGCGGGCGCACCCAGGCGAGCTTCTGGCCCTCGTGCGGCTGGGGGATCCCCTCCCACCGGCGGCAGGCGAAGAGCGGCATCAGCAGGTGGAAGCTCTCATAGGCATGGCTTGCGAAGGTGAGCGGCGCAAGGCAGCTCGCCTTCGTGTCGATGCCAAGCTCTTCCCTCAGCTCGCGGATCAGCGCGGCCTCGGGGGATTCGCCGGGCTCGACCTTGCCGCCGGGAAATTCCCACAGTCCCGCGAGCGACTTGCCCTCGGGCCGCTGCGCCAGAAGCACGCGGCCGTCGCCGTCGATGAGGGCCACGGCCGAGACAAGCACAATCTTCACGAGCGATAGTCGGCGTTGATGTCGATGTAGCCGTGCGTCAGGTCGCAGGTCCAGACCGTGCGGCTGCCGGTGCCGAGGCCCAGATCCACCGCAATGACCAGATCGGACTGCTTCATGTAGGCCGCGCCGTCCTCCTCGCGATATTCGGGGCTGCGCCAGCCCTTCTCGGCGACCAGGATGTCGCCGAAACGGATCGAGAGCTTGTCGCGGTCGGCAGCCGCACCCGATTTGCCCACGGCCATCACGATGCGGCCCCAGTTCGGATCTTCGCCCGCGACGGCCGTCTTGACGAGCGGCGAATTCGCGATGGCCATGGCCACCCGGTGCGCGTCCTCGGGGCTTTGCGCACCCGTGACCCGAACCTCCACGAACTTCCTGGCGCCCTCGCCGTCACGCACCACCTGATGCGCAAGGTCCAGCATCACCCGCCCCAGCGCGGCCTCGAACTCGCGCCCCGCCTTGGAGCGGCCGTTGAGCTCGGCGGCCGGGCTCGCGCCGGTGGCGGCCAGCAGCAGCGCGTCCGAGGTGGACGTGTCGCTGTCCACGGTGATCGCGTTGAAGGTCGCCTCCACCTGCCGCGAGAGCATCTTCTGCAGGAGGGGCTGGGGGATCTTCGCGTCGGTGAAGATATAGACGAGCATCGTGGCCATGTCGGGCGCGATCATGCCCGAGCCCTTGGCGATGCCGGCGATGTGGATGGGGCCGCCCTCGCCCTCGACCACCGCAGAGGCGCCTTTGGGGAAGGTGTCGGTCGTCATCATCGCGCGCGCCGCCATTTCGATGGCCTCGCCCGACAGGGCTTCGACCAGCGCGGGGATCTGCGCGGTGATGCGCTCGTAGGGCAGCGGCTCGCCGATCACGCCGGTCGAGGAGGAAAAGACCCGCTCGGCGGGCAGATCCAGCGCCTCTGCCACGCCCCGGGTCACGGCCTCGACGGCCTCGACCCCCACGGCGCCGGTGAAGGCGTTCGAATTGCCCGAGTTCACGATGATGGCGGCGCCGGCCTCGGACGGCTGGCCGATCTTGGCCTGGCAATCCAGCACGCAGGCGGCGCGGGTGGACGAGCGGGTGAACACCCCCGCCATGGAGGTTCCGGGCGCCAGCCGGATCAGCATGACGTCCTTGCGGTTCTGGTAGCGGACGCCGGCCTCGACGGCGGCGAACTCCACCCCGCCGATGGCCGGCAGGGTGGGAAACGTTTCCGGGGCAAGCGGAGACACCATCCTGGCGCCTGCCGGCTTTGCGCCGGCCTTCTCGGCCTTTGCGCGGGCCTTGAGCTTCGACAACTTCTTCTTCAGCGCCCTGGCTTCGTCTTTCCAGTCCGTCTTGCCCATGCCCGTGCCTCCGGTTCGCGGATCAGTCGAGCAGTTCTTCCTTCCGAAGCGTCGCCGGGTCAATCCCCTCGCCGGGGCGGGCGATCGTTGCCTTGGCCGTCACCTCGTCGATGTGGCGGGCGATCGCCTCCTGTTCGATCTGACCGGCCAGCTCGTCGCGCATTTCGTCAAGCGTGGGCTTCTCGGCAATGCGCGTCTCGTTCAGCTTGACGAGGTGCCAGCCGAACTGGGTCTCGATCGGGCCGGCAACCTCGCCCGGCTTCATCCCGACGACCGCATCCTCGAAGGGCTTCACCATCATTCCCAGACCGAACCAGCCGAGCGAGCCGCCATTGGCCGCCGCACCGTCGGACGAATGCTCACGGGCCACATCGGCGAAATCGGCGCCCTCCTCGATCTCGGCCTTGAGGGTGGTGGCCTCTTCCTCGCTCTCCACCAGGATGTGCGAGGCGTTGTATTCCGTCTGCTCGGCCGCATCGGCAAAGCGGGCGTCATAGGCCGCCTGAAGGGCCTCGTCCGTCACGGCGCCTTCGACCACCCGGCGCATCGCCACGGCCGAGAGGAACCCGCGCTCTTCGTTCTGCAGCGACAGCTGGTCGCGCTTGGTCACCGTTCCCTCGATCGACTGCGAGAGGGCGGCCTGCTGGATCAGCTGCTCGAGGATGCCCTTGAAGAGCGCCTCGTCCGGCAGGCTCTGATACTGGTCCGGCAGACCGGCGCGGAGCGCGATCATGTGGCCGAGCGTGATGTCCTGCCCGTTGACCGTGGCCACCACCGTGTCCGCCGTCACCTCTTCCGCACGGACCGGAGCGGCCAGCGCCAGGGCGCAGAGGGCCGCGACGGAGGCACCCCGCCAGAACCTTGCAATGTTCGCCATTCTCACCTTCTCCTGAACGGGCGCGCCCTCGCGCGACGTTGACTTGACCCCTCCATCCCCTTACATCGCTTGGGTCGCGTGAGCCGGGGCCGGGCTGTCTGCCTTCTAGGAGACTACGGGCGGAAGGAGCAAGGCCGATGGGTCACACGATCATGTCAAGAGCACTTGGCTTGTCAGGAACGACCAGGCGGAGAAAACATGCTGGGTCTCGGAACGCTCGCGCGCAAGATCTTCGGAACGCCCAACGACCGCAAGGTTAAGTCCGTCAGGGGCATGGTGGCCCGCATCAACGAGCTCGAGGCCGAGTTCCAGGCCCTTTCGGACGAGGGGATCAAGCAGAAGACCGCCGAGTTCCAGCGCCGCGTGCAGCAGGATGGCGAGAGCCTTGACGATCTCCTGCCCGAAGCCTTCGCCAACTGCCGAGAGGGCGCGCGCCGCGCCCTTGGCCTCCGGGCCTTCGACGTTCAGCTGATGGGCGGGATCTTCCTGCATCAGGGCAACATCGCCGAGATGAAGACGGGCGAGGGTAAGACCCTTGTCGCCACCTTCCCCGCCTACCTGAATGCGCTCGCCGGCAAGGGCGTGCATGTCGTGACGGTGAACGACTACCTCGCCAAGCGCGACTCCGAATGGATGGGTAAGGTCTATGCCCAGCTCGGCCTGACGACGGGCGTGGTCTATCCCTTCCAGTCCGAGGAAGAGAAGAAGGCCGCCTATCGCGCCGACATCACCTACGCGACGAACAACGAGCTTGGCTTCGACTATCTCCGCGACAACATGAAGGCGTCGAAGGAAGAGATGAAGCAGCGCGGCCATTTCTTCGCCATCGTGGACGAGGTCGACTCGATCCTGATCGACGAGGCCCGGACGCCGCTCATCATCTCGGGGCCCAGCCAGGACCGCAGCGATCTTTACACCAAGGTGGACAAGCTGATCCCGGAACTCGTCGAGGAGCACTACAAGCTCGACGAGAAGACGCGGAACGTGACCTTCACCGAGGAGGGCAACGAGTTCCTCGAAAAGCGGCTGCACGAGACCGGCCTGCTGCCAGAGGGCCAGTCGCTCTACGACCCGGAAAGCACGACCATCGTGCACCACGTCAACCAGGGCCTGCGCGCCCACAAGCTCTTCCACCGCGACCAGCAATATATCGTCCGCAACGACGAGATCATGCTGATCGACGAATTCACCGGCCGCATGATGCGTGGCCGCCGCCTGTCGGACGGTCTGCATCAGGCGATCGAGGCCAAGGAGGGCGTCTCGATCCAGCCCGAGAACGTGACGCTCGCCTCGGTCACCTTCCAGAACTACTTCCGCCTCTACGACAAGCTGGGCGGCATGACCGGCACCGCGGCCACCGAGGCCGAGGAGTTCATGGAGATCTACGGCCTTGGCGTGGTCGAGGTGCCGACGAACCGCCCCGTGGCCCGGACCGATGAGCACGACGCCGTCTATCGCACCGCCCGCGAGAAGAACGACGGGATCGTCGCCTCGATCAAGGAGGCGCACGAGCGCGGACAGCCGATCCTCGTGGGCACCACCTCGATCGACAAGTCCGAGTCCTTGTCCGAACTGCTGAAGGCCGCGGGCATCCCGCACAACGTCCTGAACGCGCGCCAGCACGAACAGGAGGCGCAGATCGTGGCCGACGCGGGCAAGCCGGGCGCCGTGACGATCGCGACCAACATGGCCGGCCGCGGCACCGACATCCAGCTCGGCGGCAACGTCGAGATGAAGGTGATGCAGGCGCTGGCCGCCGATCCGACCGCGCACCCCGACGAGATCCGCGCCCGGATCGAGGCGGAACATGCCGAGGAAAAGCAGAAGGTCATCGAAGCCGGCGGCCTGTTCGTGCTCGGCACCGAGCGCCACGAGTCGCGCCGCATCGACAACCAGCTGCGCGGCCGCTCGGGCCGTCAGGGCGACCCGGGCCGCTCGGCCTTCTTCCTGAGCCTTGAAGATGACCTGATGCGGATCTTCGGCTCGGATCGGCTCGACAAGGTGCTTTCGACGCTCGGCATGAAGGACGGCGAGGCGATCGTCCATCCGTGGGTGAACAAGTCGCTCGAGAAGGCTCAGGCCAAGGTCGAGGCCCGCAACTTCGACATCCGCAAGCAGCTGCTGAAGTTCGACGACGTGATGAACGACCAGCGCAAGGCGATCTTCAGCCAGCGCCTCGAGATCATGGAGGCCGAGGATCTGTCGGACATCGCGCAGGACATGCGCTATCAGGTGATCGACGACCTGATCGACATGCACATGCCGCCTAAGAGCTACTCGGACCAGTGGGACGTCGAGGGGATGCACCGCGCGGTGATGGACAAGCTGGGCCTTGACGCGCCGATCGCGAAATGGGCGCAGGAGGAAGGCGTCGATCAGGATGTGGTGCGCGAGCGGCTGTGCGAAGCGGCCGACCGGCAGATCGCCGACAAGACCGCCGCCTTCGGCCCCGAGACCATGCGGTCGATCGAAAAGCAGATCCTTCTCCAGGCCATCGATGCGAAATGGCGCGAGCATCTGCTGACGCTCGAGCATCTGCGCTCGGTCGTGGGCTTCCGCGGCTATGCCCAGCGGGATCCGCTGTCGGAATACAAGACCGAGGCGTTTGCTCTGTTTGAGTCGATGCTGAACTCGCTGCGTCAGGATGTGACGCAGAAGCTGGCTCAGGTGCGCCCCCTGACCGAAGAGGAGCAGCAGGCCGTGATGCGCCAGTTCCTCGATCAGCAGCGCACGGCGGCCGAAGCGCCTGCATCGGTGCCCCAACCGCAGGCCGCCGTGGCGCCGCAGCCCGCCCCGGAACTCGTCGGCGCCGGGAACGGCGAATCGGAGCCTCGGAACTGGGCCGACGTGGCCCGGAACGACCCGTGCCCCTGCGGCTCCGGCCTCAAGTACAAGCACTGCCACGGCCGCCTCGACTGATTGTGGCGAAATTAAGGCTTGAACCGGCTTCTTTCTCACGCTGAGCGGGAGGAAGCCGGTGCTACCGGGCCTCGGCAAGTTGTTGCCACCAATTTGCCCCTTTTCCTCCTTATCAGCTTCTGACCGGCAGCAGGCAGGGCGGAAGGATGGAGCGGGTTCGGAAACTGGCAACAGCCGCGGTGACGGTGACGCTGGCGCTGGGTGCGGGCCACTATATGGAGCGGTCGGCCCAGCGGGCACGCGACGATCTGCGCCCGACCCATGTCATCCCCGTTTCCGCAGAGACCCCTGCAACCTCGGACACCGCCACGCCTGATCTTCTCCGTAGCTCGCCACCCGCAGGGACGGACACCGCCGCGGCCTGCCTCACCGGTCTGACGCTGGCGGCCGAGCCTGCGGCCATGCTGGCCCTGACCCTCATCGCCCCCTGCCGCGCCGACGAGCGCGTGGTGCTTCGGCATGGCGGCCTTGCGGTGACGGGGCGCCTCTCTGCGGCGGGCCACCTCAACACCCACCTGCCCGCACTCGACACCAAGGGCCGGGTGTCTGTCCTCTTCGCCGACGGATCGCACGCCGAAGCCGCCCAGCCGATACCCGAGGCGGCCGCCCTTCACCGCTTCGGTGTCCAGTGGCTCGGCGCGCACGGGATCGAGGTCCACGCCTTCAACGGTCCGGTGCGGCACGGCGGCCCCGGGCATGTCTCGGCCGTCGATCCGGGCCGCACCTCCGGGCGGGGCGGTTTCCTCTCGCTGCTGGGCGAGGCGGAGGTGCCGCTGCCCATGCTGGCCGAGATCTACACCTTTCCGGCCGCCGACACGCGCGCCACCGTCCAGCTCGAGGCCGAGGTGCGCGCCTCCACATGCGGCCGCGCCCTGCTGGCCGAGGTGGTCGAGAGCATCGGGGGGCGCGCCTCGGTCACCGAACTCACCCTGGACATGCCGCCGTGCGACGGTGTGGGCGGCCATATCGTGTTGAAGAATCTGCCCCGGGACCTGAATATGGCCGCTTCTCGGTAGGGCAGGCAGGGATTCATGGGTGTGAAAGGGTGGCACGCGGCCGGTCTCGCCGCGCTGTTCTGGCTGGCCGGACCGGCCTCGGCGCAGGACATCACCCTTACGTCGCGCAGCGGCGCCATAACGCTCGAGGGCACGCTGCTCGGCTTTGACGGCGAGTTCTACCGGGTCGGGACGAAATACGGCCCGCTGACGGTGGATTCGGCGGGTGTCACCTGCTCGGGGCCCGAATGTCCTGAATTGGTCGCGCCGCTCGCCGAGATCCGCATCCTCGGGGCGACCGAGGCGGAGCATGGCCTGCTGCCCCGGCTTCTGCGGGCGCAGGCCGCGGCACGCGGATATTCCCTCCGGCCGCTGACGGCGGATACGGGCTTCGCGACCGAGGTTCTGGACGGAAAAGGTTCGCCCGTGGCCCGGGTGAGTTTCACGCCAGCCACCCCGGCAAACGCCGCCGAGGCGCTCGCCTCTGGCGCGGCCGATCTGGTGATCACGGCCCATGCGGATCCCGACATGACGACCCGGGTGCTGGCCCTCGATGCGCTGGTGCCGATCGTGGCGACGGACAATCCGTTACCGCGCATATCCACCCGCGATCTCGCGCGGGCGCTGTCGGGAGAGGTGACGAACTGGAAAGACCTCGGCGGGCCTGACATGCCGCTCGTGCTCCATGCGCTGGCGCGCGACATCAGCCTTGAGGCCGCGCTCGAGGCGCGGCTTGGCCGCCCCATTGCGGCAAGCGTGACCCATGGCGATCTGGCGAGCCTCGCCGCGGGCGTGGCCCGTGATCCCTATGCGCTCGCGATTACGGGGCTCACGGCGCAGGGCAAGGCGCGCGCGCTGCCCCTGACCGACAGCTGCGGCTTTCCCCTCATCCCCTCGCCGCTCGCAGTGAAATCAGAGGACTATCCGCTCGCCCTTCCTGTCTTTCTCGTGACGCCGCGCCGTCGCCTCCCGCTTTTTGCGCGCGAGTTTCTCGAGTTTCTCTCGACGGCGCCCGCCCAGCGTGCGGTGGCCGAAGCAGGCTTCGTGGACCGTCGGCCAAGCCGCGTGCCCCTCGTGTCCGACGGGCAGAGGTTGATGAACGCGATCCGCGTGGCGGGCGAAGAGGTGCCGCTTGCGGAACTCAAACGGCTGACCAGCCTGATGGTCGGCGCAGAGCGCCTGTCGATCACCTTCCGCTTCGAGGAGGGTGGCAACACACTGGAGGAACAGAGCCGTGAGGGCCTGACGGAGCTCGTCAAGCTGGTGGAGGTCGGTCGCTTCCGGGACCAGCAGCTGATGCTGGTCGGATTTTCCGATGGACGCGGGTCGGCCGAGGCGAACCTCTCCCTCTCGCGCGATCGGGCCGCAACCGTGGCGAGGGCGCTGCAGGAGGCCGCCCCCGATCTTGCACCGCCGCTCGTCGAAGGGTTTGGCGAAGCCCTCCCCCTGGCCTGCGATACGACCGTGGCCGGGCGGCGCATGAACCGGCGGGTGGAGCTGTGGCTTCGGCCGCTCACAGGTAGCCCTGGGCCCTGAAGCTCAGCTCGCGCTCGCGGCCCACGATCAGGTGGTCGTGCAGCACGATGCCCAGCGTCGCCGCCGCGTCCTGGATCTGGCCCGTCATGGCGATATCCTGTTCCGAAGGTGTCGGATCGCCCGAAGGGTGGTTATGCACAAGGATCAGCGCCGAGGCGTTCAGCTCCAGCGCACGCTTGACCACCTCGCGCGGATAGACGGGCACGTGATCCACCGTTCCCCGCGCCTGCTCTTCATCGGCGATCAGGACGTTCTTGCGGTCGAGGAACAGCACCCGGAACTGCTCGGTCGCGCGGTGGGCCATGGCCGTATGGCAATAGTCGAGCAGCGCCGCCCACGACGACAGCACCGGCCGATGCATGACCCGTGCCCGCGCCATCCGCTGCGCCAAGGCCTCAACCAGCTTGAGATCCTGCGCCACCGCCTCTCCGACCCCGTCGATCTCGAGGAGCCGGACGGGTTCGGCGGCAATGACGCTGTTCAGGTCGCCGAACCGGTCGATCAGGCGCCGCGCCAGAGGCTTCACGTCCTGACGCGGAATGGAGCGGAACAGCAGCAACTCCAGCAGTTCGTAATCCGGCATGGCCGTCGCTCCACCCTCCCGAAACCTCAGGCGGAGGCGCTTGCGGTGATCGGCGATATAGGACGGCAGCCGGCCGGCGATCGGCGCTGCCGCAGCCTCATCCCCGTCGCCGGGGAAGAGGGGCAGCGCAGCTTCATGAAAGGCCCGAGTCGCACACATGGGGTCAGTCTGGGCGCCACAGGGTTGCAAAACCCTTAACGCCTCACTGAAACCGCTCGGAAGGGGCTGCGCCGGCCGGGGCGCAGCCCTCGGACAGGCTCAGCCGGTCATGCCATCCCAGAAGCCCTTCACCTTCGAGAAAAAGCTCTTGCCTTCGGGATTGTTGTCCTCGGACAGCTTCTCGAACTCGCGCAGAAGCTCTTTCTGACGGGCGGTCAGGTTCACCGGCGTCTCGACGGCAAGCTCGATCAGCATGTCACCCGCGCCACCGCCACGCAGCGCCGGCATCCCCTTGCCGCGCAGACGCATCTGCTTGCCGGTCTGGCTGCCGGCCGGGATCTTCACCCGGCTGGAACCGCCGTCGATGGTCGGCACCTCGACCTCGCCGCCGAGCGCGGCCGCGGTGATCGAGACCGGCACGCGGCAGAAAAGATGCACGCCGTCGCGCTGGAAGAGCGCATGCTCACGCACCTCTATGAAGATGTAGAGGTCGCCCGAAGGGCCACCCCGCATCCCGGCCTCGCCCTCGCCGGCGAGGCGGATCCGGGTTCCGGTCTCGACCCCGGCCGGAATGTTGACCGAGAGCGAGCGTTCCTTCTCGACCCGTCCGGCGCCGTGGCAGGCCTTGCACGGGTTCTTCACGATCTGGCCCATGCCGTTGCAGGTCGGACAGGTGCGCTCGACGGTGAAGAACCCCTGCTGGGCCCGCACCTTGCCCATGCCCGAGCAGGTCGGGCAGGTCACAGGCTCGGCCCCGCCCTCGGCGCCGGTGCCCTTGCAGCTGTCACAGGCGACCGAGGCCGGCACGTTGATCGTCTTCTGGACCCCGCGATAGGCCTCGTCGAGCGTCACGCGCAGGTTGTAGCGCAGGTCCGACCCGCGCTGCGCCCGTGTGCGGGCAGCGCCGCCGCGGCCACCCATGAAATCGCCGAAAAGATCCTCGAACACATCCGAAAAGGCCGAAGCGAAATCGGCCTGCTGGCCGTAGCCGCCGCGGGCGCCACCGCCACCGCCCATGCCACCCTCGAAGGCCGCATGGCCGTAGCGGTCATAGGCGGCCTTCTTGTCGGCATCCCGCAGGACGTCGTAGGCCTCGTTCACTTCCTTGAACTGCGCCTCGGCCTGAGGATTGTCCGCATTCCGGTCGGGGTGCAGCTCTTTCGCCTTCGTCCGGTAGGCCTTCTTCAACTCATCCGCCGAGGCACCGCGGGAGACGCCCAGAACCTCGTAATAGTCGCGTTTTGCCATTGGCACATCCCCTTGGGCAACGTGAGTGGGGCGGCCCTTTCGAGACCGCCCCCTTCACGTTCCGCTGCGGCCTTACTTCCGCTTGTTCTCGCCGAGATCCTCGAAGTCGGCGTCGACGATGTCGTCATCCACCGACCGCGGACCGTCCTCGTCCGGCGTGGCGCCGGTCTCGGACTGGCTGGCCTTGTAGATCGCCTCGCCGAGACGCATCGCGGCCTCGGTCAGGTTCTGGATGCCGCCCTTGATCTTGCCGGCATCCTCGGTCTTGAGGCTTTCCTCGAGCGCGCCCATCGCCAGTTCGATCGCCTCGACGGTCGAGGGATCGACCTTGTCGCCATGCTCCTCGATCGACTTGCGGGTCGAGTGCAGCAGGCTCTCGCCCTGGTTCTTGGTCTCGACCAGCTCGCGGCGCTTCTTGTCGGCCTCGGCGTTGGCCTCGGCGTCCCGCACCATCTTCTCGATGTCCTCGTCGGACAGGCCGCCCGAGGCCTGGATGGTGATGTTCTGCGACTTGCCGGTGCCCTTGTCCTTGGCGCTGACCGACACGATGCCGTTGGCGTCGATGTCGAAGGTCACCTCGATCTGCGGCATGCCGCGCGGGGCCGGCGGAATGTCTTCCAGGTTGAACTGGCCGAGCAGCTTGTTGTCGGCCGCCATCTCGCGCTCGCCCTGGAAGACCCGGATCGTCACCGCGTTCTGGTTGTCCTCGGCGGTCGAGAACACCTGGCTCTTCTTGGTCGGGATCGTGGTGTTGCGGTCGATCAGGCGGGTGAACACGCCGCCCAGCGTCTCGATGCCGAGCGAGAGCGGGGTCACGTCGAGCAGCACCACGTCCTTGACGTCGCCCTGCAGCACGCCCGCCTGAATGGCGGCGCCGAGCGCCACGACCTCATCAGGGTTCACGCCCTTGTGCGGCTCCTTGCCGAAGAACTTGGTGACCTCTTCCACCACCCGCGGCATCCGGGTCATGCCGCCGACGAGAACCACCTCGTCGATGTCCGACTTCGAGACGCCGGCATCCTTCAGCGCGGCCTCGCAGGGCTTCAGCGACTTCTTGATGAGATCGGCCACGAGGCTTTCGAGCTTCGCCCGGGTCAGCTTCATCACCATGTGCAGCGGCTGGCCGGTGTTGCGGTCCATGCTGATGAAGGGCTGGTTGATCTCGGTCTGCTGGCTCGACGACAGCTCGATCTTGGCCTTTTCAGCCGCTTCCTTCAGCCGCTGCAGCGCCATCTTGTCGAGCGTCAGATCAACGCCATGCTCTTTCTTGAACTCGTCCGCGAGGTAGTTGACGATCCGCATGTCGAAGTCCTCGCCGCCGAGGAACGTGTCCCCGTTGGTCGATTTCACCTCGAAGAGGCCGTCGTCGATCTCGAGGATCGTGATGTCGAAGGTGCCGCCGCCGAGGTCATAGACCGCGATCGTCTTGGTGTCCTTCTTGTCGAGACCGTAGGCCAGTGCTGCCGCCGTCGGCTCGTTGATGATGCGCAGCACCTCGAGGCCCGCGATCTTGCCGGCGTCCTTGGTCGCCTGACGCTGGGCGTCGTTGAAATAGGCGGGCACGGTGATGACGGCCTGCGTGACCGTCTCGCCGAGGTAGGCCTCGGCGGTTTCCTTCATCTTCTGCAGGATGAAGGCCGAGATCTGGCTCGGCGAATATTTCTCGCCACGCACCTCGACCCAGGCGTCGCCATTGCCGCCGTTGACGATGGAATAGGGGACGAGCTTCTTGTCCTTTTCCACCTCGGCATCGCCCACGCGGCGGCCGATCAGGCGCTTGACGGCGAAGACGGTGTTCGAGGGGTTGGTGACCGCCTGACGCTTGGCCGGCTGGCCCACGAGGCGTTCGCTGTCGGTGAAACCGACGATCGAGGGCGTCGTGCGCGCCCCTTCCGAGTTCTCGATCACACGGGGTTGCGCGCCGTCCATGATGGCAACGCAGGAGTTGGTCGTCCCGAGGTCGATCCCGATGACTTTGGCCATGTATGCACCTCTCTTGCGGCGATGTTGTGGGGGTCAGGCCCGACTGTCGGCGTCCGATCCCCTATCCCGAATTCAGGCCGAAGGAGTGGCACCCCCTTCGGCTACCGGGCGTATATAGGGGGGGGCATTTGGGGCTGCAAGCGTCACGCCGCCGTGAAAATCATGTCAAACTGCCGATGATTTTCAGGCCCCGGCCGCCAGGCGGGCCTAGCGCGGAAGCGTGTCCATCACGCGTACCAGCTCGGCGCTGATGCCGGGCTCCGAAAGAGCGTGGCCCGCGAAGGGCACCAGCCGCAGGTCCGCCTTGTCCCAGCCCTCGGCCAGTTTCCAGGCAGAGAGCGGGGGGCAGATCATGTCGTAGCGCCCCTGCACGATCACGGCCGGGATGTGCGCGATCCGCGAGCGGTTGGCGAGGATCCAGCCGTCATGCTCGAGGAAACCTGCATTCGAGAAATAATGATTCTCCAGCCGGGCGAAGGCGCGCGCATATTCCGACGGGCTCTCGCCCATCGGCCCGTCCTGCGTGACCGAGGCCAGCGCATTCTCCCAGTTGGCCCAGGTTCGGCCAAAGCGCGACTCTTCCATCAGGTTGCCCGAGAAGAGCCGCCTCCGGTAGGCCGCGATCAGGTCGCCCCGCTCTTCCGGCGGAACCGGAGCGATGAACCGTGCCCAGACGTCGGGAAAGAAGGCAGCCGCGCCACCCCCGTAGAACCAGTCCAGTTCGGCCCGGGTCATCAGGAAGACACCGCGCAGCACGAGGTTCGTCACCCGCTCGGGGTGCGAAATGGCGTAGATCAGCGCCAGCGTGGCGCCCCAGCTGCCTCCGAAGCAGGTCCAGCGGTCGATCCCCAGCTTGGCGCGGATCACCTCGATGTCCGAGACGAGATGCCAGGTCGTGTTGGCCTCGACCGAGGCATGGGGCCGCGACCGCCCGCAGCCGCGCTGGTCGAAGAGCACCACACGGTAGCGTTCGGGATTGAAATAGCGGCGCATCGAGGGGCTGCAGCCGCCGCCCGGCCCGCCATGGAGCACGAGCACCGCCTCACCGCGGGGGTTGCCGCACTGCTCGACATAGATCCGGTGGCCGTCGCCCATGTCGATCACCCGCTGATCGAACGGGTCGATCGACGGATAAAGGAATTCGACTGCGCGCTTTTGGCCTGATCTTTGATCCATGGTCGTCCTATATAACCTCGCCAGCCTGATCCGCTACCGTTGAAACCGCAAGGAGTTTCCCATGTCTGCCACCTCCACCATCGACCCGGCCGAAGTCGCCAAGTTCGAGGCCATGGCGGCGGAATGGTGGAACCCGCACGGAAAGTTCAAGCCCCTCCATCAGATGAACCCCTGCCGGCTGGATTACATCACCCGGCAGATCGCCGCCGAGTTTGACCGCGACCTCTCGGCCCCTCTGCCGTTCCAGGGTCTGCGGCTGCTCGACATCGGCTGCGGCGGCGGGCTTCTGTCGGAACCGATGGCGCGACTTGGCGCGGACGTGGTGGGCGCCGACGCGGCGCCGCGCAACATTCCGGTGGCGAGGCTTCATGCCGAGCAGTCGGGCCTGACCATCGACTACCGCAACACGACCGCCGAGGATCTCGTGGCCGCAGGCGAGCGGTTCGACGTCGTGCTGAACATGGAGGTGGTCGAGCATGTGGCCGACCCCCTGGCCTATCTGACCGCCTGCCGCGAGCTGCTGAAGCCCGGTGGCCTGATGGTCTGCTCGACCCTCAACCGCAATCCCAAGAGCTTTGCGATGGCGATCGTCGGGGCCGAATGGATCATGCGCTGGCTGCCCAAGGGCACGCACGACTGGTCCAAGTTCATCACGCCGGACGAGCTTTACGAGCTGATCCGCAAGGCGGGCCTCGATCCGGTGGACCGCAAGGGCATGGTGTTCAACCCCGTCAGCTGGAGCTGGAGCCTGTCGGATCGGGACCTGTCGGTGAATTACGTGACCGCCAGCGTGCGCCCGCGCTAGTGGCCCGTCCACGTCGCGGGCGCGGGCCTGGCCGGATCGAAAGGACCGGCCGCGGGACGCGCGGCGTGATCCGTTCGCCCCGGGATCAGGCGGCCTGCGGCGCGCGGGTTTCCGTCAGGATCGCGTGAAGCTTGGCGGGATCGGTGTTCGCGCGCAGCTTGGTGCAGACGCCCGCATCGCGCATGGTGCGCGACACGAGCGCCAGGGCCTTGAGGTGGTCCACCCCGGAGTCCTTCGGCGCGAAGAGCGCGAAGACGAGGTCCACCGGCTGGCGGTCCACGCTGTCGTAGTCGAGCGGCTTTTCAAGGCGCAGGAACACGCCCACGATCCTGTCCAGATCCTCGAGCCGGGCGTGCGGCAGTGCGATGCCGTGCCCGACGCCCGTCGGGCCAAGGCTCTCGCGCTCCTGCAGCCCGTCGATGGCCACCGAGGCATTCAGGCCATAGGCCTGAGCGGCAACCTCTCCCAGTTCCTGGAAGAGGCGCTTCTTGCTGGTAACCTGACTCAGAACCCGAACGGCTTCCGGCATCAGAAGTTTGGATAGTTCCATGGGCGGTCGCTTGTCCTGCGCCTTGGGCGCGCGCTATTTGCTGTTGCGCGGGTCGATCCAGCCGATGTTCCCGTCATCCCGACGGTAGACGACGTTCACCCCGCCATGACCTTCATTGCGGAAGACAAGCATGTTGTGGCCCGCGAGTTCCAGCTGCATGACGGCCTCGCCCACGGTGATCGAAGGAACCTTCGTCTCCATCTCGGCGATCACCATCGGCTGAAGCGTATCGGCCTCTCCATCCTCGGCTTCCTCGGATGCGGCGAGGATATAGGAGGAACCCGGACCGAATTCAACCGGGGCCGTTCGCTCCCGGTGATGGTCGCGCAGGCGGCGCTTGTAGCGGCGCAACTGCTTGTCCATCTTCTCGCGGCAGCTCTCGAAGGCGGCATAGATCTCGGTCGCCCGGCCCGTGGCCTGCGCGGTCAGTCCGGTCGAGAGATGGATGGTGGCTTCGCAGACATGTTCATGCGCAACGCGCGAAAAGACGATCGTCGCCTCGGTGGGGCGCTGGGCATACTTCTCGATCACCTCGCCAAGCTCGGACTTGACGTGGGTCTGCAGCGCCTCACCGATGTCGATCTGTTTCCCGCTGATCTGGTATCGCATGATTCCTCCTTTTGACTCGGCATGGCCAGTCCGCCCCGAACCGGGGTGCCCGCCGATCTGTTATTGCGGATGCGGGCAAACGTCGGAACCCATGGGGCCTTGCACTTCTGCGGGGCCTTGAAGGAGCGGCGACGAGGGCGGGTTCTGCACGCATCAAGGTCATTTGGCTGCTTTTGGCGCGCGCTTGTCAACAGCAAGCTCAAGCCCTTCGCCTGACCTGAAGGTGCTACGAGATGCGGAAGTTCTGCCCGAGATAGACCCGCCGCACCATTTCGTCGTGAACCACTTCTTCCGTCGTTCCGCTCTTGAGGACGGTGCCGTCGTGCAGAATGTAGGCCCTGTCCACGATTTCCAGCGTTTCCCGTACGTTATGGTCGGTGATCAGCACCCCGATGCCCCGGCTCTTGAGGTCGTGGACGAGGCTGCGGATCTCGCCCACGGCGATCGGATCGACGCCTGCGAAGGGCTCGTCGAGCAGCAGGTAGCGGGGATCTGCGGCAAGACAGCGCGCAATCTCCACCCGTCGCCGCTCACCGCCCGAGAGGGCGAGCGCGGGCGTGCGCCGCAGATGGGCGATCGAGAATTCGCCCAGCAGCTCCTCGAGCCGCTCGCGCCGGGTGTGGGGGTCCTTTTCGGTGATCTCGAGCACCGCGAGGATGTTGTCCTCGACCGACAGGCCGCGGAAGATCGAGACCTCCTGCGGCAGGTAGCCGATCCCCATCCGCGCGCGGCGATACATCGGCAGGGCCGTGACGTCGCGGCCCTCGATCATGACCTGACCGCTCTCGGGGCTGATGAGGCCGGCGATGGCGTAAAAGCAGGTCGTCTTGCCCGACCCGTTCGGCCCGAGCAGTGCGACGACCTCTCCACGGTCGAGATGCATGGTCACATCGCGGATGACCGGCCGGCGCTTGTAGCTCTTGCGCAGGCCGATGACCTGAAGACCGGACCTTTCGTCCGAGAGGATGAACCCGGATTTCGCGTTCATGGCGACGTGCCCGGACGGAAGACGGTCTGCACCCGGCCCTCCATGCGGCCGGTGCCGGCGGTGAGGTCGATCACCAGCCTCTGACCGGCGAGCGTGTTGGGCCCCTGCGTGAGCAGGACATCGCCGGTCATCACGACCTCGCCGCTCTCGATCGTGTAGATGGCCTCCTGCGCCTCGGCCGCCTCGCGCTCGTTGGCCAGCGTGACCCCGCCGGAGGCGTGGAGCCTGCGGATCCCGCCCCCGTCGGGCCCGTATTCCACCCGGACCGACTGCGCGGCGAGGCGCATCGGACCCTGCACCACCCGGACATTGCCGAGAAAGATCGCCGTTCCGTCCGCCTGGTTCACCTGCAGCTCATCGGACTCGATCTCGACGGGCAGCGAGGTGTCCTGCGTCAGCCCGCCCCCGAAGGCCACGTTGGCGCCCTGTGCGAGCGCCGCCGCGGGCAGCCAGAGCGCGGCGGCCGCCGCCATCAGGATCGTCTTCATCACATGCCTCGACATCGGGTCCATCACTTCGTCGGATCGTACACCAGCTTCACACGATTCCCGAAGGTGAGCACATAGCTGCCGGGTGCTCCGGGATCCTCGCTCAGGCGCATCGAGCCGGCATCGATGCGGCCGGCGGGGCCTGTCGCCTCGAGCGCGCCCACGGACCGCACGTCGGTCTCGTCCAGCCCGGCCGTCATGGCCTCGGTTGTCAGATGGTAGCCGGTCGAGGTTTCCAGTTCCACCCCGCCGCCAAGCCGCAAAAGACGCGCCTCGCCGTCCAGCGACCCGGTCGCCGCCACAAGGCTTGCAACCGCGCCGTCCGGTGTCTCGAGGCGCGCATGCAGCGAGGCAGCCCGCCCCTCTTCTCCCGCGGTCTGGCCCGGCCGGGCCTCGGCCGCCTCGACGCTGAGGGCGGCGCCGTCGCTCGTGATGCCCGCCCAGGTCGGCGCGGTGATCCGGGGTTCGCGCACCAGCCCTTCGACATCCACCTCGGCATAGGGAATCGCATCGTCGGGATTGATGGTGCGCGCGACGAGGAACAGGGTGGACAGCACCGCCAGCGCCGCCAGCGGCAGGACGATCTTCAGCCAGGCGACCAGCCGGGAGTGAAGATTGTCAGGCCGCTGCGCCGCCATCGGTCACACCACTCCGGCGCGCAGGCAATCGTGGATGTGGATCAGCCCGACGGCCGCGCCCGACCCTTCGGGATCGACCACGAAGAGCGAGGTGATCTTCCGGGCGTTCATCTCGGCCACGGCCCGCTCGGCCAGCGCGTCGGGCGCGATGGTGCGCGGATTGCGGGTCATCACATCTTCGACGCAGAGCCCGAGCAGCCCGTCCAGATGGCGCCGAAGGTCGCCGTCGGTGATGACCCCCTCGAGCCGCCCGTCCTGTCCGGTCACGCCCAGCACCCCGAACCCGAGCCGGCTCATGGTGATCAGCGCCTCGCCCATGGGTGTGCCCGCGTCCACCAGCGGCAGGTTGCGGTGCATGAGATCGGCCACCTTCGCGAGCCGTGCCCCGAGCTTGCCGCCGGGGTGGAAGACGCGGAAATGCTCGGGCGTGAACTGCCGATGCTCCATCAGGGCGATGGCCAGCGCATCGCCCAGGGCCAGCGTCATGGTCGTCGAGGAGGTCGGCACGATCCCGTTGCCACAGGCCTCGGGCGCGGGTGGCAGCAGCAGCGCCACGTCCGACTGCCGCAGGAGCGTCGATTGCGCCCGGCCCGCCACGCCGATCAGCGGAATGTCGAAGCGCCGGGTGTGGGCGATGATGTCGGCCAGTTCCGGCGTTTCGCCCGAATTGGACAGCACAAGGGCCACGTCGTCCCGCGTGACCATGCCAAGGTCGCCGTGGCTGGCTTCGGCCGGATGGACGAACTGCGCGGGCGTGCCTGTCGAGGCAAGCGTCGCGGTGATCTTGCGCCCGATGTGGCCCGATTTGCCCATGCCCGAGACGATCACGCGCCCGCGCGCGCGCAGGATCATCTCGACAGCTTCGCCAAAGGCCTCGCCCAGGCTGTCGCCCAGCAGCGACAGGGCCTCGGCCTCGGTGGCGATGACCCTGCGGGCGGTGGCGAGGAAATCAGTGGTGGAAGATGTCATTCGGTTCGTCCCAGCCCATCAGGTCGAGCTCTGCCCGCGTGGGAAGGAAATCAAAGCAGCGTTGCGCCAGTTCCATCCGCCCCTCGCGCAGGAGCCGCGCCTCGAGTTCCTCCTTCAGCCGGTGAAGGTGAAGCACGTCCGAGGCGGCATAGTCCTTCTGCGCATCCGTCAGCTCGGCCGCGCCCCAGTCCGAGGTCTGCTGCTGCTTTGACACATCGACGCCCACCAGTTCGAGCAGCAGATATTTCAGCCCGTGCCGGTCGGTGAAGGTGCGCACCATCTTCGAGGCAATCTTGGTGCACCAGACCGGCTCGGTCCGCACGCCGAAGGCGCGCTGCAGGGCGGCGATGTCGAAGCGGCCGAAGTGGAACAGCTTCAGCACCTGCGGATCGGTCAGCAGACGTTCCAGATTCGGTGCGCTGGTCTGCCCGCGCTCGATCTGCACCAGATGCGCGTCACCGTCCCCGGCCGACAGCTGCACGACGCACAGCCGGTCACGCCGCGGGTCAAGGCCCATGGTCTCGGTGTCGATGGCGACCACCCGGCCGAGATCGAGCCCGTCCGGCAAGTCGTTCCGATGCAGGTGGATTGTCACTGTCTGATCCTTCGAATTGGCACGAAGGATCGATGGTGCCCAGGAGAGGACTCGAACCTCCACGCCTTGCGGCACACGGACCTGAACCGTGCGCGTCTACCAATTCCGCCACCTGGGCCGGTGTCGTGAGCCGCGATGTATATGGGGGATTCGGCAGTGTCAACGGGGTGTCATGAAAAATCCGCAGGATCATTCACGCTTGTTCCCCTGCCGCCGTAAAGTTATGGGAAGGGGCAATCTTTGGGGCCAAGCCGGGGTGAGGACGGAAGATGAGCAAGCTGGTGACGATCTACGGCGGGTCGGGCTTCGTGGGGCGCTACATCGCGCGCCGGATGGCCCAGCAGGGTTGGCGCGTTCGCGTGGCCGTGCGCCGTCCGAACGAGGCGCTGTTCGTCAAGCCCTACGGGGTCGTCGGGCAGGTCGAGCCGGTGTTCTGCAACATCCGCGACGATGCCTCGGTGCGGGCGGTGATGCACGGGGCCGATGCGGTGGTAAACTGCGTGGGCATCCTGGCCGAGACCGGAAAGAACCGCTTCCAGTCGGTGCAGGCCGAGGGCGCCGCCCGCGTGGCGCGGCTGGCCGCGGCCGAGGGCGTGCAGACGCTGGTGCAGATCTCGGCGATCGGCGCCGATGCGGACTCTCCCAGCGCCTATGCGCGCAGCAAGGCCGCCGGTGAGGCCGCCGTGCTTCAGGCCTTCCCGCGCGCGGTGATCCTGCGTCCTTCGGTGATCTTCGGCCCCGAGGATGATTTCTTCAACCGCTTTGCGCGCATGGCCCGCTTCAGCCCGGTTCTGCCGGTCGTGGGCGGCGAGACCCGGTTCCAGCCGGTGTTCGTGGACGATGTGGCGCAGGCCGCCGTGGCGGGTGTTCTGGGCCAGGCGGCGCCCGGCATCTACGAACTCGGCGGCCCCGACGCGCTGAGCTTCCGCGCGCTGATGCAGATGCTGCTGCGGGTGATCGAGCGGCGCAAGATGATCGTCAACGTGCCCTTCGGCGTGGCGAGGCTGATGGCGGCGACGCTCGATCTGCTTCAGACGGTGACGCTCGGACTTCTGTCGAACAAGACGCTGACGCGGGATCAGGTGCGCAACCTGGCGCGCGACAACGTGGTCTCGCCCGGCGCCAAGGGGCTGGCGGATCTCGGCATCTCGCCCACCGCCATGGAGGCGGTGCTGCCCGAATACCTCTGGAGCTATCGCCCGTCCGGCCAGTATGCCTCGATCAAGGCTTCGGCCCGCAACCTGCGCAAGACCTGAGACGGGCCGGATCTGAATCAACACGGAGCGACCATGACGGACTCGACCACGCTGGTCGCGCTTGTTCTCGGACTGCTGGAAGGCCTGACTGAATTCATTCCCGTCTCCTCGACGGGGCATCTTCTGCTTGCCGGCCACTTCCTCGGATTTCAGAGCGCGGGCCGCAGCTTCGAGGTGGTGATCCAGCTCGGCGCGGTGCTCGCGGTGCTGACGGTCTATGCGTCAAAACTGATCTCGGTGATCCGGGCGGCGCCGCGGGATCCGCAGGCGGCGCGCTTTCTCGCGGCGGTGCTGCTGGCGTTCCTGCCGGCGGTGGTGGTCGGCGTGATGGCGCACGGCTTCATCAAGACCGTGCTGTTCGAGGCGCCCATCGTGATCGCGATCATGCTGATCCTCGGCGGCATCATCCTGCTCTTCGTGGACCGGATGGCGCCAGCGCCGCGCTACAATGACGTGACGGAGGTGCCGCTTGGCGTGGCACTGAAGATCGGGTTCTTCCAGTGTCTCGCCATGGTTCCCGGCGTCTCGCGGTCGGGGGCGACCATCGTCGGCGCCCTGTTGCTCGGAACGGGCAAGCGCGCCGCGGCCGAGTTCTCCTTCTTCCTGTCCATGCCGACGATGGCGGGGGCCTTTGCCTTCGACCTTTACAAGAACCGCGACGTCCTCGATGCCGGGGCGCTGAGCGAGATTGCCGTCGGCTTCCTCGCCGCCTTCGTGGCGGCCGTGCTCGTGGTGCGCTGGCTGCTCGGCTATGTCAGCCGGCACGGATATTCCTTGTTCGGCTGGTGGCGAATCATCGTAGGCTCGGTGGCCTTGGTGGCTCTCCTGAAAGGCTTCTGAGGCGGTAGGTAACGGATGCTGACCTAACTGCGGCGAAAAAGTCCGCTCCAGACTGCCGAACCGAGAAAAAAGCCGTAATTAGGTCAGTCATGCTGACTTTTATCGCTGGCGACCCTGCTGTATGAGGTCCGAACCCCGCAGTCGGCCTCGAGGGAGGGCTCAGCATGGCAAAAGAACCGATGCTCCAGTTCGTCAAGATGGCGAGGGAGACCCCCGAGAAACGTCCGGCCAACCTGCGGTCGCACGATTTCCACGAGATCTACCGCGAGTTCGCCGCCGCCAAGGCGGCCGAGCAGGCCAGCCGCTGCAGCCAGTGCGGCGTTCCCTTCTGCCAGTCGCATTGCCCGCTGCACAACAATATCCCTGACTGGCTGCGCCTGACCGCCACGGGCCGCCTTCAGGAAGCCTACGAGATCAGCCAGGCCACCAACACCTTCCCCGAGATCTGCGGCCGCATCTGCCCGCAGGACCGTCTCTGCGAGGGCAACTGCGTGATCGAGCAATCGGGCCACGGCACGGTGACCATCGGCGCGGTCGAGAAATACATCACCGACATGGCCTGGGAGAACGGCTGGGTGACGCCCGGCCGCCCCATGCACGAGCGGTCGGAATCAGTGGGCATCATCGGGGCGGGGCCGGGTGGTCTCGCCGCCGCCGATGCGCTGCGCCGCGCCGGGCTTCAGGTCACGGTCTATGACCGCTACGACCGCGCGGGCGGGCTGCTGACCTACGGCATTCCGGGCTTCAAGCTGGAAAAGGACGTGGTCATGCGCCGCGTCGAGCAGCTCGAGCAGGCGGGCGTGCAGTTCGTGCTCAACTGCAACGTGGGCGAGGATCTCAGCTTTGACGCGATCCGGGGCCAGCATGACGCGGTGCTGATCGCGACGGGCGTCTACAAGCAGCGCGACCTTGCGGCGCCGGGCGTGGGCTCGGCGGGCGTGGTGCAGGCGCTCGACTATCTGACCCTGTCCAACCGGCGCAGCTTCGGCGACGAAGTCGATGCCGACGGGCTTGATGCCAGCGGCAAGCGCGTCGTGGTGATCGGCGGCGGCGACACGGCGATGGACTGCGTGCGCACCGCCATCCGCCAGGGCGCGACCAGCGTGAAGTGCCTCTATCGCCGCGACCGGGCCAACATGCCGGGCTCGCAGCGCGAGGTCGCCAATGCCGAGGAGGAAGGTGTCGAGTTCGTCTGGCTCGCGGCGCCGCGCGGCTTCATCGCGGGCGACGCGGTCGAGGGCGTGATCGTGCAGAAGATGCGTCTGGGCGAGCCCGACGCGTCCGGCCGGCAGATGCCCGAGGTGATCGAGGGTGCCGACTATGTCGAGCCGGCCGACCTCGCCATCATGGCGCTGGGCTTCGAACCCGAGGATCTGCCGACGCTCTGGGGCGTGCCCGAACTGGCCGTGACGCGCTGGGGCACGATCAAGGCCGACTTCCGCACCCACGCGACCAGCCTGCCCGGCGTTTATGCCGTGGGCGACATCGTGCGGGGCGCGAGCCTCGTCGTCTGGGCCATCCGCGACGGCCGCGAGGCGGCGGACGCGATCCTCGACTATCTGGCGCAACCGGCCATCGCCGCGGCCGAATAGGCGCCTCTCCGCGAAGCGACCGCCCGGAAGGTCCCGGGCGGCCGGTGCGACCGGGCTCCGGGGTGCTCCGGGCACGAGGTGATGGGACCATGGGCATGACGCTTCTGACGAAGATCCTGGCGGGAGGTCTGGCGCTGGCTGCGGCTGCGCCCGCGCTCGGCTCGGGGCGGACCTTCACGCCACCCGAGGGGTGCTCGGCCTTTCTCACCGTGCAGTCGCGCGGCTGCCGGGTCTCGCACCACTACCGTTGCGAGAAGGACCCGGCCGGCGATCAGTGGCGCGTGGACTTCGATCAGGACGGCCTCTTCTTCTCGTCCCACATCGACCGCGAGGCGCAGTGGGTCGAGAGCTACGAGATGTTTCCCCCGGCCCGCCAGACGCTCGACCCGAACCCGGCCGACCCGGCCTCGTTCACCGAGCTTCTGGACGGGGCGGACAGCTACGACTTCGGGCTGACGCGCGACACGGGCGAGCGGAGCCGCGTGACCGGCTATGACCGGCTGACCGGGCAGAGCTTCACCATCGACGGCGTCGTGCTGCAGGAGACCGAGTTCGAGTTCACCGAGACCAGCATCGGCGGCACCGTCCTGCGGCAGGCCCACGGACGGGAGTATATCCATCCCGAGTGGCGGCTGTTCTTTGCCGGCCCGACGCAGTGGGCGGACGGGACGGGCGGCTTCCTGCCCGTCGATGGCAGCCCCGTGCAGTTCGTCTTTCCTGGCGAGCCCGGCTTCCTCGTCACCGAGCCGATCTTCGACTGCGACGCGATCCTGTCGCAGGCGCCCGAAGACGGCCAGATCCTGAAGGTGCGCCATGACCGCTGAACGGACAGGGCACTGCCTCTGCGGGGCGGTCGCGGTCACCGCGACTCACGCCCCGCACGAGATCGGCGCCTGCCATTGCGAGATGTGCCGCCGCTGGACGGGCTCGGCCTTCGTCACGATGATGGTCCCCGAGACCGCCCTGACCGTGACCGGCGCCGACCATGTCCGGCGCTACGCCTCGTCCGGCTGGGCCGAACGCTGCTTCTGCGGCACCTGCGGCTCGACCCTCTGGTATCGCCTGACGGCGCCGGGGATGCCGCGCGACTATTACATGGCGGCGGGGCTGCTGGATGACCTGAGCGGCATCCGCCTCGCCCACGAGATCTACATCGACCGCAAGCCCGACGCCTGGAGCTTTGCCGGTCCGACCCACCAGATGACGGAAGCCGAGTTTCTCGCCACGCTTCCAGCCAGCCCAGAGGAGTGAGCCATGACGACCTATGATGAAGCCTGGGTGAAAGCCGAAGAAGCCAAGCGGGCCTGGCTGGATGCAAACGGTCTCTACAAGGCCGATGACGAGCGCGCCTCCTGCGGCGTGGGGCTCGTGGTCTCGATCTCGGGCAAGCCCTCGCGCAAGGTGGTCGAGAATGGCATCGCCGCGCTCAAGGCGGTCTGGCACCGCGGCGCTGTCGATGCCGACGGCAAGACCGGCGACGGCGCGGGTATCCATGTGCAGATCCCGGTCAAGTTCTTCTACGACCAGATCCGCCGCACCGGCCACGAGCCCGACATGAACAAGCTCGTGGCCGTGGGCCAGGTCTTCCTGCCGCGCACCGATCTTTCGGCGCAGGAGCGGTGCCGGACCATCGTCGAGTCCGAAGTGCTGCGCATGGGCCACTACATCTACGGCTGGCGCCACGTCCCGGTGGACACGAGCGTTCTGGGCGAGAAGGCCAACGCCACCCGCCCCGAGATCGAGCAGATCCTGATCCGCTGCGAGAAGGACATCGACGACGTCCAGTTCGAGCGCGAGCTTTACATCATCCGCCGCCGGATCGAGAAGGCGGCGCAGGCGGCCTCGATCCAGGGCCTCTACCTCTGCTCGCTCTCCTGCCGGTCGATCATCTACAAGGGCATGATGCTGGCCGAGCAGGTCGCGACCTTCTACCCCGACCTGATGGACGAGCGGTTCGAGAGCGCCTTCGCCATCTACCACCAGCGTTACTCGACCAACACCTTCCCGCAATGGTGGCTGGCGCAGCCCTTCCGCATGCTCGCCCACAACGGCGAGATCAACACGATCAAGGGCAACATCAACTGGATGAAGAGCCACGAGATCCGCATGGCCTCGTCGGCGTTCGGGGACGCGGCCGAGGACATCAAGCCGATCATCCCGCAGGGCGCCTCGGACTCGGGCGCGCTCGATGCGGTGTTCGAGGTGATGGTGCGCTCGGGCCGCTCGGCGCCGATGGTCAAGACCATGATGGTCCCCGAAGCCTGGTCCAAGACCACGACCGACATGCCCAAGGCCTGGGCGGACATGTACGCCTATTGCAACGCGGTGATGGAGCCGTGGGACGGACCCGCCGCGCTGGCAATGACCGACGGCCGCTGGGTCTGCGGCGGGCTTGACCGCAACGGCCTGCGCCCGATGCGCTATGTCGTGACCGGCGACGGGCTGCTGATCGCGGGCTCGGAAGCCGGGATGGTGCCGGTCGATGAGATGAGCGTGCGCGAGAAGGGCGCGCTCGGGCCGGGCCAGCTGATCGCGGTGGACATGGCCGAGGGCAAGCTCTACCACGACGCGCCCCTCAAGGACATGCTGGCGGCCTCGCAGCCCTTCGGCGACTGGATCGAGAAGGTCGTGGACCTGAACGCGATCCTGGCCGACGTGCCCGAGCAGCGGATGTTCGAGCCGGCCGAGCTGCGCAAGCGCCAGATCGCGGCGGGCTTCTCGGTCGAGGAGATCGAGCAGGTGCTCGTGCCGATGGCCGAGGACGGCAAGGAGATGATCGCCTCGATGGGCGACGACACGCCGCCTGCGGTGCTGTCGTCGGTCTACCGGCCGCTGTCGCACTTCTTCCGGCAGAACTTCAGCCAGGTCACGAACCCGCCCATCGACAGCCTGCGCGAAAGCCGGGTGATGAGCCTCAAGACCCGGTTCGGCAACCTCAAGAACGTGCTGGAAGAACATTCCAGCCAGACCGAGATCCTGATCCTCGAAAGCCCCTTCGTCGCGAACTCGGAGTTCGAGGCGATGCTGGCCCAGTTCGGGGCCGATGTCGCCACCATCGACTGCACCTTCCCGGCCGATCATCACCATGACGCGCTGCGCCACGGGCTCGAGCGCATCCGGGCCGAGGCCGAGGACGCCGTGCGCTCGGGCGCGGCCCATATCGTGCTGACCGACCAGAACCAGGGCCCCGGTGCGGTGCCGATGCCGATGATCCTCGCGACCTCGGCGGTGCATTCCTGGCTGACGCGCAAGGGGCTGCGCACCTTCTGCTCGATCAATGTACGTTCCGCCGAGTGCATCGATCCGCATTACTTCGCGGTGCTGATCGGCTGCGGCGCCACCACGGTGAACGCCTATCTGGCGCAGGACACGATCGCCGACCGGATCGAGCGCGGCCTGCTGGACGGCAGCCTCAACGACGCGATGCGCCGCTATCGTGACGCAATCAACGCGGGCCTTCTGAAGATCATGTCGAAGATGGGGATCTCGGTGATCTCCTCCTATCGCGGTGGTCTGAACTTCGAGGCGGTGGGTCTCTCGCGGGCCATGGTGGCCGAGTATTTCCCGGGGATGCACAGCCGGATCTCGGGCATCGGCACCTCGGGCATCCAGCACAAGCTGGAGCAGATCCACGCCAAGGGCTGGCTGGGCGGGTCGGACGTGCTGCCGATCGGCGGCTTCTACAAGGCGCGGCGCTCGGGCGAAAAGCACGCCTGGGAAGCCTCGACCATGCACATGCTGCAGCAGGCCTGCGACCGGGCGAGCTATGACATCTGGAAGCAGTTCTCGGCCGCGATGCGGGCGAACCCGCCGATCCACCTGCGCGACCTGCTCGACATCAAGACGCTGGGTCGTCCGGTGCCGATCGAGGAGGTGGAGTCGATCACCTCGATCCGCAAGCGGTTCGTGACGCCGGGCATGTCGCTGGGGGCGCTGTCGCCGGAGGCGCACAAGACGCTGAACATCGCGATGAACCGGATCGGCGCGAAGTCCGACTCAGGCGAAGGCGGCGAGGATCCGGCGCACTTCCTGCCGGAACCGAACGGCGACAATCCCTCGGCCAAGATCAAGCAGGTGGCCTCCGGTCGCTTCGGCGTCACCGCCGAGTATCTCAACGCCTGCGAAGAGCTTGAGATCAAGGTTGCGCAGGGTGCGAAACCCGGCGAGGGCGGCCAGCTTCCGGGCATGAAGGTGACGGAACTGATCGCGCGGCTGCGGCACTCGACGCCGGGCGTCACGCTGATTTCGCCGCCGCCGCACCACGACATCTACTCGATCGAAGACCTTGCGCAGCTGATCTACGACCTGAAGCAGATCAACCCGCGCGCCAAGGTCACGGTGAAGCTGGTGGCGGCGTCGGGCGTCGGCACCATCGCGGCGGGCGTGGCGAAGGCCAAGGCCGACGTGATCCTGATCTCGGGCCACAACGGCGGCACCGGCGCGAGCCCCGGCACCTCGATCAAATACGCGGGCCTGCCGTGGGAGATGGGCCTGACCGAGGCGCATCAGGTTCTGGCGATGAACAACCTGCGCGACCGGGTGACGCTGCGCACCGACGGCGGCCTGCGGACGGGCCGCGACATCGTCATGGCGGCGATGATGGGGGCCGAGGAATACGGCATCGGCACCGCCGCGCTGATCGCGATGGGCTGCATCATGGTGCGTCAGTGCCAGTCGAACACCTGCCCGGTGGGCGTCTGCACCCAGGACAAGGCGCTGCGCGACAAGTTCTCGGGCTCGGCGGACAAGGTGGTGAACCTGATCACCTTCTACGCCCAGGAGGTGCGCGAGATCCTCGCCTCGATCGGCGCGCGCTCGATGGACGAGATCATCGGCCGGGCCGACCTCCTGGTGCAGGTCAGCCGGGGCGCGGCGCATCTCGACGATCTGGACCTCAACCCGCTTCTCATCACCGTGGACGGGTCGAACCGCATCACCTACGATCGTTCGAAGCCGCGCAATGCGGTGCCGGACACGCTCGATGCCGAGATCGTCAAGGATGGGGCGCGCTTCTTCGAGGATGGCGAGAAGATGCAGCTGTCCTACGCGGTGCGGAACACGCACCGCACCATCGGCACGCGCGCCTCGAGCCACATCGTGCGGAAATACGGGATGCGGAACAACCTGCAGCCCGACCATCTGACGGTGAAGCTCACGGGCTCCTGCGGGCAGTCGCTGGGCGCCTTCGCGGCCAAGGGGCTGAAGATCGAGGTCGCGGGCGATGCCAACGACTATGTGGCCAAGGGCCTGTCGGGCGGCACCATCGTGGTCCATCCGCAAATGGAAAGCCCGCTGGTCGCGGCCGAGAACACGATCATCGGCAACACCGTGCTTTACGGCGCGACCGACGGCTTCCTCTTCGCCGCCGGCCGCGCGGGCGAGCGGTTCGCGGTGCGGAACTCGGGCGCGAAGGTGGTGGTCGAGGGCTGCGGCTCGAACGGCTGCGAATACATGACCGGCGGCGTCGCGGTGATCCTTGGCCGGATCGGCGCGAACTTCGGCGCGGGCATGACGGGCGGCATGGCCTATCTCTACGACCCCAAGGGCGTGGCGGAGGATTTCATGAACCTCGAGACGCTCGTGACCTGCGCGGTCAGCCACCCGCACTGGGAGGCGCAGCTCAAGGGCCTGATCGAGCGCCATGTGCGCGAGACGGGCAGCCGGCACGCGGCGCGCATCATGAACGACTGGGAGACCGAGCGGGCGAACTTCCTGCAGGTCTGCCCGAAGGAGATGCTGGTGCATCTGCCCTTCCCGCTGTCGGACGAGCCGCAGGCCGTCCCGGCGGAATGACCGGGAACCGGACGGGGGGCGCAGGCCTCCCGTCCTGCACACGAACCTCCTGCCCCGCGGCAGAGCGGGGCGCGGAGCCGCATCGCATCGTCCGGCCGCGACCCATCGTAGCCCCCGCCTTGCGGGATGCGGGTCCGCTTGACCCGTGGGGACGGTTGGTGTCCAAGGGCGCACCATGACCGCGCGCAAGACGACCCGTCGCAAGGCCACTCCGCCTCCGCCCGAGCCCGAGGCGCCGCCCACCCCGCCGCTGGCGCGCCGCCTGCGGCGCTGGGCGCTGACGGGTGTGGGGTGGGGGCTGGTGTCGGCGATCCTGCTCGTGCTGTTCTTCGGCCTCGTGAACCCGCCCGCCACTCCCTACATGATCAGCGAGAGCGTCCGGCTGGGCAGCGTCGATCATGACTGGGCCGACTGGGACGAGATCGCGCCGGTGATGGCCCGCTCGGTCGTGGCGGCGGAGGACGCCAACTTCTGCCTGCACTGGGGTTTCGACATGGCGGCCATCCGCGCCGCGATCAACGCGGGAGGCAACCGCGGCGCCTCGACGCTCTCGCAGCAGGTCACGAAGAACGTCTTCCTCTGGCAGGGCCGGAGCTGGCCGCGAAAGGCGCTCGAGGCGATGCTGACGCCGCTCGTGGAGACGATCTGGACCAAGCGGCGCATCCTCGAGGTCTATCTGAACGTGGCGGAGTTCGATGAAGGCGTGTTCGGGATCCGCGCCGCCTCCGAACATTATTTCGGCGTGGAGCCCGCGAAGCTGACGGCGCAGCAGGCGGCTCGGCTGGCGGCGGTCCTGCCCGATCCCAAGGTGCGTTCGGCCTCGAATCCGGGGCCGGTGGTGCGCCGGCGCTCGGCCGCCATCCTCGACGGCGCCAACACGATCCGGCGCGACGGACGGGCGGCCTGCTTCGAATAGGGGCGAGCGGGATTGCATCCCGGCGTCCTTCACGGCATTGAAGGGGGGCTCCCGGCCTCGAAAGATGACATTTGCGATGAACCGTCTCTATCACGTTCCGCTGTCCCCCTTCTGCCGCAAGGTCCGCCTGACGCTTGCCGAGAAAAAGATCGAGGTGGAGCTGATCGAGGAACGCTACTGGGAGCCGTCGCCCGACTTCCTGCGCCGCAACCCCGCCGGAAAGGTGCCGGTGCTGCGCATGGAGAGCAAGGTGCTCTCGGAAAGCCAGGCGATCTGCGAATATGTCGAGGAGATCGCGCCGAACCCGCCGCTCATGCCGCGCGACGTGGACGGCCGCTTCGAGGTGCGCCGCCTCTGCGCCTGGTTCGACGACAAGTTCCACAACGAGGTGACCTCGAAGCTGCTCTATGAGCGGGTGAACAAGAAGCTGATGGGGCAGGGCTACCCGGATTCGAAGAACGTGAAGTTCGGGTCGAACCGGATCAAGTATCACCTCGACTACATGGCCTGGCTGCTGGACCAGCGGCGCTGGCTGGCGGGGGACGTGATGACGCTGGCCGATTTCACCGCGGCGGCGCATCTGTCCTGCCTCGACTATATCTCGGACGTGGACTGGAACCGGCACGCGGTGGTCAAGGACTGGTATGCGAAGATCAAGTCGCGCCCGGCCTTCCGGCCGTTGCTGGCCGATCAGGTGCCGGGCTTTCCGCAGCCCGCGCATTACGCGGATCTGGACTTCTGAACGGAATCGGGCGGGGGGCTTCACGCCCCCCGCACCCCCCGTGGGATATTTGAGCAAGAATGAACGGCGACGAGACGCTGAGAGGGCGCCTGGAGGCGCGCGCGCGCGACGAGGGGTTCGCGCGGCTCGGCATCTGCGCGCCCGATGCGACGCCGGAGACGGCGGGGCGGCTGCGCGCCTTTCTTGCGGCGGGGCGGCACGGGCAGATGGGCTGGATGGAAGAGCGCGAGGCCTGGCGGGGATCGGCCGCGGCGCTCTGGCCCGAGGCGCGCTCGGTCGTCATGCTGGCGGAGCTTTACACGCCGGAGGAGGATCCGCGGCTGGTGCTGGAGGCGCGGGGGCACGGTGCCGTCTCGGTCTATGCGCAGGGGAAGGATTACCACGATCTTGTCAAGAAGCGGCTGAAGCGGCTGGGGCGCTGGCTGGTGGCCGAGACCGGGTGCGAGATCAAGGTCTTCGTCGATACGGCGCCGGTGATGGAGAAGCCGCTTGCCCAGGCGGCGGGGCTGGGCTGGCAGGGCAAGCACACGAACCTGCTGAGCCGTGAGCTGGGCAACTGGTTCTTTCTTGGCGCGATCTTCACCACGCTGGAACTGCCGCGCGACGCGGCGGAGCGGGATCATTGCGGCTCGTGCCGGGCGTGTCTCGACGCCTGTCCGACGGGCGCGTTCCCGGCGCCGTTCCAGCTCGATGCGCGGCGGTGCATCTCCTACCTGACGATCGAGCATCGCGGGCCGGTGGCGGAGGAGCTGCGCGAGCGGATGGGCAACCGGATCTACGGCTGCGATGACTGCCTCGCGGCCTGCCCGTGGAACAAGTTCGCGGTGGCCGCCTCGGAGATCGGCTATGCCGCGCGGGTGGGGGCGCCGCCGCTGGCGGAGCTGGCGGCGCTTGACGATGCGGGCTTTCGGCTCCGGTTCGCGGGCAGCCCCATCAAGCGGATCGGGCGGGACAGGTTCGTGCGCAACGTGCTCTACGCCATCGGCAATTCCGGCGATCCGGGGCTGCGCACCGCGGCCGGGGCGCTGCTGACCGATCCCGATCCGGCCGTGGCCGAGGCGGCGGCCTGGGCGCTGCGGCGGCTTGCCTGACGGTCCTTGGCCGACTTTGCTTGGTGCTTCAGCCGACTCGCCCTATATTGGGGCCGTCTGGAAACTGAAGGAGGACAGACATGAGCCGTCACCTCGCTGACAAGCGCACCCCTTCGGACGGCGGACGGGTGAAGAATTTCCTGAAGCTGGCGCGCAACCCGCGCTCGTTCTGGCACCGCGACGAGGCTCGGCCGATGGGGAACCGTCGGGTGGTCGAGTTCCTGCGCATCGCGCGGGGCCACGAGGCCTGAGCCTTTCCGCGGAAGGGTCGAGGGCGCACCCCGGGGGTGCGCCCTTCTTGTTTCCGGCCCTGTCTGGCGTCAGGAGCGGACGAGCTTTTCGTAATCCGTGGCGATCTCGCGCGTCAGCGCGCCCACCTCGAAGCTGTAGTCGCCGATCTGGCCGACCGGCGTGACTTCGGCGGCGGTGCCGGTGAGCCAGCACTGCTCGAAACCCTCGAGTTCCGAGGCTTCGATATAGCGTTCGTGCACCTTGATGCCCTTGTCGCGCAGCATCCCGATGACGGTCTGCCGGGTGATCCCGTTCAGGATCGCGTCCGGCAGCGGGGTGTGCACCTCGCCGTTCTTGACGAAGAAGATGTTGGCGCCGGTCGCCTCGGCCACATAGCCGCGATAGTCGAACATCATCGCGTCCGAGCAACCCTTGGCCTCGGCCGCGTGCTTGGACATGGTGCAGATCATGTAGAGACCCGAGGCCTTGGCCGCGCTCGGGATCGTCTCGGGCGAGGGGCGCTTCCATTTCGAGATGTCGAGCCTGGCGCCCTTGAACTTGGCGTCGCCATAGTAGTTGCCCCAGGACCAGACCGCGACCGCCATGCGGATCGGGTTGCGCGCGGAGGCCACGCCCATGTCCTCGCCCGCGCCGCGCCAGGCGAGCGCCCGCACATAGGCGTCGGTCAGGCCGTTGGCCTTCAGCGTGGCGTATTTGGCTTCCTCGATCTGCTCGACCGTCCAGGGCAGGGTCATGTCGAGAAGCTCGGCCGATTTCCGCAGCCGCTCGGAATGTTCCGCCGACTTGAAGATCCGGCCGTTGTAGCAGCGCTCGCCTTCGAAGACCGACGAGGCATAGTGCAGCGCGTGGGTCAGGACATGGACCTTCGCCTCACGCCATTCCACCAGAGTGCCGTCCATCCAGATCTTGCCGTCCCGATCGTCATATCCTGCCATGATCACTCTCCTGCGCGAGTCGCTTTGCATTAGTTGCGCAAGATAGGTCCGCATCGGGCATAAAGTTGCGCAAATGACGGGGCTTCGGTAACAGTTGAGTCTTGGAAAGTCAACAAGGCTGACATAAAATCTGCCCGCACAAAGGAGGCGGACCATGGCGGAGGGCGGACCGGGACCGGGGGGCGGCGAGTCGCTGCTGTTCCTAACGGATGAGCAGCTCAGGAAGGGCATCGAGGCGATGTTCTTCGCCTACCGCGGCTTCACCGCCGACCCCGACAGGATCCTCGGTGATCTCGACTATGGCCGGGCGCATCACCGGGCCATGCATTTCATCCACCGCAGCCCGGGCACGACGGTCAACAACCTGCTCTCGATCCTTGGCGTCACCAAGCAGAGCCTGAACCGGGTCTTGCGGACCCTGATCGAGGACGGGCTTGTCGAGAGCCGTGTGGGCCGGGTGGACAAGCGCGAACGACACCTCTACCTCACCCCGAGGGGGACCGACCTCGAGCGGGCGCTGTCGGATGCGCAGCGCGCACGGATGCGGGCCGCCTACCGCGCGGCGGGGCCCGCGGCGGTTCAGGGCTTTCGGCAGGTGCTGGAGGCGATGATGGATCCGGAGTTGCGTCGGCAGTATCAGACGCTGAAGGAGGGTGGAGCGTGAGCGAGCCGCAGGCGCATCTTCTGGTGGTGGACGATGACGAGCGCATTCGGAGCCTTCTGCAGAAGTTTCTGATCCGGAACGGGTTTCTCGTCTCGTCCGCGCGGGATGCGGCGCAGGCGCGCCGGCTGCTCGACGGGCTCGAGTTCGACCTGATCGTGCTCGACGTGATGATGCCGGGCGAGGATGGCGTCTCGCTGACGCGCGCGCTGCGCGAGGATCTGGCGACGCCTATCCTGCTTCTGACGGCGCGGGGAGAGACGTCGCACCGGATCGAGGGGCTCGAGGCGGGGGCGGACGACTATCTGGCCAAACCCTTCGAGCCGAAGGAGCTGCTGCTCAGGATCAACGCGATCCTGCGGCGCGTGCCCTCGGCGCGGCCCGAACTGGGGCCGAAGGTGCTGCATCTGGGCGACGTGCGCTACGATCTGGAGCGGGGCGAGCTCTGGCGCGGCACCGAGCCCGTGCGGCTGACGGCGACCGAGGCGGCGCTCATGCGGATCTTCGCGGCGCAGCCCGGCGAAGCGGTGAGCCGCGAGCGGCTGGTGGGGGATCTTGGCCGCGACGAGGGCCAGAGCCAGGAACGCGCTGTGGATGTGCAGATCACCCGCCTCCGCCGGAAGATCGAGGTCGATCCGCGGCAGCCGCGCTATCTACAGACCGTTCGCGGCTCGGGCTACATGCTGGCCCCGGACTGACGCGGCAGCCTTCCGGTCATTGGCGAAGCGCGAATGACCGGGCCTCCCTTCGTCGCGCTTGAGATGCCGGCGCTTTCCCCGCAGGCTCGGGCAGCGCATAGGAGAGGGAACGGCATGACGGTGGTCTGGATTTCGCACGCGGCCTCGGAAGGGCATGTGACGCCCGAGGGGCATCCCGAGCGGGTCGAGCGCATGGCGGCGGTGGCGGCGGCTCTCGACGGGCTGCCGCTCGAGAGGCGCGACGCGCCGATGGCCGATGACGCCGAGGTGCTGCGCTGCCACCCGCAAAGCCATCTCGACCGGATTCGCCGTGCGGAGCCCACCGAAGGCATCACCGGACTGGATCCCGACACCTGGATGTCGCCGGGCTCGTTCGAGGCGGCGATGCGCGCCGTCGGCGGCACCTGTGCCGCGGTCGATCTGGTGCTGGCGGGCGAGGCCTCCTCGGCCTTCGTCGGCTGCCGCCCGCCCGGCCACCATGCGGAACGCGAGAAGCCGATGGGTTTCTGTCTCTTTGGCAGCGTGGCCATCGCGGCCAGGCGCGCGCTTGACCATCACGGTCTGGGGCGCGTCGCCGTGGTGGATTTCGACGTCCATCACGGCAACGGCACGCAGGATCTGCTGTGGGACGAGGGGCGGGCCCTGTTCGTCTCGAGCCACCAGATGCCGCTCTATCCGGGAACGGGAGCCGCGGACGAACGCGGCGCGCACGGGCAGATCCTGAACCTGCCGCTCGCCCCGGGCAGCGGGGGCGCCGAGATGCGCGAGGCCTGGGACGAGGCCTTCCGGCGCATCGCGGACTGGCAGCCCGAACTGATCCTGATCTCGGCGGGGTTCGACGCCCATGCCGCCGATCCGCTGGCCAACCTCAACTGGCGCGAGGAGGATTTCCGCTGGCTCACCGGGCGCCTGTGCGATCTGGCTGCGGCGTCATGCGGCGGGCGGGTGGTATCGACACTCGAGGGCGGATATGATCTGGCTGCCCTCGCCGCGAGCAGCGCGGCGCATGTGGGCGTCCTTCTGGAGCGGAGCGCATGACGGAAAAAGCAGTGGCAGAGATGACATTCGAAGAGGCGATGGCCGCGCTGGAGGCGGTCGTCACGGCCTTGGAGAAGGGCGACGTGCCGCTGGACGATTCCATCCGCCTCTACGAGCGCGGGTCGGCGCTCAAGGCGCATTGCGCGCAGAAGCTGAAGGATGCCGAGGACAAGGTGGAACTGATCCGCGCCGCCGAAGGTCGCGCGACGGGGACGGTTCCGGCGGAGGGATTGTGAGCTTTTCCAAGGCTTTGACGGATGCGGCCGCGCGGGTGCAGGCGCGGCTTGACGCGGCGCTGGCGGATCGCGAGGAGCTGCCGGTGGTTCATGCCATGCGCTATGCGGTGCAGGGCGGCAAGCGGCTGCGGGGATTCCTCGTGCTGGAATCCGCGCGCCTGCACGGGATCGCGCCCGACGCGGCGGTGAGCGCCGCGGGCTCGATCGAGGCCCTGCACGCCTACAGCCTCGTGCATGACGACATGCCCTGCATGGACGATGACGACCTGCGCCGCGGCCTGCCGACGGTGCACCGGAAATGGGACGAATGCACCGCTGTCCTTGCGGGCGACGCGCTGCAGACGCTGGCCTTCGAGTTGCTGGCCGATCCGGCGCTGGGCCCGGCCGAGGTGCGGATCCGTCTTGTCGAGACGCTCGCCAGGGCCTCGGGCGCCGAGGGCATGGTGCTGGGCCAGGCGCTCGACATTGCCGCCGAGACGGCGGCTGTTCCCCTGACGCTCGAACAGATCACCCACCTGCAGGCGGGCAAGACGGGGGCGCTGATCCGCTGGTCTGCCGAAGCGGGCGCCATCCTGGGGCAGGCGGACACGGGGCCACTGCGCCGATACGCCACGGCGCTCGGGCTTGCGTTCCAGATCGCCGACGACATTCTCGACGTCGAGGGCGATGCGGACAAGGCGGGCAAGCGGCTCCAGAAGGATGCCGAGGCCGGCAAGGCCACATTCGTTTCGCTCCTCGGGCTCGACGGCGCCAAGGCGCGCGCGCGGGCTCTGGTGGAGGAGGCCGAGGCGGCGCTTGCCCCCTATGGGCCAGAGGCAGGAACTTTGATCGAGGCCGCGCGCTTCGTCATATCGCGTGAAAGCTGAAGGAAGACGATGACCGACAGACCCTGCACGCCGACGCTCGACCGGGTGACGCTTCCGGTCGACATGAAGGGCCTCACGGACCGTGAGCTGCGCAACCTCGCCGACGAGCTGCGAGCCGAGACCATCTCGGCCGTGTCGGTGACGGGTGGGCATCTGGGCGCAGGCCTCGGCGTGGTGGAGCTGACGGTTGCGCTCCATGCGGTCTTCGACGCGCCGCGCGACAAGATCATCTGGGACGTGGGGCATCAGTGCTACCCCCACAAGATCCTGACCGGCCGGCGCGACCGCATCCGCACGCTGCGGCAGGGCGGGGGGCTCTCGGGCTTCACCAAGCGGTCGGAAAGCCCCTATGACTGCTTCGGCGCGGGGCACTCCTCGACCTCCATCTCGGCGGCGGTGGGCTTTGCCGCCGCGCGTGAGCTGGGCGGCGACACGGGCGACGCGGTGGCGATCATCGGCGACGGCTCGATGTCGGCCGGCATGGCCTTCGAGGCGCTGAACCACGGCGGCCACCTGAAGAACCGCGTGATCGTGATCCTGAACGACAATGAGATGAGCATTGCTCCGCCAGTGGGGGCGCTCTCGTCCTATCTGTCGCGGCTCTATGCGGGGGCGCCGTTCCAGGACTTCAAGGCCGCCGCCAAGGGTGCGCTCGGCCTGCTGCCGGAACCTTTCCAGGAAGGGGCCCGTCGCGCCAAGGAGATGCTGAAGAGCGTGACCGTCGGCGGCACGCTGTTCGAGGAGTTGGGCTTTTCCTATGTCGGCCCCATCGACGGGCACGATCTCGACCAGCTTCTGCCGGTGCTGCGCACGGTCAAGCATCGCGCCAGCGGGCCGGTTCTGATCCATGTCATCACCAAGAAGGGCAAGGGTTACGCCCCGGCCGAAGCCGCGCGCGACCGCGGCCATGCCACGAACAAGTTCAACGTCCTGACCGGCGCGCAGGTCAAGCCGGTCTCGAACGCGCCCTCCTACACCAAGGTCTTCGCCCAGAGCCTCATCAAGGAGGCCGAGGTGGACGAGCGCATCTGCGCCGTGACCGCCGCCATGCCGGACGGGACGGGCCTCAACCTCTTCGCGGACCGTTTCCCCAAGCGGATCTTTGACGTCGGCATCGCCGAGCAGCACGCCGTCACCTTCTCGGCCGGCCTTGCGGCGGGCGGGATGCGGCCCTTCTGCGCGATCTATTCCACGTTCCTGCAGCGCGGCTACGACCAGATCGTGCATGACGTGGCGATCCAGCGCCTGCCGGTGCGCTTCGCCATCGACCGGGCGGGACTGGTGGGGGCGGACGGCGCCACCCATGCGGGCTCGTTCGACGTGGCCTTCCTGTCGAACCTGCCCGGCATCGTGGTGATGGCCGCCGCCGATGAGGCCGAGCTTGTCCATATGGTCGCCACCGCGGCCGCCCATGACGAAGGGCCCATTGCCTTCCGCTATCCGCGCGGCGACGGCGTGGGGGTCGAGATGCCGGCGAAGGGCGTGCCGCTCCAGATCGGGCGCGGCCGGGTGGTGAGCGAGGGCACGCGGATCGCGCTCCTGTCCTTCGGCACCCGCCTGTCGGAAGTGCAGGTGGCCGCCGAGGCGCTGGCGGCGCGCGGGATCTCGCCCACGGTGGCGGATGCACGCTTTGCCAAGCCGCTCGACCGCGACCTGATCCTGCAGCTGGCCGCCCATCACGAGGCGCTCATCACCATCGAGGAAGGCGCCATCGGCGGCTTCGGCAGCCATGTGGCGCAGCTTCTGGCCGAGGCGGGGGTCTTCGACCGCGGCTTCCGCTACCGCTCGATGGTGCTGCCCGACACGTTCATCGACCACAACAGCGCCGAGGCCATGTATGCGACGGCGGGCCTGAACGCCGCCGACATCGAGCGCAAGGCCTTGGAAACGCTGGGTGTGGAGGTTCTGGCCCGACGCGCCTGAGCCCGGGCAGGGCCCCGGCGAGCGGGGCCCCTTCCCTTCAACCGCCCGTCGCGAGAAGGGCGCGCAGCCCCGAACGGTAATCGGGATGGATGAGGCGGACCCCCAGCCGTTCCTTGATCCGATCGTTCCGCACCCGCTTGGATTCGGCGTAGAAGCTGCGCGCCATCGGCGTCATCTCGGCCTCGTCATAGGGCACCTCGGGCGGAGGAGGCAGGCCGATCAGTTCGGCCGCATAGCCCAGCACATCCTCGGGCGGCGCCGGATCGTCGTCGCAGACATTGTAGATCGCGCCCGGCTCGGGATGCCGGATCGAGGCCTCCAGAACCTGCGCGATGTCCTCGACATGGATGCGGCTGAAGACCTGCCCCGGCTTCACGATGCGGCGCGCCGTCCCGTCGCGGACCTTTTCGAACGGGCCCCGCCCGGGGCCGTAGATCCCCGCAAGCCGGAAGATGTGGAGCGGCAGACCCAGCGCCTGCCACTGGCGCTCGGCCGCGACGCGGGCCCGGCCGCGCTCGGTCGAGGGGGTGAGGGCGGTGTCCTCATCCACCCAGCCGCCCTGATGATCGCCATAGACGCCCGTGGTCGAAAGGTAGCCCACCCACTCTGGCCGGGCCTCGGCCATTCGCGAAGCGTGAATGGCGAGGAACGGATCGCCCTCGGGCCCCGGCGCGGCCGAAGCGAGGATGTGGGTGGCCTGAGCGAGGGCCGGGCCGGGATCGGAGGGCCAGAGCAGCGGCTCGACGCCCTGCGCGCGCAGGGCCTCGGCCTTGGCCGCGCTCCGCGTCGTGCCGATCACCCGCCAGCCGGCGGGAAGAAGCCGGCGCGCCAGCGCCTGCGCCGAATAGCCATGTCCGAGGGAAAGCAACGTCTTCATGCCGCCACTATCCGCAGGGCGGATGCGCGCCGCAAGAGGGGAACGGGTCCGCCCTCGCCGGTGCGGAGAGGCTTGATCCCCGTCGATGAGCCTGCGCATCCTTTCCCGAGGCAGCGACAGAAAGAGACAGACCCGTGACCGACGCGCCCCTTCCCCTACTCGTGCCCGATGTGCCTGCCCCCGAGAGCTTCACGGACCCCGCCGAGGCGGTCCGGCGGCTGGAGGAGATCTACGCCCTGTCCACCCGCTTTCTGTCGGGCCATTTCAGCGCCGCCGCCACTTCGGGCCGTCCCGCCACGCGCGTGCGGGCCTACTATCCCGAAATCCGCCTCACGACCACCAGCTTCACCCGCGCCGACAGCCGGTTGAGCTTTGGCCATGTCGCCGAGCCGGGCACCTATTCGACGACCGTGACGCGGCCGGACCTGTTCCGCAACTACCTGATCCAGCAGATCGGGCTGCTGATGCAGAACCACGGCGTGCCGGTCGAGATCGGCGTCTCGGCGACGCCGATGCCGGTGCATTTTGCGGTGGCGAACGATCCCTCGGTCGCCGTCCCGCAGGAGGGCGTGCTGTCGTTCCCGCTGCGCGACGTGTTCGACGTGCCCGATCTGGCGACCACCAACGACGACATCGTGAACGGATCGCGCCTCAGCCATCCCGACGGCTCGCTACCGCTGGCTCCCTTCACGGCGCAGCGGGTGGATTACTCGCTTGCGCGGCTCACGCATTACACGGCGACCAATCCGCGCCACTTCCAGAACCACGTCCTCTTCACCAACTACCAGTTTTATGTGGACGAGTTCGAGGCCATCGGGCGGGCGGCCCTTGCGGATCCGAACTCCGGCTACAGCGCCTTCGTGGGGCCGGGCGATCAGGAGATCACCGATCCCGAAACGCCGCTTGTCCTGCTGCCGCGCCTGCCGCAGATGCCGACCTACCACCTCAAGCGGCCGGACGGGCAGGGGATCACGCTGGTCAACATCGGCGTCGGCCCCTCGAACGCCAAGACCGCGACCGACCATATCGCGGTCCTGCGGCCCCATGCCTGGCTGATGGTGGGCCATTGCGCGGGCCTGCGGAACTCGCAGAGCCTTGGGGATTTCGTGCTGGCCCATGCCTATCTGCGCGAGGATCACGTCCTGGACGATGACCTTCCGGTGTGGGTGCCGATCCCGGCACTGGCCGAGATCCAGATCGCGCTCGAGGATGCGGTCGAGGAGGTGACCCAGCTTCAGGGCTACGAGCTCAAGCGCATCATGCGGACGGGCACCGTCGCCACGATCGACAACCGCAACTGGGAATTGCGCGACCAGTCCGGGCCGGTGCAGCGGCTGAGCCAGAGCCGGGCGGTGGCGCTCGACATGGAAAGCGCGACGATCGCGGCCAACGGCTTCCGCTTCCGGGTGCCCTACGGCACGCTGCTCTGCGTCTCGGACAAGCCGCTGCATGGCGAGCTGAAGCTTCCCGGCATGGCCAGCGATTTCTACCGCACGCAGGTCGCCCGCCACCTGCGCATCGGGATTCGCGCAATGGAAATGTTGCGTGAGACGCCGATCGAACGCATCCACAGCCGAAAGTTGCGCAGCTTCGAGGAAACCGCTTTCCTCTAGGCGTGTTGACGCGGGGGCAGGCCGGGAATAGGGCTTGATTTGTGCTGCAAAACAAGGTGTAGCCCTTGCATTAGCCCCCCGAGGCAGGAACAGACCCCGCGTCCAGCGGGGCAAGACCAGGAGACTCTCATGTCGAAACCGATGACCAAGACGCAGCTCGTGGCGACACTCGCTGACGAGATGGGCGCGGACAAGAAGACGGCCAATGCGGCTCTCGACGCGATCGCGTCCATCGTGGCCCGCGAAGTGGCCGCCGGCGGCGCGGTCACGCTGCCGGGCCTCGGCAAGGTCGTCTGCCGCGAGCGGCCCGAGCGTCAGGTGCGCAACCCCGCCACCGGCGAGCAGGTGACCAAGGCCGCCGACAAGCAGGTGAAATTCACGATCGCCAAGGCGCTGAAGGACAGCGTGAACGCCTGATCCTTCGGGCTCGGCCTTGGCAGCCATCCGAGGGTCGCCAGACGGCGGCCCTTTTTTCATGGGGGGAGCGGGATGGATCTGCGCAGCATCGGAATGGGCCTGGCCTTTGCCTTCATGTGGTCCTCGGCCTTCGCCTCGGCGCGGATCATCGTGGCCCATGCGCCGCCCCTGAGCGCCCTGTCGCTGCGCTTTCTCGTCTCGGGGCTCATCGCGCTGGCCATTGGCGCGGCGCTTGGCCAGTCGGCCCGGCTGACGCCCGCGCAGTGGCGCGGCGTGGTGATCTTTGGCCTGTGCCAGAACGCGCTCTACCTCGGGCTCAACTTCGTCGCGATGCGCTGGGTCAGCGCCAGCTTTGCCGCCATCGTGGCCTCGATCATGCCGCTGCTGGTGGCGCTGGCGGGCTGGATCTTCCTGCACGAGAGGCTGCGGCCGCTGACGGCGCTGGGGCTGCTTGCCGGAATGACGGGCGTGGTGCTGATCATGGGCACGCGGCTTTCGGGTGGCGAGGACGGGCTCGGCTTCCTCCTCTGCGTCGTGGGCGTGATCGCCCTGACGGCGGCGACGCTCACGGTGCGGGTGGCCTCGTCGGGCGGCAACCTGCTGATCATCGTGGGGCTGCAGATGCTGGTGGGCTCGGCCGCGCTCGCCCCCGTGGCGCTAGCGGTCGAGAACCCCCTCGAGGTTTCCTGGAGTTTCAGCCTGCTTGCGGCCTTCGCCTACACGACCCTCGTGCCGGGGTTGCTCGCGACCTGGGTCTGGTTTCTCCTCGTGGGCCGGATCGGAGCGGTGCGGGCGGCCACCTTCCACTTCCTCAACCCGTTCTTCGGCGTGGCCGTCGCGGCGGTGCTTCTGGGCGAACGGATGGGGATCTGGGACGCGGTCGGCGTCGTCGTGATCGCCGCGGGCATCCTGGCCGTGCAGCTGTCGCGCGTGCCTGAGGCCGCCCGGCGCTAGGCTTCGCCGATCGGGCCGCGCAGGCCGCCGGTCTGGCCACGGTCGAGGAGCAGGTGGTCGAGCAGAACGCAGCCCATCATCGCCTCGCCCACCGGCACCGCGCGGATGCCCACGCAGGGATCATGCCGGCCCTTGGTCACAACCTCCACCTCGCGGCCGTCGGTCGTGATCGAGCGCCGCGGCGTCAGGATCGACGAGGTCGGCTTCACGGCAAAGCGCACCACCACATCCTGCCCCGTCGAGATGCCGCCGAGGATGCCGCCCGCGTGGTTCGAGAGGAACTCGGGGCCGTTCGGTCCCATGCGGATCTCGTCGGCGTTCTCGCTGCCGGTGAGGCAGGCCGCCGCCATCCCCTCGCCGATCTCGACGCCCTTCACGGCGTTGATCGTCATCATCGCCGCGGCAAGGTCGCTGTCGAGCTTGCCGTAGATCGGCGCGCCAAGCCCCGCAGGCACGCCCGAGGCGCGGATCTCGACGATGGCGCCCACGGAGTCATGCGCCTTGCGCAGCCCGTCGAGATAATCGGACCAGAGCGCGGCCGTATCCGGGTCGGGGCACCAGAAGGGGTTGCGCTCGATCTCGGCCCGGTCGAACCGGCTGCGGTCGATGGCGTGCGGGCCGATCTGCACCATGTAACCCTCGATCCGCAGATCCGGCACCAGCTCGGACAGCGCCGCCCGTGCGATCCCGCCGGCCGCCACCCGCGCCGCCGTCTCGCGCGCCGAGGACCGGCCGCCGCCGCGATAGTCGCGCAGCCCGTACTTCCAGTGGTAGGTGATGTCGGCATGGCCGGGGCGGAAGCTCTGGGCGATCTCGCCGTAATCCTTGGATCTCTGATCGGTGTTCTCGATCATGAGCTGGATCGGCGTGCCGGTCGAACGGCCCTCGAACGTGCCCGACAGGATCCGCACCGCGTCGGGCTCCTGCCGCTGGGTGGTGAAGCGGTTCTGCCCCGGCTTGCGCCGGTCCAGCCAGTGCTGGATCGCCTCGGGGTCGATGGCGATGCCGGGCGGGCAGCCGTCCACGGTCGCGCCGAGCGCGGGTCCGTGGCTTTCGCCCCAGGTGGTGACGCGGAAGATGTGGCCGAAGGTGTTGAAGCTCATGACGCCTGTTCCCGTTTGGGCCGAGCCATAGGCCAGATGCGGCCGCCGGGGAACCGGATTCTGGCGAAATGGGCGGCTTTCCTGTTGCGGCGGCAGGCCGCGTCGCTATGGTCGGGGGCACCTCGGGGTGCCTGCAAGGGCTGAGACGCGCGCTGCGAACCCGTTGAACCTGACCCGGTTAGGACCGGCGGAGGGAAGGTGCATGGCTCCTCATCCCGTTCCGCCCGCGTCGTGAGAGGAGGATGAGATGAAGTTTCCGATGCTTGCTGCGGGTTTCATGCTGACGGCCGGGGTGGCCGCGGCGGAGACCCCCGTGTTGACCGTGCTGACCTACGACAGCTTCACCTCGGAATGGGGCCCGGGCCCTGCCGTCGAGGCGGCGTTCGAGGAGATCTGCGGCTGCGACCTGCGCTTCGTGGCGGCGGGCGACGGCGCGGCGCTGCTGGCGCGCCTCCAGCTCGAGGGGGCGCGGAGTGAGGCCGACGTGGTGGTGGGTCTCGACACCAACCTCACGGCGGCGGCGGCGGCCACGGGGCTTTTTGCCCCGCATGGCGCGGCGGCCGAGGTCGATCTGCCGGTGGCATGGGACGATCCTCTGTTCCTGCCCTTCGACTGGGGCTGGTTCGCCTTCGTCCATGACCGCAAGATGGCCGAGGTGCCGGGCTCCTTCGAGGAGCTTGCCGCCTCGGATGCCCGGATCGTCATCCAGGACCCGCGCAGCTCGACCCCCGGCCTTGGCCTGCTGATGTGGGTGAAGGCGGCCTACGGCGATCGCGCGCCCGAGATATGGAGTGCGCTGGCCGACAACATCGTGACGGTGACGCCGGGATGGTCCGAGGCCTATGGCCTCTTCCTCGAGGGCGAGGCCGACATGGTGCTGAGCTACACGACCTCGCCCGCCTACCACCTGATCGCCGAAGAGGATGACAGCAAGGCCGCGGCGCCCTTCCGCGAGGGCCACTACCTGCAGGTCGAGGTGGCGGGCAAGCTCGCGGCCTCGGACCAGCCCGAGCTGGCCGACCGCTTCCTGGCCTTCCTGCTTGAAGAGCCGGTGCAGTCGGTGCTGCCCACGACCAACTGGATGTATCCCGCCAGGCTGCCGGCCGGCGGGCTGCCCGACGGGTTCGAGACGCTGGTCCGGCCGGAGGTGTCGCTGCTTCTGCCGGCCGATCAGGCCCTCTCGCTGCGGCCGGAGGCCCTCCGCGAATGGCAAGACGCGCTGGCGCGCTGATCGTTGCCGCGGCCCTTGCCGCGCTGACGCTGGGACCGCTCGCGCTGGTGATGGCGCGGGCGGGCGGCGGCGCGCTGGGGGCTGCCGACTGGGCCGCGCTGCGCTTCACGGTCCTTCAGGCGGCGCTTTCGTCCCTCGTGTCGGTGCTGCTCGCCGTTCCGGTGGCGCGGGCGCTGGCGCGGCGCAGCTTTCCGGGCCGCGGGCTGATGATCGCGCTGCTGGGCGCGCCCTTCCTGCTGCCGGTCATTGTGGCGGTGCTGGGGATCATCGCGGTCTTCGGCCGGGCGGGCCTGCTCAATCGTGGGTTCGAGGCTCTGGCGGTGGCGCCACTCTCGATCTACGGGCTGCATGGGGTGGTGTTGGCGCATGTCTTCTTCAACATGCCCTTTGCGGTTCGGCTGATCCTGCAGGGCTGGCTTTCCATTCCGTCCGAGCGGTTTCGCCTCGCGGCGGCGCTGGGGTTCGGCCCGGCCGACGTCGCGCGGCATCTCGAGCGGCCGATGCTGCGCGAGGTGCTGCCGGGCGTGGCGCTCGTGGTCTTCGTGATCTGCCTGTCAAGCTTTGCCGTCGCCCTGACGCTGGGCGGGGGTCCCCGGGCCACGACGGTCGAGCTTGCGATCTATCAGGCGCTCCGGTTCGAGTTCGACCTTGGGCGGGCGGCCTTGCTGGCCGCGCTGCAATTCACGATCTGCGGCGCGGCGGTGCTGGCCACGGGTGCCGTGGCCCTGCCCTCGGCCTTCGGCGCGGGCCTTGATCGTGCCGCCGTGCCCTTTGCGCCGCGTGGCTGGCGCCGAGTGGCGGACGCCCTCGTGTTGACAGCAGCGGCCGCCTTTCTTCTTCTGCCGATGGCCATGGTCGCGGCGCGCGGGCTGCCGGGGCTGTTGCAGCTGCCCCCGGAGGTCTGGGCGGCGGCGGGACGGTCGCTTTCGGTGGCGCTGCCTTCGGCCTTCCTGTCCGTCTCGGGGGCGTTGGTTCTGGCGCTGGCCTCTCCGCGATTCGGGCTGGTGGCGACCCTTCCGCTTGCGGCCTCGTCGCTCGTGCTCGGGACCGGGCTGTTCCTCGCCGTCCATCCGTTCCTGAATCCGACGCTGGTCGCGCTGCCGGTGACGATGCTGGTCTATGCGATCCTGTCGCTGCCCTTCGCCTACCGCATCCTCGCGCCCGAGGCCCGCGCGCTCGAGGCCGACTACGGGCGACTTGCTCAGGCGCTGGGGCTGCGCGGGCTGGCGCGGCTTCGCTGGCTGACGCTGCCCCGGCTGCGGCGGCCGCTGGGCTTTGCGCTGGGGGTTTCGGCGGCGCTGGCGATGGGGGATCTTGGGGTGATCGCGCTCTTTGCGGGGGAAGGCGGCGCCACGCTGCCGCTCCTCGTCCAGCGGCTGATGGGGGCCTACCGGCTCGAGCAGGCGGCGGGGGCGGCGCTTCTGCTCGTGCTGACGAGCTTTGCCCTGTTCTGGGTCTTTGACCGTGGAGGCCGCCATGCTGCATCTTGACCGGATGCGGGTGCGGCTCGGCAGCTTCACCCTGAGCGCGGACTGGCAGGCGGCCGCGGGCGAGCGTCTGGCCGTGATCGGCCCGTCGGGCGGGGGCAAGTCCACCCTGCTGATGGCGATCGCGGGCTTTGTTGCGCTGGCGGAGGGGAGGGTGCTCTGGCAGGGGCGTGATCTCGGGCCCATGGCGCCGGGCGACCGGCCGGTGAGCATTCTCTTTCAGGATCAGAACCTCTTCCCGCACCTCACGCTGCGCGAAAACCTGGGGCTCGGCCTGTCGCCGCGGCTGCGGCTGGGACGCCAGGACAGGGAGCGGATCGAGGCCGCGCTGGAGCGTGTCGGCCTGTCGGGGTTCGGGGATGCGCGGCCGGGGCGGCTGTCGGGCGGCCAGCAGGGCAGGGCGGCGCTGGCGCGCGCCCTCCTCCGGGCGCGACCGGTTCTGCTGCTCGACGAGCCCTTCGCCGCGCTCGGCCCCGCGCTCAAGTCCGAGATGCTGACGCTGGTGGCCGAGATCGCCGCCGAGACGCAGGCGACGGTGCTGATGGTGACCCATGATCCCGAGGATGCCCGCCGCTTTGCCGGGCGAACGGTGCTGGTGGCGGAGGGTGTCGCCCAGGCGCCGCGCGAGACCGACGCGCTCTTTGCCGATCCGCCGCCCGCGCTGCGGCAGTATCTCGGTACCTGATCCGGCCCTGGAAAAGCAGAAGGCCCCGCGCGAGCGGGGCCTTCGGGTCGATCCGCTGCGGGATCAGGCTTCGGTCTTCTTCTTGCCCTTCACGCCGGCCCAGAGCCGCTTGTTCGTCAGGTAGAGCAGGACGGACAGGACGGTCAGGAACATCACGGCGGTGAAGCCGGCCTGCTTGCGGGCCATCATCTTCGGCTCGGCCGTCCACATCAGGAAGGCCGAGACATCTTCGGCCATCGAATGGATGCTGGCATCGTGGCCGTCGGCATATTCGACCAGATCATCCATGAGCGGAGGCGGCATGGCGATCCAGCTGCCGGCCACGGTCTTGACGCCATTGGCATCCTTGCAGCTGTCCGGCACCGCGCCGTTCTGGAACACGCGGTTGTAGTAGTAGCCATCGGGTTCGTTGTCGATGGCGCACCGCGGCGGCTCATCCGGGTAGCCGGTGAGGATCGAGAACATGTACTCGGCCCCGCCCATCCCGTTGAAGAGCTGGCTGAGACCCGTGCCCATCGGGCCGTGGAAGCCCGCGCGCGACTTCGTCATCAGGCTGAGGTCGGGCGCGTTCTCAAGCTGCGAGACCGGGAAGTGGTCGGTCGGAGCGCCGTCGCGGTCCTCGCCGGTCTCGGCATCCACCACGGTGAACTGGGTGGCATAGGCCCGGACCTGGTCCTCGGGCAGCTCGGGGCCGCCCTTGTCTGAGAGGCTGCGGATCGGGACATACTTCAGCCCGTGGCAGGCCGAGCAGACCTCGGTATAGACCTGAAGGCCGCGCTGCAGCTGGTGCTGGTCGAAGGTGCCGAACGGGCCCTCGAACACGAAGTCCACATCCTCGATGTGGCCGGCGCCACCGGCCGCCATCGCGGCCCCGCCCGACAGGGCGAGCGCCGTGACGGCTGTGAGAGTGAGTTTCCGGATCATCGTCACTGTCCTTTCCCTTACTCGGCCACGACGGTTTTCGTGCCGCCGGTTTCCGGCGAGTAGTGGGCGTTGAAGTCTTCCTCGATGGTCGCGGGCGCGGCCAGCGGCTTCTCGATGGCGCCAAGGATCGGCAGGATCACCAGGAAGTAGGCGAACCAGTAGGTCGAGGCGATCAGCGAGATCCAGTCGTAGGGGAAGTCGGTCTGCTGCGCGCCGACCCAGGTGAGCACCACGAAGTCCACGACCAGAAGCCAGAAGTAGATCTTGAACATCGGGCGGTAGCGGCCCGACCGCACCGGCGAGGTGTCAAGCCACGGCACCAGCGCCATCACGAGGATCGCGCCGAACATCGCGAGCACGCCGAAGAACTTGGCGTCAACGATGCCGAAGGTCAGGAACTGGACGATCTGCACCACCCAGACGTCGGCGGTGAAGGCGCGCAGGATCGCGTAGAACGGCAGGAAGTACCATTCGGGCACGATATGCGCGGGCGTCGCGAGCGGGTTGGCCTCGATGTAGTTGTCGGGGTGGCCGAGGTAGTTCGGCATGAAGCCGACGATGGCGAAGAACACCAGCAGGACGACGGCGAGCGCGAAGAGGTCCTTGATGATGAAGTAGGGCCAGAAGGGAAGGGCGTCCTTCTGGGCTTCCGCCTTGGAGGTGCGGCGGACTTCGACGCCGGTCGGGTTGTTGTTGCCGGTGGCGTGGAAGGCCCAGACGTGGATCGCGACGAGAGCGACGATCACGAAGGGCAGCAGATAGTGCAGCGAGAAGAAGCGGTTGAGCGTCGCGTTGTCCACCGCCGGGCCGCCGAGCAGCCAGGTCTGGATCGGCGCGCCGATGCCCGGGATCGCGCCGAAGAGGCCGGTGATCACGGTGGCGCCCCAGAAGGACATCTGACCCCACGGAAGCACATAGCCCATGAAGGCCGTGGCCATCATCGCGAGGTAGATCAGCATGCCGACGATCCAGGTGATCTCGCGCGGGGCCTTGTAGCTGCCGTAGTAGAGACCGCGGAAGATGTGCAGATAGACGGCGATGAAGAACAGCGAGGCGCCGTTGGCATGCAGGTAGCGCAGCATGTGGCCGGCGTTCACGTTGCGCATGATGTGCTCGACCGAGGCAAAGGCCAGATCGACATGCGGGGTGTAGTGCATCGCGAGAATGATGCCGGTGACGATCTGCAGCACGAGGCAGAACACCAGCACGACACCCCAGATCCACATCCAGTTCAGGTTCTTGGGTGTGGGGATCATGATCGTGTCATAGGCCAGCGCCACGATCGGCAGCCGGCGGTGCAGCCACTTCTCGATGCCTGTCCGCGGCTCGTAGTGGTCGTGGGGGATTCCGGACATGGCTTGTTCCTTACCCGAGCTGGATGGTGGTTTCGTCGATGAACTGGGCGAGCGGGATCGGCAGGTTCTCGGGGGCCGGACCCTTGCGGATGCGGCCGGCGCTGTCGTAGTGCGAGCCGTGGCAGGGGCAGAACCAGCCGCCGAAGTCGCCCGAGGCGCCACCGATCGGCACGCAGCCGAGGTGCGTGCAGACCCCCCACATCACCAGCCACTCGCCCGCTTCGTCCAGCGTGCGGTTCTGGTCCGAGGCATCGGCCCCGCCGTCGATGTTGGCGTTGCGCGCGCTCTGATCAGGGAGTTGGCTCAGTTGCACCGCGCGGGCGGCCTCGATGTCGACCTCGGTGCGGCGGCGGATGAAGATCGGCTTCCCGAGGAACTTGACCGTAAGCTGGACGCCCGGATCGACGGCGCTGACATCGACGAAGATGGAGGCGAGAGCCTGCACGTCCGCCGACGGGTTCATCTGGTTGATCAGCGGCCAGACGGCGGCCCCGGTGGCCACCGCCCCGGCCCCGGCCGTGGCATAATACAGGAAATCCCTGCGGGTGCCTGCGTGATCTTCTGCGTTGGACACGAGAACTTCTCCCTTCCTCGGGCCGCTGCAGGCCCACAAGATGACCGGGCCGCGCAAACGCAGCCTTGCCTGTCGCCTTCTAATTCCCATGCGGCGTTGCGTCCAGCGGACAAACAGGCGCAGCGGACGTTTGAAAGCAGCTTTCGGTGCCGGTTTGGCGGCCACTTCCGGTGACCTGATGCTGCAAGAATCGTCACGAGTGCGTGAAGGTGAGGGCGATTCCGCAGAAGACGCCGGCTGGAAGTGGGCGGTGCCTCATCGGCCAGCCCGCCGCAGGACGAGGCCCGCCATTCGCGCTTCGCGAATGACCGGCCGGGGTCTCAGCCGACAGGCACGGTTGCGATCATGGAGGGGCGCTGGCTGAAGCCCGCTTCCCAGCCGGCCAGCGCCGGGTGGGCCTTGCGCCAGTTGCGCCCGGGGTGACGGAAGTCGAGATAGGCGAGCGCGCAGCCCATGGCGATCTGGCCGATGTCCAGCGGGCCGCAGAGCTGGCTCATCCAGCGCGCCTCGACGGCCTGAAGGCTGCGGGCGATCTTGCTCCATTGCCCTTCGATCCAGGGCTCGTGGCGCTTCTCCTCGGGCCGGGTGCGGATTTCATAGACCATCAGCACCGCCGCCTCGAGGATCCCGTCGGCCGTCGCCTCGAGGGTCAGCGCATCCCAGAGCCGGGGCGGCGACGGATAGAGACCCGCATTCGCGACCGAGTCGAGGTAGCGGCAGATCACCCGGCTGTCATAGAGGGCCGGCCCCTCCTCCCGCTCGAGCACCGGGATCTTGCCAAGCGGGTTCAAGGCGAGGGGCAGCGTCCCCGGATCCACGGGCGTGCCACCGGCCAGGACCCGCTCGACCTGATCGGCCAGCCCCGTCTCGTGCAGAACGACATCAACCTTGCGCACGAAGGGCGAGGTGGCGGACGCGTAGAGGCGCATGGATCACACTTTCCGTATGCGAAGCCTGCCGAGCCAGGCCGCGTCGATCTCGACGCCTCCGCCCGACCAGGTGAGGGTGCGGCGGAATCGCCCGGCGGCATTCGTCTGGCGCGTGTCCACCGAGGCGCGATCGGCAGGACGGTGAAGCGAGAGCCCCTCGCCCAGATCGTCGAGGGCGTCCTCGGCCCTCTGGTCGGTGCGACCCGGAAGGACGATGGTGCGGCGGGCGAGCCAGACGAGTCCGGCGACGGCACCGGCGCGCAGCGCGAAGGCGGCGACGGGAACGATGGGCAGGGGCATGGCGACCTCCTCTGTCGGCCCCCCGGATGGTAGGGCGGAGGTCCGCGTCTGGCAACCGCCCTGGCCCGAGAGGGTCCGTCCGCGGTCGGCGCGCGGGTGCACCCGGCCGGACATGAGAAGGCCGCCGCGGGATGGTCCCGGGCGGCCTTTCTGTCCCTCGAAGATCCGAAGCGATCAGCCCTGGCGGGCCTTGTAACGCTTCTGCGTCTTGTTGATCACATAGACGCGGCCCTTGCGGCGCACGACCTGGCAGTCGCGGTGGCGCAGCTTGAGCGAGCGGAGCGAGTTCGCAACCTTCATCTCTCTTCTCCCTTTCGCGGCGCGCGTGCGCCTTGAAAAAACGATGCCCCCGAACCGGGGGCGGCGAAAATGGTGGGCGGTACTGGGATCGAACCAGTGACCACTACGATGTCAACGTAGTGCTCTACCGCTGAGCTAACCGCCCACTCTGACCTCGGCCGTGTCATCCTTTGGAAGGATGGACGAAGCCGCGTCGGTGCGCTGGTCTATAAATAGAGTCGGCGGGGTGTTCAAGGGGTTTTGGAGGGCTAGAAAATGAAGCACTATCGGGCGGTGAAGGAACCCAGATGACCCCGGACGCCTATACGCTGATCCGCCCGGAAAGGCGCGACACATCCGTGATCTTTTCCTCGCCGCACAGCGGGCGGGACTATCCGGCCTCGCTGGTGGGGCGAACGATTCTCGACGAGCGGACGCTGCGTTCCTCGGAAGATGCCTTCGTGGACGAGCTTCTGGCCCCGGCGCCGCTGCTGGGGGCGCCGCTGCTGCTGGCCCGTGTTCCGCGCGCCTATGTGGACATGAATCGCGCCGCCGACGAGATGGATCCCGCGCTGATCGAGGGCATCTCGCGTGCGCCGCACAATCCGCGTGTCAGTTCGGGACTGGGGGTGATTCCGCGGGTCGTGGCCAACGGCCGGTCAATCTACCGCGGCAAGATGCCTCTCTCGGAAGCCGAGGCGCGCATCGCCCGCTACTGGACACCCTATCATCGGGCGCTGCGCGACCTGATCGAGGAGAGCCGCACCCTGTTCGACGAGGCGGTTCTCGTCGATTGCCACTCGATGCCGCACGAGGCGATCGAGACCCACGCCCGGCCCGGCCAGCCCACGCCCGAGGTCGTTCTGGGGGACCGTTTTGGCGCGGCCGCCTCGCGCGAGGTGGTGGACCGGATCGAGGAGGCCTTTGTCTCGGCAGGCCTGCGCGTCGTGCGCAACGCGCCCTTCGCCGGGGCCTACATCGCGCAGGCCTACGGCCGTCCCTCGCGCAACCAGCATGTCGTGCAGGTCGAGGTGGACCGCTCTCTCTACATGGACGAGATGCGCATCGAGCGCAGCGCGCGCTTTGCGGCCTTTGCCGAGCTGATGGCCACGGTCGTGTCCGAGATTGCCGGAGTGGGCCGGCCCGCGATGCCCCTGGCCGCCGAGTGATCAGCGCAGCGCCCGGCCCTTGATGATCGCGTCGCGGCCAAAGCGTGCCCGGATCGCATCTGTCGCCCGCTCGGCCGCCATGCGCTTGCCCGCGGTCGGATCGAGCAGGTCGCCCGTCAGGTCCTCCGCGGTTGCCCCGGCGAGGTCCGAGATGCCGACGCCGATCAGCCGGAACGGGCCCGCGATGCGGGCTGCATCGAACAGGGCGCGGGCCTCGCGGTAGATGCGGTCCGCCGACTGTGTGGGCCCGGCAAGCGCGTGCCGCCGCGTGACCAGCGCGAAGTCCGTCCGCTTCAGTTTCAGCGTGACCGTGCGGCCCGACAGGCCGCGCGCCTTGGCCCGGTCCGCGACCTGCTCGGACAGCCGCCACAGATGGCCGTCGAGGATCTCGGGATCGGCGGTGTCCTCGTGAAAGGTCGTCTCCTTCGAGATCGACTTCAGCGCATGGTCGGGGGCGACGCGGCGGCGGTCCTCGCCGCGGGCCAGATGCCAGAGCCGCTCGCCGGTCTGGCCGAAGCGCGCGACAAGGTCCGTCTTCTCCCAGCGCAGGAGGTCCGAGATGGTGCGGATCCCCGCACGCTCCAGCGCGCCCTGCGTGGCGGTTCCCACGCCCCAGATGATGCGCACCGGCTTTTCACGCAGGAAGTCGGCCGTCCCGGCCCGTCCGATCACCGAGAAGCCGCGCGGCTTGTCGAGATCCGAGGCGATCTTGGCGAGGAACTTGTTGTGCGACAGCCCGATCGACCCGGTGATGCCAAGCTCGGTCTCCATGCGGCGCAGGAGGCGGGCGAGCAGCACGGCCGGCGGGGCGCGGTGCAGCCGCTCGGTGCCCGACAGGTCGAGAAAGGCCTCGTCGAGCGAGAGCGGTTCGATGGCGGGGGTCAGCGTCTCCATCATGGCCCGGATCTGGCGCGAGACGCCTGCATAGACCTCCATCCGCGGCTTCACGACCTCCGCCTCGGGGCAGAGCTTGAGCGCCTGGAACATCGGCATCGCCGAGCGCACGCCCGAGATGCGCGCGATGTAGCAGCAGGTCGAGACGACGCCGCGGGTGCCTCCGCCCACGATCAACGGCCTGTCGCGCAAGGACGGATCGTCCCGCTTCTCGACGCTGGCGTAGAAGGCGTCGCAATCCATGTGCGCGATCGAGAGCGAGAAAAGCTCGGGATGTGCCGTCACCCGGGGCGAGCGGCAGGAGGGGCAGCGGGCGCCGCCGTCGAACAGGGCAAGGCAGTCGCGGCACAGGGCAGGCATGTCACGATCATACAGGCGCGCCGGCGGCGGCGGTAGATCGTCAGCCAGATCTTTACCTCTTTCCGCAATGCTTGCGCGGCCGAGGCCTTCCCGGCATCAAGGACTGCAGGCGATCAAGGAGCGAACATGGAACCCGCGGATTTCATCGGCGGAAACGCCGTCCTTCTGGCACTGGCGGCCTTCCTCATCCTCTGTGTCTTTCTGGGCGTGCGGATCGTGCCCCAGTCGCAAAAGCATGTGGTCGAGCGGTTCGGCCGACTGCGGGCGGTGCTGGGGCCCGGAATCAACTTCGTGGTGCCGTTCCTCGATGTGGTCGCTCACAAGATTTCGATCCTCGAACGGCAGTTGCCCAACGCCATGCAGGATGCGATCACCGCCGACAACGTGCTGGTGAAGGTCGAGACCTCCGTCTTCTACCGCATCACCGAGCCTGAAAAGACGGTGTACCGGATCCGCGACGTGGATGGGGCCATTGCCACGACCGTCGCCGGGATCGTCCGGTCCGAGATCGGCAAGCTCGAGCTTGATCAGGTCCAGTCGAATCGGGCGGACCTGATCTTCAAGGTGCGCGAGCAGGTGGCCGCCATGGTGGACGACTGGGGCATCGAGGTGACGCGGGCCGAGGTTCTCGATGTCAATCTCGACGACGCGACCCGCGCCGCGATGCTGCAGCAGCTGAACGCCGAGCGCGCGCGGCGCGCGCTGGTGACCGAGGCCGAGGGCCGCAAGCGCGCGGTGGAACTGAATGCCGACGCCGAACTTTATGCCGCCGAGCAGGAGGCCAAGGCGCGTCGCGTCCTCGCCGATGCCGAGGCCTACGCCACCGGCGTCATCGCCGTGGCGATCCGCGAGAACGGGCTTGAGGCTGCGCAGTATCAGGTGGCGTTGAAGCAGGTGGAGGCGCTGACCGCCGTGGGCAAGGGGGATGGCAAGCAGCTTGTCGTCGTGCCGGCATCGGCAATGGACGCGTTCGCGGATGCCTTCAAGATGCTCAAGGGGCGCGCATGATCTGGTCGGTCTGGTGGGCCTGGGTCGTGGCCGGGCTGCTCATCGGGATCGTGGAGATCCTGATTCCGGGCTTCGTCTTCCTGGGCTTCGCGGCCGGGGCGGTGGTGACGGGCGGGCTGATCTGGCTGGGGCTCGAGGCGGGGCTGCCGCTCCTTCTTGTCATCTTCGCGCTGGTGTCGCTGGGGGTCTGGCTCGCGATGCGCCGGATCTTCGGCCTGCCGCAAGCGTCGGTCAAGGTCTGGGACAGGGACATCAACGACAACTGACGATCGCGCCGAGGCGGGACGGGACTTCCGCCCTCCGCTTGGCGGGCTTCCGCTTTCGCCCCGCTTGTGGCCCGACACAAGGGAACCGCTCGCGGCGAGTTCTGTTCTCTTGCCAAGGAAACAGGAAGGAGGTTCTCATGTCTGACTATCGTCGCGACCCCGGCCCGACCCCCACCAACCGGACGCCGGGCGAGCGCCCTGTGGAGTCATCGAGCTCGCGGACCATGTGGTATGTGGTCGGCGCGATCGTCGTGCTGCTCCTGGTGCTGTGGTTCCTGTTCGGCGGTTCGAGCGCCAACAACAATGCCACGGTCGATACGCCGCCCGCGGCCACCACAACGACCACCGAGCCCGCGCCCGATGCCGCTGCGCCGCCGGCCGTTGCACCTGCCCCGGACGCGACCACGCCCGCACCCGATGCGGAGCCGGTCACTCCTGCGCCCGACGCGACCACCCCGGCCGCTCCTGCGCAATAAGGTTCAGCCGCGGGCCGGCAGCTCTGCCTGGACGGCAAGGGCGGCGGCCCGCGGATCCTCGGCTTGCCAGATCGGCCGGCCCACGACGATATGGTCGGCCCCGTCGAGAATGGCGCGGGCCGGCGTTGCCACGCGCTTCTGGTCGCCGAGGGCGGCCCCGGCTGGCCGCACGCCCGGCGTGACGATCAGCCGGCCCGCCGCCTGGGGCAGGGCCCGGATGGCGGCTGCTTCCTGAGGGCTGGCGATCACGCCATGCGCCCCGACCTCGAGGGCGCGCTGGGCGCGCTCGAGCGTGATCTCGGCCAGGTCTCCCGGCCGGATCATGTTCGCGTCCAGATCCGCCCGGTCGAGCGAGGTCAGCACCGTCACCGCGAGGATGCGCAGCCCGCTGCCCGCAGCGCCCTCGGCCGCTGCGCGCACCACCTGCGGATCGCCGTGGACGGTGAGAAAGTCGATGTCGTAGCGCGCAAAGCCTCGGACGGCGGCCTCGATGGTCGCGCCGATGTCGAAGAGCTTCATGTCGAGGAAGATGCGCTTGCCGTGCTCCTGCTTGAGCTCGTTGGCCAGCGCCAGCCCGCCTCCGGTCAGCATCCCCAGTCCGATCTTGTAGAACGAGACCGAATCCCCCAGCCGCTGGGCCAGATCCATCCCCTGCAGGACGTTGGGCAGGTCGAGTGCCACGATCAGGCGGTCGTCGGCCATGAAAAGCTCCTTTTCTCTCGGGGGTCGCGCGGTCATGCGGCTGAAGGGCGGACCTGTCAAGCCGGACCATTCCGTCCGCCGCGCGCGGCTGCTATCAGCCAGCCATGCTGATCGCCTTCGACATTGGCGGATCCCGCATCCGCGCCGCGCGGGTCTTTGCGCCCGATCACCTGGAGCCTCTGGGCGAACTGCCCATGCCGCCGAGCTTTCCCGGGTTCATCCGGGCGCTGGGGCAGCTGGTGCCACGCGCCTCGCGCGCCGTGGCGATCTCGATTGCAGGGGTGATCGATCCGGCAAGCGGGCGACTCACCTCGGCCAATCTGCCGGCGGTGAATGGCCGGCGGCTTGCGGGCGATCTGGCGGCGGCACTCGGGCGCCCCGTCTGGGTTGGCAACGATGCGGACTGTTTCGTGCTGACCGAGGCCCGGCGAGGTGTGGCGCGCGGGCACCGCAATGTCTTTGGCATCATCTTGGGCAGCGGCGTGGGCGGCGGGCTGGTGCTCGACGGCGCGCTTGTCGCGGGCGCGGGGGGCATCACGGGCGAATGGGGGCACGGCCCGGTGCTGGACCAGCGGCCGCTCGGCCACGAGTTGCCCCGGCTGCGCTGTGGGTGCGGGCAGACCGGGTGCCTCGACACGGTGGGCGGCGCCCGCGGGATCGAGCGGCTCCACCTTCACCTGTCGGGGCGGGGGCTGGAAAGCCGTGAGATCCTCTCGGCTTGGCGGGCGGGGGAAATGGCCGCGGCCGAAACCATGTCGGTCTGGCTGGAGCTGGTCTCGGGTCCGCTGGCGGTGGTGCTGAACGTGGTCGGCTCGTCGGTGGTGCCGGTGGGTGGGGGGCTGGCGAACGACCGTGATCTCGTGGCGGCGCTCGATCGGGCTGTCCGCCAGCGAATCCTGCGCCCGACGACCGAGCCCGTGCTGCGGCCCGCGATCCATCCCGAGCCCGGACTTGTGGGCGCGGCGCTCGCGGGCCTCGAGACCTTTGGCTGAGGGCGCGCCTCAGGCCGCGCGCTCGACCTGCGGCTCGTAGCGGGCGAGGAACAGCGTCTTGGCGCTGTCGATCAGCCGCTCGCGCAGCGGGGCGCCGCCCCGGGCGGGCTCGGTGGTGAAGATCCGGCGGACATAGGGCACCGGGCGCGCGCTGTCCTTGACCAGCAGCGCGACGGTAGCCTCGACCTGACCGAAGTCGCGGGCATAGTGGGCGCGCTCGATGGTGGCAGAGAGGATACGCATCATTGACACTCCTCGTGGGACCGGAGGGCCGGTCGGGTTCGGGTTCACCGGTCTGGACCTGCCGGATGAAAGCGGAGGGGGTGCCGCCTCTTTCCGATGGGTGCCAGCCGGTTGGCTTGTGGATAAATCAACGTGGGGTGCCTTCGGTTCCGGCGCAGGGGGCTGCCGGACACGGCTGCTTGAGTGCTTCGTGATCCTTGAAATCGCCCGGGGCCGCGACCACCTGATCAGCGAGACCCGGAACGGGCCGTGCCGACTGTCGGGCGGAAGTGCCGGGGGCTTTGTAAGAGGAGTGACCGATGAACCTGGAAAAGTTCACGGAGCGGTCGCGCGGGTTCCTTCAGGCCGCGCAGACCATCGCGATGCGCGAGAGCCATCAACGGCTGGCGCCCGAGCATCTGTTGAAGGCGCTGATGGATGACGATCAGGGGCTGGCCTCGAACCTGATCCGCCGCGCGGGGGGCGAGCCGGCCCGCGTGGCCGAAGCGGTCGAGCTGACCCTCGCCAAGCTGCCGAAAGTGACGGGCGACGCGCAGCCCTTCATGGATCCGGGCCTTGTGCGGGTGCTGGACGAGGCCGAGAAGATCGCGAAGAAGGCGGGCGACAGCTTCGTGCCGGTCGAGCGGATCCTGATGGCGCTCGCCATGGTGGCGTCGAAGGCCAAGGACGCGCTGGATGCGGGTGCCGTTACGGCGCAGAAGCTGAACGGCGCGATCAACGACATCCGCAAGGGCCGGACGGCCGACACCGCCTCGGCCGAGGAAGGTTATGACGCGTTGAAGAAATACGCCCGCGACCTGACGCAGGCGGCGCGCGACGGCAAGATCGACCCGATCATCGGCCGCGACGACGAGATCCGCCGCGCGATGCAGGTGCTCAGCCGCCGCACCAAGAACAACCCGGTGCTGATCGGCGAGCCCGGTGTCGGCAAGACCGCCATCGCCGAAGGCCTCGCCCTGCGCATCGTCAATGGCGACGTGCCGGAAAGCCTGAAGAACAAGCGGCTCCTGTCGCTCGACATGGGCGCGCTGATCGCCGGCGCGAAATACCGCGGCGAGTTCGAGGAGCGGCTGAAGGCGGTTCTGAACGAGGTCACCTCGGCGGCTGGCGAGATCATCCTCTTCATCGACGAGATGCACACGCTGGTGGGCGCGGGCAAGTCCGAGGGCGCGATGGACGCCGCAAACCTCATCAAGCCGGCGCTGGCGCGGGGCGAGCTGCATTGCGTGGGCGCGACGACGCTCGACGAATATCGCAAGCATGTCGAGAAGGACGCGGCCCTGGCCCGGCGCTTCCAGCCGCTGATGGTGGAAGAGCCGACGGTCGAGGACACGATCTCGATCCTGCGCGGCATCAAGGAGAAGTATGAGCTTCACCATGGGGTGAGGATCGCCGACGCGGCACTGGTGGCGGCGGCGACGCTGTCGCACCGCTACATCACCGACCGCTTCCTGCCCGACAAGGCGATCGACCTGATGGACGAGGCTGCCTCGCGCCTGCGGATGGAGGTGGACAGCAAGCCCGAGGAGCTGGACGCGCTCGATCGCCAGATCCTTCAGGCGCAGATCGAGGCCGAGGCCCTTCGGCGCGAGGACGATGCAGCGTCGAAGGACCGGCTGGCGAAGCTGGAGAAGGACCTCTCGGAGATGACCCAGAACGCGGCCGAAATGACCGCGAAATGGCAGGCCGAGCGTGACAAGCTGGAGGTCGCGCGCGACCTGAAGGAGCAGCTGGACCGAGCGCGCGCCGAACTGGATCAGGTCAAGCGCGAGGGCAACCTCGCCCGTGCGGGCGAACTGTCCTACGGCGTCATTCCTCAGCTTGAGAAGAAGCTGGAAGAGGCCGAGGCGCGCGAGGGCGACCTTCTGGTGGCCGAGGCCGTCCGCCCCGAGCAGATCGCCGAGGTGGTGGAGCGTTGGACCGGCATCCCGACCTCGAAGATGCTCGAGGGCGAGCGTGAGAAGCTTCTCAAGATGGAAGAGGAGTTGGGCAAGCGGGTGATCGGCCAGCGGCCTGCGCTGACGGCGGTGGCCAATGCCGTGCGCCGCGCCCGCGCCGGGCTGAACGACGAGCGGCGTCCGCTGGGCAGCTTCCTGTTCCTCGGGCCGACCGGCGTCGGCAAGACGGAACTCACGAAGGCGGTGGCCGAATATCTCTTTGACGACGATCAGGCGATGGTCCGCATCGACATGTCCGAGTTCATGGAGAAACACTCGGTTGCGCGCCTGATTGGCGCGCCTCCGGGCTATGTCGGCTATGACGAGGGCGGCGTGCTGACCGAGGCCGTGCGGCGCCGGCCCTACCAGGTCGTGTTGTTCGACGAGGTGGAGAAGGCCCACCCGGAGGTGTTCAACGTGCTGTTGCAGGTGCTGGATGATGGCGTGCTGACCGATGGTCAGGGTCGAACGGTGGACTTCAAGCAGACGCTGATCATCCTGACCTCGAACCTCGGCGCCTATGCGCTGAGCCAGCTGCCCGAGGGTGCCGACCCCGCGCCCGCGCGTGCGGCGGTGATGGAGGCGGTGCGCGGTCACTTCCGCCCCGAGTTCCTGAACCGTCTGGACGAGATGGTGATCTTCGACCGGCTCAGCCGCGACGACATGGGCCATATCGTCGAGATCCAGCTCGGGCTGCTGGAGAAGCGGCTCGCGAACCGCAAGGTGACGCTCGAACTCGATGCGGCGGCAAAGCAATGGCTGGCCGATGAGGGCTACGATCCGGTCTATGGCGCCCGTCCGCTGAAGCGGGTGATCCAGCGCCACCTGCAGGACCCGCTGGCCGAGATGATCCTGGCCGGGGATGTGCTCGACGGTTCGGTGGTCAAGGTCAGCGCCGGAGTGGATGGCCTGATCATCGGCGACCGGATCTCGGCCTCGCGGCGAGACCGGCCGCAGGACGCCGTGGTCCACTGATCGAGCGAGGCTCATCGGGGGCCCGCCCCACCGGGGCGGGCCCTTCCGCTGTCAGGCACCCGGCATCAGCACGCCGTCGATCACATGGATCACCCCGTTCGAGGCATCCACGTCCGGCTGCGAGATCGCGGTGCCATTCACCTTCGGGCCGCCCTCGAGCGTGATGGTGAGTTCGCCTCCCTGCACGGTTTCGGCGGTCATGCCTTCGGCAAGATTCGAGGACATGACCTCGCCGGGGACGACATGATAGGTCAGGATCTCGGTCAGCCGTTCCTTGTTCTCGGGCTTCAGCAGATCCTCCACCGTGCCTTCGGGCAGGGCCGCGAAGGCCGCATCCGTGGGCGCGAAGATCGTGAAGGGCCCCTCGCCCTTCAGCGTTTCGACCAGATCCGCCGCCTCGGCTGCGGCCAGCAGCGTCGAGAAATCGCCCGCTCCAGTGGCGGTCTCGACGATGTCTCCGGTCTGGGCCAGGGCAGGGGCCGCGAAGAGGGCGGCCGCCCCGAGGGCGAGAAGTGTCTTGCGCATCAATCCAGTCCTCCTGTGTCATGCCGGGATCGGCGCAAGGCTTACGGCCCGGCCCGAAGGCCGGATCGGGCGCCTGCAGAAGCCGTGATCCGTCGTGATCGGCCGTGAGCGCAGTCCCCGCCTTGTGAACGCGGCGGGATTTGAAATCCGGTGCGGCCCATGCACCTATGGGGTAGGCAAGGGAGAGAGTCGATGCGCAAGATCGGATGGTCGGAGGTGACCCCCAGGGCGGACTGGCTGAACCGGCGCCAGCTCATGGCGGCGGCCGGAGTGATCGGTCTCGCCGGTCCGGCCTTCGGCCGGGTCGAGCCGCGGCCGAGCCGCTTCTCGACCGACGAAGCGCCCAACACGTTCGAGGAGATCTCGAACTACAACAATTTCTACGAGTTCGGCCTCGACAAGGCGGACCCGGCGCGGCACGCGGGCGCGCTGACGGTCGATCCCTGGTCGGTCGAGATTGCGGGGCTGGTGGAGCGTCCCGGCTCCTACCCGCTCGACGACATCCTGCAGTCTGTCACCCTCGAGGAGCGGATCTACCGGCTGCGCTGCGTCGAGGGATGGTCGATGGTCGTGCCCTGGATCGGGTTCGAGTTGCGAGAGCTGCTCGAGCGCGCGGGGGTCCGGCCCGCCGCGAAGTTCGTGGCCTTCGAGACCCTTGTCCGCCCCGAGGAGATGCCGGGCGTGCGCAGCCGGATCCTCGACTGGCCCTACCGCGAGGGGTTGCGTCTGGACGAGGCGATGCACCCGCTGACGATCCTCGCCACCGGCCTCTACGGCGAGGAGATGCCGAAGCAGAACGGAGCGCCGATCCGGCTGGTGGTGCCGTGGAAATACGGCTTCAAGTCGATCAAGAGCATCGTGCGGATCTCGCTGGTCGAGACCATGCCGGCCACCTCCTGGAACATGCAGAACCCGCGCGAATATGGCTTCTACAGCAACGTTAACCCGGCCGTGGACCATCCGCGCTGGAGTCAGGCCTCGGAGCGGCGGATCGGCTCGGGCTTCTTTGCGCCCCGGATCGAGACGCGGCTGTTCAACGGCTATGAGGAAGAGGTCGCGCACCTCTACGCCGGGCAGGATCTGAAGGTCGATTTCTGAATGATCGCGCAGCGCATCAACGGGGTCCTGCGGCCGGTGCCGACGGGCTTCGTCTATGCGGCGGGGCTTGTGCCGCTGGCCCTTCTGGTCTGGCAGGCGGCGACCGGGGGACTGGGGGTCGATCCGGTCAAGGCAATCGAGCATCGGCTGGGCGAGCTTGCGCTTCAGTTCCTGGTGGGTGTGCTGGCCATCAGCCCGCTGCGCTGGTGGACCGGCGTGAACCTCATCCGGTTCCGGCGGGCGATCGGGCTCCTGTCGTTCTTCTACGTCTGCCTGCATCTCTCGGTCTGGCTGGCGCTGGATCTGCAGTTCCGCTGGGCAGAGATCGGGGCGGATATTGCCAAGCGTCCCTACATCACCCTCGGAATGCTGGCCTTTGCCGCCATGATCCCGCTTGCGGTGACCTCCACCAACGGCGCGATCCGCCGGATGGGGGCCGCTGCATGGATGCGGCTTCACCGGCTGACCTATCTCGCGGCGGTGCTGGGGGCACTGCACTTCCTTCTGCTCGTGAAGGCCTGGCCGCCCGAGCCGATCATCTACCTGGGCTGCGTGCTTTTCCTGCTTGGTCTGAGGGCACTCCGCGCGCTCAGGCGTGGGGCCTGAGTTGTCCACATGATGTAGTCTCTGCGCCCACTATGGCACAACATCTGGGTACATTTTCGACCGGAGGGAAAAATATCGGGCTTCTCTCACTTTTCCTCTTGCGGGTTTTTTTGCGGTTCCCTAGATAGCGCCTCACCGAAGCGGAACGGCGACGGTGACGGGATTGAGAGGCGGCGGCGCTGCCTTGAGGTTTCGAAAATCTGGGAGATGATGCGGACGAGATCGCTGGTTATCTGGCGAGACCGTTGTTTTTTGTCTTCTTTGCTCTTTGACATTGATGATGATGAAGGGATATGCGGGCGGTTTGGTCGTTTCGA